>CAZIFS010000100.1:962-1559 GCA_964539165.1 uncultured Rhodoluna sp. | reverse complement strand
GCCATATATAATATATTTTAATCTATCATTATTTATATTTTTTGTATATGTGCATTTGTCATTTAATTTTAATATTCCCAAAATAATACGGGATATTTCACTGCTAATTTCAAAACCATCTGGAGCATTAAAAACACCATCTAATATATTTTTTAATTCTGTTATATATTTTGTTGAAGATAGGAAAGATGAACCTTTCAATAATATTTTTTCTTTTTCATTTGGTTTTACATTGTCAATATCTAACAATAATGCAACTTTATTGCGAATAGTTTCATTCATTTATATATATATACTTTTTACATAATTTTACATGATGCATATTCGAATTTGAGTTTAGCCTGGATTCCAGGCGATGAAGTATTTTGTTTTCATTAAACTATTTATCTTGAGCCAGTCTACATCTCTATCTGAACTTCAGATAATTCAGACATCTCTCTCAATGCAGTATGATAGAAAATAGACTGGCTACAATAAAAAGTTAGTTAGGATGTATAAAATATAAATAAAAAGACAAAACAAACTAATTATCAGACTAGTGGCTAGTCTAGGAGCACAAAATCGCTTTACAGCATATGTGATAAAGGATAAAGCAAA
>CAZIFS010000100.1:0-952 GCA_964539165.1 uncultured Rhodoluna sp. | reverse complement strand
TATATATTTACAATAGAAAATTTATAATAAATATATTTATTTTAATTTAGTGGTTCATTTAAATTTCTTGAATTATTAAAATATATTTCAGTATTAAAAGGCGTAGGAAGGGGCGATGTTGATGTACTTATATTTTGTGGTGTGTTACTTTGTGATGTTATGGATTGAGGGAAATTATAAACGGTTAATCGTTTGACTAATTCATTTTTATCATTTTGTAAAGAAATATTTTCATCTATTATTTGTTTCGCTTGATTATTTAATTTTTCGTATGCCAAACCAGAAAAGAATATGGCCACATTTGTTACACCTATAACAATGGAACTTGCTACAATACTAACGCCAGACAATACAGCGCCAACACCGCCTAATATAGAAATACCGATACTAACTTTTCCGCTGTGGTGTTTATATTTTTTCCAGAAATCATCGGTAAAATCCAAACAATTACACACACAATAATTTTCATCTTCTGTTGATGTATTATTTGACATATTATATTTTACTATATTATATAATAGGAAAATAAAAACTATATTTTTTTATAAAATGGCGTTAATAGTTTCAATATGACTTTCAATTGCATTCAGTTTATCTTGGTGTTTTATCATTTCGTCACAAACATTTCTCAAACTGTCATTCATTTTTTTAATTGCTTCATTAACTGAGTTTTTAATGCCTTCGACTTTTGTGGCTTCAATTAGTTTACTAACATTGTCAACCTTATTAATTAATTCATTTTGTTTTTTTTGCTCTTGTTCTCCAGAAGTTTGCATATATAGATATTATATAAGCAAAAGTGTTTCTCTCAAAACAATAGATCTGTACTAAATCGATTTAAATCTTCGTATATGGAAACCATATTATCAAAACCCTCAGCAATTAGAGCTCTCATTTCCTGCACCTCTTCTTCTTGAGCAGTAACCGCATCCAACACACCTGGTCTCATCAC
>CAZIFS010000099.1:0-1587 GCA_964539165.1 uncultured Rhodoluna sp. | reverse complement strand
CAGGTAAAGGTAATGGAGTGCAGAAAAACCAAATCCTCCTGAGCGTCTATAAAAAATGGGGCGTAGAATTCACCGATGACAACGCCGCAGACTCGTATGCGCTGGCCCACCTTGCCGCAGGTAAGTGCGACCTCGCGTATGAAAAAGAGATATACCACAACATCCAAGACCCGAAGTATCGCGAGAAGTGATATACGGTCACCACCAGCCGAAGCAATCCTGCATTAGCCGGCTAATAAGAAAGATAAAAAGATGGTTGAGATTTTACTAATAGCTGTCCTTGTGCTGTTCGTACTCATTTTTCTAACCGCTGTTGCCATCGTCGCTATAATGGGAGCAGCAATGCAACTTGACCTGCACGACATGGATTACAACTACGATGACTAGGTTTATGATCAAGTGCGTCGGTGTAGGCGTGCTATTTGTGGGGATAAGCGGCATGGTGTTTAGCGGTATAACCCTGACTACACTAATACTAGATGCCATAGGTATTGCGTTTATCATTATCGGAAGGGAGGTCCCAAATGGGGACTAACCACTCAGGCTGGTGCCTAACTAACTACCACAGTACCTGCCCGCACGAGTTCACTACTCACACCTGCGGGTGCCCGTGCCACGGCGGAGAATTGCCAGAGTCTACACCTACAATCCCAACCCCTAAGAAACCACGAGGTAAAAAATAATGCGAGAAACAGAACGACTAAAACAAATAGTAATTGATGCCGACTTTGAGGAGGCGCTCGCCGAGCGGTTTAAAGAGGCCGAGGAATTGCTAGTTAAGAAGCACCGAGACTACGGACCAAAGAACATCAGCCACAGCCCTGGAGGGCCTATTAACGGCCTAAGAGTCCGCATGCACGACAAGTTGGCCCGCATCAGCCACCTGTACGACAGCAACGTGGCCCCTCAAAACGAGAGCCTTAGAGACAGTTTTATCGACATGGCCAATTACGCAATTATCGGTTTGATGATTTTGGACGAAGTCTGGGAAAAAGAATTTCCGTCATTTAACCCGTAAATAAGTATTAACTACCTTTATAGTAATAGTATCGGGAGATCCGTATACAAATAGAGGTATTATGTCTGAAACAACAGAAGAGCAATTCCTACGCGTAGGAGCCGGAAGCAACCCACAGTCGGTTGCCTCAGCTATTGCGCACGCCATTTATGAGAATGGCACCTGTAAACTACGCGCTGTAGGCGCGGGAGCAGTAAACCAAGCGGTAAAGGCAATTGCCATTGCCAGCGGATACACGGCCCCTCGCGGAATCAGCCTAGTCTGCGTCCCAGGCTTTGCATCCGTAGAAAGCAACGGGGACACGATCAGCGCGATCGTATTTAAAGTAAATTCAGTTAGCTAAGACTAACGGGCTTACACGCTGTATTGTTAAAGTACTAACCCTTTAGGCCAAAGAGGTAATCATGGACCAACCAAAAAGCAAGTTCCCTACCATGGGGCACAGCTCAGCTAACGCTAAGAACGCGTCGGCTGAAGGCACCACAGGCAAGCTGATGAAGAAGACCGGTAATGCTAAGGGTGGAACTGACCCTTACGTACAGGCTAAGCCAGCTCGTCCAAACGTTAAG
>CAZIFS010000098.1:0-1616 GCA_964539165.1 uncultured Rhodoluna sp. | reverse complement strand
TAACGCCACCATGAACTCGGCCACAACGTCGATCGACACGACCACCTACACGGTTGTCGTCTCGGAAGCGCCGGTTGCGCTCGATGCGGTGATTCCGATGGCGACGATGGTCAATGTGCCCTTCACTGACGGCGTGACCTATCGCATGTACCCCGCGGGGATTCACACCGTCGCAAGCGGTGCACTTCCCCCCGGACTTGCCTTGAACGCTGCTACCGGCGCGATCACCGGTACGCCAACGACGACGGGAACCTACACGTTCCAAATCGGCATCAATTCTGTCGGGTACTACGCATTCACGGGACCGACCTACACTCTCGCAATCGACGCGGTTCCTACGGGCGTGGCTACGACGATTGCACCCATTGCGACCGTTGGCCGGACCTACACCGACAGCGTGAGAGCGACGGCGTTCCCCCTCGCGAGATACTCGCTCAGTTCGGGTCGACTCCCCACCGGACTGACTCTCGACGCGACGACGGGTGCAATCACCGGAACCCCGTCCGCCACGGGCGAGTTCCCCTTCACCGTCACCGCGACAACCTACCGAGGCACATGCCCGATGCCGTTGACGATTGCGTCGCGTTCGGTGCCGTCGACGCCGAACGTTTCGTGACCGGACAGCGGAGTGTTGGGAGCCTCGATGTCGGGAAGTGCGACGTCCACCGCGTATCCCGCACCGAGGTACTCCATCGCTTCCGGCGCGTTGCCTGACGGAATGGAGATTGACTCGGCAAGCGGACGCATCTCCGGAACCCCCGTCCAGGCGGGAAACTTCACGTTTACGGTGTCCGCCACAAACGATCAAGGAACCACGACGTCCTCGCCCGTGGCATTAACAATCGCGGCACCCGAGGCCATCATCCGGATGGCGGTCGACATCGGTGAACCTGCCCTTGGTGCTCCGGTCGTGGTCGAGTCAAAGGGCCTCGAGCCTGGCGAACGCTACACCGTCACCGTTCGATCCACCCCACAAATCGTTGCCGAGGGAACTGTACCCTCAATCGGCGCCCTCAACCAACGGGTCAACATCCCCGATAACCTCGAACCGGGATGGCACTCGATCACCCTTGACACTGTTGCCGCTGACGGTTCGCAGCTCAGCCAGGTGACATGGTTTGAAATCACCGCAACCGGAATTCTCGAAGACATGCGCGAGGGTGAACCTAGTGCTGCGGAGAAAGAGAGCGCCCTTGAGGACGACCTCGCGTTCTACGAGGAAATGGGAATCAACGCGGCCGAAAACGTGCCCGTCGAAGAAGTGACGGAAACTGTCCAAGAAGTCTCCAGTGTCGTCGCGTCGGTCGCGCTCGTGTCGGCGGCCGCAGCAGCGACGGCGGCCGTCGCCAGCGCCGCTGCGGCAGCAGGAGCAGCGGCTGCAGCCGGTGCATCGGCATCCGCATCGGCAAGCGCGTCCGCATCCTCCAGCGCCTCCGGCGCCGCTCGTACCGCGACCCCGAGCGGTGCGAGCAGTAGCGCGGGTGGGTCGTCGTCGGGCGGCGGATCGTCTTCGGGTGGTGCACGAACCAGCGCGGGTGGAGGTGGCTCCACAGGAGGCGGGTCGTCGTCGGGTGGAGGTTCATCCTCTGGTGGTTCATCGTCTTCAGGTGGATCCT
>CAZIFS010000097.1:0-1687 GCA_964539165.1 uncultured Rhodoluna sp. | reverse complement strand
ATATACTCAGCTGTCTTTTTGGTAGAGCGCTTCTTCGCAGGAGCGGCTACCTCGATCTGTGCTTCCTCAGTAGAAACAAGCTCAAGGTTCTTACCCAAAACTTTGTGATCGGCGTAGTGTGCCGGGCGTGAGACTAGCTCACCAGTGACTTTGTGTCTGAACAGCGCCATAAAAGTCCTTCCTAATCTCTATTATGATACCACATTCGTGTTTACCACATACCTAAATGTAACTTCTGAAGTGTATTTGGCGGGGCGTGAGGTAAAGTCTGGAAGCACAACCCTGGAGTTACTTACTGGCTTTAGCTCGCCAGCGTCGCTAGGCACAAAGCCAGTTAACTTATCCCGCACCAGATCGGCCACTTGACGAGCCGAACGCTCGGTCGGACCAACACACTGAATAATGCAGTAGCTTTCTCCAAGGTCTTGCCTCACTGAGGTTATGCCACGGCCGTCAGTCGCTCTTGCGTAACCACCAAAGAAAGGCACGATAAAAGGAAGCATGGTGCCATTTGAGTATTCGAGCGATGCGTCATCTGGAACACCATTCTCGTAAACAGTCTGCGGAAGCTCTTTTAGTTCCAGCACAATTTCATCCTGAATAGGTAGTAGTGAGAGTGCCATTACTTATAGCCCTTCCTCTTCATGTAAGAATCAAACGCAACCTTGGCCGCATCCATACCAGCTTGCTGCGAAAACATACCGGGATAGAAAGCTTCGTCAAACATTGAATCTCCGTATTCCTGCATTACAAAGTAATTTGGGTCGGAGCGCCACCTCTCGTTAGCTTGAACTCTGGTTGGAGTCATTGGTGCATCTTTAATGTTACCATTCTCGTCTGCTGGAAAACCAAAGCTTACTGAAGCACCAGTGCGTCTTCTACGATCTTTCTGCTTGCCCTCACGGACTCTTGAACGGCTGATACTGTCATACATTGTCCAAGTGTCTACACGCTTGCCATCGTCCGACTTAGAACCAGTAGGAGGGCTGTTTAGCACCCTTTCCTTCATGGCCTCTTCACCAGCCCTAGCAGCTTCTCTAAGCGCCACCTTAGTGTCATCTACGATCTTTTGTAAATGTGGAAATCTAGTGCGCTGACCTGGAGCTGGAAGCAATTGGCTTAGGTCTTTGCTGAACTTTACCTTAGCCTTAGCCATTGTTCGGATTCAGTTCTTGATTCACCTCGCACAGCAGCAGTCTGTGCCAAGGATTTGAGCTGTTGATAATCGAGCGAAGCACGAACTCGAAGTTCAAAAGTGCTGGGTCGATTGGCGATGCAGTCACAAGCATCCTGTGGCCGGGCCTTAGATCTGGCATAGCGCCCTCAGAGCCGGAGAGCTGGTTCTCGCGAAGCCCGATGTGGACTTCCATAATCTGGCTAGCGCCGGGATCAACGGCCGTCATAACTGTGCCCATAGCGCCTAGTCGCACAGAGGCAGAGCGAGGCTGAATGCGAGCCTTGCCAGTCCAAAGTAAAACTGTCTCGTTTGACCAAGTATTACTCTCGGCATCGTAAACACTGTCTGCGCTGGCTGGATTGTAGATCTCGATTGAACAAAGCTCTAGGGAACGCTCAATGCCCCGATTGTGCGTATACCACCTCGGGTCAATAGCTGAGCGAGAGTTTAGAGCCAAGAATTATCCCACTTAACGGCTTGGTTTGCAACTAGGAAGGTATCGCTGGCTTC
>CAZIFS010000096.1:0-1715 GCA_964539165.1 uncultured Rhodoluna sp. | reverse complement strand
AGCACTGGCGAGTAGCTGTGACTGAAGACCGGTTAGATCACCAACATCCTTGGGAGATTTCCTCCAACGTGCCTCTGGCCTGCGCCTTAGTGCACCAAGTCCGGTGCACGGAGCATCTACGAGAATGCGATCAAAGGTATTGGGAAAATCTTCCCCGACAAGAACTCCATCACCAGTTTGTACGTGAACATCTGGAATGATGGCAAGTGCTTTACGAACGAGCTCAGCGCGTGCGGAATTGAGTTCATTAGCTGTGAAGTCAGCACCTGCGAGCTGTGCTTCAGCAGCTAACAATGCTGCTTTACCACCGGGTCCAGCACATAAGTCAAGCCATTTTTCATGGTCAGTGATTTCACTCAATCGAGAAAGAACAAGGGCAGCAAGTTGAGAGCCCTCATCTTGCACCCGAACAAATCCTTTTCTCACACGTTCAAAGCGTGTGGGGTCACCTCCAGTACTGAGGCTCATTCCCAGCGGGGAGTAACGAGTGGGTTCTCCTTCAGCTTCGTCGTCTGTCTCTACGAAGCCTGGAAGTTCGACAAGGGTCACTGTGGGGTTGAGATTATCTGCGGCAAGCAGATCTTCGAGTTCTTCACTGCGACCTTCTGATTCAAGGGATTGTTTTAGTGCACGCACAATCCAGACTGGATGTGAATACACAATGGCCAACCGCTCTTCAGTGTTGCCGATATCCCTTGTGACAAATTCTTGCCAATCTTGGAGATCATGACGGCTTACCCGACGCAGTACTGCGTTAACAAAACCGACGGCACCAAGTGAAGCCATATGTTCGGCGAGGTTCACGCTCTCATCAACAGCAGCGTGCGTTGCCACTCGCATATTGAGTAATTGGTGAACACCAAGCCGAAGAATATTCAGGACGACTAGATCAATAGTGTTGAGATCACGTGCAGCTGCATTAGCAATCACACGGTCATAGAAACCTTCCATCCTCAAGGTTCCATATGTGAGCTCGGTTGCTAGTCCTGCATCGTTGGAGCTGAGGTTAAATTCTTTAATCTTCGCTGGAAGTGCAAGGTTGGCATAGGCGTCAGCTTCGTCAACCGCCATCAGTACTTCAAAAGCAACTAAGCGAGCTGGGGTCACAGGTCGAGAACGACGTGGTGTTCGAGATCGAGGGCTTCTATTCTCTGTCACGAAACACGCACTTCTTCCTGCCTGAGCCCGCGAAACCAATCAAGGGCATTCATTGACTGCTTTCCAAAGGGTTGGACTCTCAGTAACAAAAGAGAGCCAGACGAACAACCCAAGTAGAGCTGCTTATCAACAATTTTGATGAATCCCTGCGGAACATCGGTAATGGACAAGCGTGCTTCGATAACTTTCAATCGATCTTCGCCCACAAGGACAAAGCTTCCAGGTTCTGGAGTTACTCCACGATGCTGGTTGTACACCTGTTGTGCAGCTTCACTGAAATTGAGATGTCCATCTTCGGAACTAAGCTTTCGCGCGTAGCTCGGCTCTCCGACTTGTGGAGTTTTCTCTGCTTCTCCAGCGGCAATGGCATTAACCACAGAGATGACTTGGTTACTGCCTACAAGAGCTAAACGAGTTAATAATTCACCACTTGTTTCATCAGGGCCTATGTGTTCATGACGAATATCGAAAACATCACCAGCATCTAATTCCCTCACGAGGGAAAAGACTGTTGAGCCTGCTGTCGAAGAACCGGAAAGAATTTGCCATTGAACCGG
>CAZIFS010000095.1:0-1743 GCA_964539165.1 uncultured Rhodoluna sp. | reverse complement strand
GTCATGCCGGGATTGTGGATTACGATCCGGCTGAACTGGTGCTGACGGCGCGGACCCAAGGCGACCTGGTTGATTTTCTGTGTGCCCGCCGTAGCGTCCGCGGGTTGGGATGTTTCGGTCATGGCACAAGTTTACGAGTGATTGAACTAGATTCTCTTGGCGCATTTGCAAGTACGCCGTGATCTACCACTGTTCGGCGGGAGATATGGAGAATTGCGTTCGGAGAAACGAGTTAACTTCCGCTGAGAAGCGTTCCTCAGAATCTCATTTCGAGGCATTACTTGAAGGCCGAAATTCGAGGCGCATCTTCGTAGGAATTGGGTTCCGTGATCGCCACAATTGCATCTGCAATCCACTCAGTCCTGCGACTAATGATGTCTGCAGTCCAACTCGCGCATCTAGCAAGATCTTTTGTGATCGCGACATTTGAATCGACGATTCCCTTGTCTGCGTCTCGCCCATCACGCTTCACGGTCCATGAGGCGTTTCCCACCGAAGAATTAATCTCCCACTCCAGCAAAGTCAGGTTTCCCCACTGGTTCAAGAAATCTTCGTAAACCCGGTCTCCAGGGACGACAGCATTCTGAGGGGCAACGCTTTCGTACCAACCTGCGTCCTGGAATGGTCGTTGCGGCGCAAGATGCTCGATGTGAAGATTGCGGCGGTCAATAACTAAGTCAATTCCCGATTGAGCCTTGTTCAATCTTTGCAGCACGTAGAACTGGAAATTTGTGTCCTTTCGCGCCGGATTCTGAACGATTGCGGTGTGAACGTTTTCCGAGGGGGGAGTCTTGAGTTGAACCTCGCGAATCACCTCCGAAAGTTCGGACAAGTCATCAGACGTGAACTTTTCTGCCATGTCTTGGTAGAAATCCTCGATTTGCTGCGCGTTTCCTCCGGTGAGAACCCACCGGAAAGACAAGTTCTCCAGAGCAAGCGCCAATCGGCGCAGGGCTGAATTTTCAAACCGAAAACTCATGGCCCTGAGGAGCACTACGCGATGTGTTTCAGAAACCAAGTTCAAGCGCACAATGGCCTTGTCCAGGGTTTGGTCGCCTGATGACGACTCGCCTAGCAAGATCGAGTAATTTCGAGCCGCTTCACCTAGCTCGTGGAGGTCTCGGAGTGCCCCGCCTGTGCCGAATTGCTTGATTCGACTCTTGAACAGCGCGAAAATTTTGCTTACTTGAACCTTCTCGCCCTGAACGGAAAGCAGGAAGTGCCTCAGGAATTTTGTAAAGGGATAGTCGCCTAGCGTTTCGACGGCGTCATCCCATCGGTCAAGGGCCTCCTCGGCAGTTGCGACCGAACCTCCGTCATCAATCTGCCTCAGAGTGAAGGACTTCAACAAGTCGCTCGGTGTCAGGCGGAGTCCGCGATCATTTAGCGTTTCGAACAGTAGGAATGCGTCATCTTCATCCATCACGGAAATTCTTAGAATTTTGACGTTGTTTCGGATTGTCATCAACATCTTGTGCGCTTGCTCCTTCAGCGCGTCATCGTTTCCTGCAAAATCGTGCAGGTAGGTATTCAGCCATTTTGAGATGCGCAAAAACGCGCGGCGAAGCTCTCCCGTATTGCGTTTATCGACGCTGCTGAGCCCTGCACCACCGACGGTGAAGTGTTTACGGCCAACTGCATCCGGCTCAAATTGAATGTGCGTATCAAAAATGGACTTGATCCGATTGTTTGAGATAAATCGGAGCGAAAAATCGTTTTCTGTGTGAAGTAGGTTCGCAGTAA
>CAZIFS010000094.1:0-1765 GCA_964539165.1 uncultured Rhodoluna sp. | reverse complement strand
AACTGGAGAAAACAGCACGCGAAAAGGCTCGAGCGCACTACTCTCTGCTTCTGCAATATGAACCTGAAATTTGACAGCATCCACTCCTGCTTTAGCAGCAGCGTCTACTAGTGAATGCAGTATGCCTAGACTACCATCGTGCGCCTGCGCTATCTCAGCTACCACAAAGGTACGACCGCTAGATTCGTATTCAGTCATCATCATTCAGTCTTCTCCCTTGCAAAGTTGCTAACAGTTTATCGACAATGAATTGTTCTGTTCTTGCCATTGCCGAAAAAGTTGCGCCTGCTATATGGGGCGTAATGATGACATTACGCCCGATAGCGGCAGCATTCCACCTTTCAAGCTGGTTTACATCTGTTTCATTACTTATGACATCAGTAGCTAAACCCGCAAGCTGACCCTCCTCAATAGCAGCTAGTAAAGCATTTTCATCAACAAGCTCGCCCCGAGCAGTATTGATGAAATAGCGACCATGAAGCAAGGCAATCTCGGACTTCCCAAAAATTGGCTTTGTTCCATTGGCGTGAGATGCGCACAAAATGATAATGTTACTGGATTTAATCAACTGCTTAATGCTAGACAATGGCCGCCAAGCTTCACTTGCTTTCACTTCTCTGGGATCAAAGAAGCTGATATGGGCGCCAAAAGCATCACAATAACTGGCCACCCTGAAACCCACCCGACCAAGACCCACAATACCGATACGTTGACCGTAAAGCTCTTCACCTCGAAAAAGATCGCGATTCCAGCCTCCTGCAGATACATGCGAAAAAGCACCACGATAGTTACGCAAAAGCGCTAACACTAAACCAAAGGTATGTTCTGGCGTTGAGCGAACAGTTTCGAGAAAAACTTGCTCGCCACGCAAACTAATAATCTTGATATTTCGCGACGCAAGAATATTTTCATCCAAATGTGTATGCCCCGTTGTTGTGCTACATATGTAGCGCAACAACGGGGCTTGCGTTAGAAAATTTTCATTTATGTTGTACGCAAGCCGCACAAAAAGCACTTCCTGAGTCCTCAGAAAAGCTTGCAAATCACCGCCATCAAATTTATTTACCTTATGACCCATTGCTACTAGATTAGTTAGGGCAACAGGGTCAAACCAATTCGGCTCAAGTAGACCTATTTGCACATGACCGCCCGCAATAAAAAAAGGTCTTCTGGCGTATCCACATCAATAGAATCAAGTTTGCTCATTTCAAGTAAAACAGGTCTATCACACACTAATGAGCCCTTGGCTTTTAGGTAAGATGTTCGTGTAACGTACAAGGCGCCATTACGGACCATGACCGAACCGTGCTCTTGTCGCCGCACACCCTTATTATGTAGGGGGTTGCGAGGTAGCAGTGTCCCATCGGATTGTGGGTCATACATCACAAGCTCGTTAATGTATTCCTCACGATAGCACGAAATCAAAGAGTCTGACTGGCTGATTGCCATGCGAACAACTGCTTGGGCAATGATTTCACAATTACGAATAGGGCTTGTTGGCTGTAGCAACATAACCGCATCATAGTAACCATCATTTGACTCAAGTTCGCCCAGTGCGTGAAGTACATATGCCAAAGCCTTTGAAGTATCAGTGGCAGCTGCAGCAGGCCGCATGAAAGGCACGTCAGCACCCAGCGCCTTGGCACAGTCTGCAATTTCATTATCGTCCGTAGATACGATGCACCTAGCTAAAGCCCCTGATGCCAATAATTGCCTACCGGTTTCAATAGAATAGGCAATCAACGGCTTTCCACACACGTCTACC
>CAZIFS010000093.1:0-1778 GCA_964539165.1 uncultured Rhodoluna sp. | reverse complement strand
AACTCGATGAGCACGAGCACCATTAGCAATGGCGTTGCCAGCAAAACGCCGTTTCGCCTAACCACAAGCTTCTGGCCCTCGTATTCGTTTGTCGAGGGAACCACCTTCGAGAACCACCTGTAGAAAGCTGATTTCGACGGATCAGTGTGCTCAGAACGCTTTCGAAGCATCTGAATTCCGGTGAATATTAGGAACGCCGCAAAAAGATAGAGCACCCAGGCAAAGCTCTCGAGGATTACAGCGCCAGCGGCGATGAATATGCCACGGAAAACTAGCGCACCAAGAACACCGAGAAAAAGCACGCGGTGCTGGTACCTTCTTGGCACTGCAAAACTCGCGAAGATAATGGCCCAGATAAAGACGTTGTCGACAGCCAGTGATTTCTCAATCAAAAATCCAGCGAAATATTGTTGGCCAAATTCCGCACCGAAATTAGCCCAAACAACCATTCCGAATGCGACCCCAGTCAACACCCAGAAGGTTGACCAAAGCGCTGCTTCTTTAACCGAAATCTCATGCGCCTTTCGATGCGCAAAAAGATCGACAAGCAACATAACAACAATGAGGACCAGCACAGCCGCCCACATCCAAAGTTCAACGTTCATGATTCCTCATCGTTAAGTGAATATTTATTACTGAATACTTTTTCATGTATTATCTTTCTTGTCAACCAAGAAAACCTAAGGAACACGTTGAACACCATCGAACTGGCCTTGGCCAATCTCACCTCCCCACCGGTTTTGGCTTTCGTTTTGGGCGCTGCGCTGGTGCTGATGAAAAGCTCATTGAAAATCCCAGGGGCAATTTTCGACTTTCTGTCGATTTACCTTCTTTTAGCAATCGGCATTAAGGGTGGTGTGGCTCTCAGCGATACGCCGGCCGAAAACGTTTGGGTCGCAATCGCGGCTTCGGTGGCCGTCGGATGTTTGATTCCCGTTGTTGCCTTCTACTCGCTAAGAGCCCTGACCCCGCTCGATCGAGTAAATCGAGGAGCAATCGCTGCGCACTATGGCTCAACTTCACTCGTGACCTTTACAGCGGCGCTCGTATTTGTTGAAAATGCAGGTTTGGCAGTCGAGGGATACTTGCCCTCTTTGCTAGCCGTCATGGAAGTGCCTGGAATTATCGTTGGAATCCTTTTGGCCAAGAAATCTAAGGCCGCAGGCGCCCTGAGTGCTGCCCTAAAAGAAGTGTTGACCTCAAAATCCATCGTTTTGCTGATCGGAGGAATCGCAATCGGTGTACTGACCGGGCCTACGGGCTACGCCAAAGTTGAACCATTTTTTGGTCAAGCTTTCACCGGTTTCTTAACCATCTTTTTACTTCAACTGGGAATTCAAGCAGGAGCCAGCTTCAAAGAGATCAAGGGGGCAGGAATCGGCCTGTTCGCTTTCGCTATGGTGTTTCCGGCGGTTGGGGGCGCATTTGGCGTAATTGTTGCTCAGGCCATTGGATTGGCAGCAGGAGGTGCCGCCGTTTTCGGGCTGCTGTGTGCAAGTGCTTCTTACATCGCAGCGCCTGCCGCAGTCAAATTGTCTCTTCCCGAGGCAAAACCCGGGCTTTACATCACGTCGAGTCTGGCAGTGACCTTTCCCGTAAACCTATTCATCGGAATACCATTACTGACTTGGTTCTCGGTCTTCATCAACCAGTAATGCGATCATTCCAAACACAGAACCACCACGGGAATTAAGTGATGGGGTAGGCGACGTAGGCAAACTTATTGCCGTTCGGCGACCAGCTGTTCACATTGATGGTGCCTTGACCGCCAAAAAGTT
>CAZIFS010000092.1:0-1809 GCA_964539165.1 uncultured Rhodoluna sp. | reverse complement strand
TCCAAGGACGCGGCTGAGGCGCCCGTCGCTCCCGGCGGCGGTGGTGGCTACTACGCTACTAGTAGTACTGGTGCACAAAGCATTGGCGGCACTGTCGGTAACGGCGGTTCTGGAATAGTAATCTTCCGTTACACAAAAGCATCGGTTGGTGGGTAATGGCTCACTGGGCTGAACTTAATGAAGACAATGTAGTAATTAGGGTCATTGTAGGGGACAACAATGATCCTAACGGCGATGAAGGCTACAGATGGATCATGGAAAATTTAGGCGGTCGCTGGGTTAAGACCTCTTATAACAGCAACTTCCGCGGGGTATACGCCGGAGTTGGCTACACCTATGACGAAGAGCTAGACCGGTTTATAGAACCTGGGCAGTACCCACCAGAAGGCGGGGAGCCTCACATCTTTGACGAACAGCTTGGGAGGTATGTCCCAATTGAATAGGTCTATGACTAGAAGCACCATTAAAAGTAAATGGGATTACCGCTCTATGCTCGTAGGAAACTTGGGGTACTTTCCCCTTAACCCTTCGATGTTTACCCCAGGTGAAGGAAGCTCAACGGCAATAGATAAGATGCCGTTTAACACAGAAACTTTTTCTACGCTGTCTGCCACCTTAACGTTCTCTGCGTTTATTATGAACACAGCGTTTAGTTCTAACGTAAATGGATACGCACTTTTAAACGGTGCTGCTATAAATAAATTTAACCTAGGTACGGAGACTGTCTCTACTTTAGGTACTCCGCAATTGCTGGTAGGTACTTATAGAGGCGGGTTTACCCCCGCCGCTGCTTACTATGTCACTAACTCGGTGTACAACATGTCTAGCGCTATAGTGAACGCCTGGGATTTTTCAACCGACACTATTACGACATCTACTGCTCTACAAAGTTTTAGTAATATCGGTCCTTTGCAAAACTACACCTTTAGCAATAGCCCCTCAATCTATTTTGGGGGCGGTAACCCGGCTGGCTCATACTACTACGGCGGGTTAGTTAAATTTAACACCTCTAGTAGCACAGCGAGCAGCGTGTGGGCAGATACCTCAGCCACCTCCAGAGCATCTACATCGGGGGCTGAAAACGGCACCACTGGAGCATATCTTGCTGGCGGTAACTCAATGCCCTATCAAACATTTCCAACTAACATACTTAAGATATCTTTTGCCAGTGATACCAGCTATTCTACTTTATCAGCAACACTGCCAACAGCCCGAGCCAGCGCCAGAGTGGGCGTGCGAGCCGGGGTAGCTGCTTATTACGCTGGCGGTAGAGCTACTGCAGGTTCGGCAGTGCCTAACCAAACTACAGTAAGTAAGCTAACTTATTCCACCGAAACAACATCTAACGTAGCTACCGCTACTGTTAACAGATCTGGCGTAAATACCTGGAACACCCAATAAGGAGCAAAAATGGAACTAAAAGTAATTGATGAAACGCACCCTATTTTTAAGGCCCTAGTAGAGATTCAAAAGCCTAGGAGTCAATTTCAGTTACAGAACTTTGTGGTTGGCCAGCATGATACTAAAGTCCAGCAATATAAGCAGACCTTGTTAGAGTTCTCAGTTTTAGTTACAAACATAAGGATTACAGAGCTTGAGATAAAGAAATCCGAAATCCAGATAAAAAGGCTATTAAAAACTGGCGACGAGATAGACGCTATTGATGCTGAAATCTACCGCATACAGCTAGACCAGCAAAAGTTATCTCTACTCGGCATGCACCGTGAGATCCAAGACATCGTGGCTATCTGGGAGTCTTTTGAGATTAAATACACCTATGAAGACATAGAGGCAGACCAACCTACGTAC
>CAZIFS010000091.1:0-1852 GCA_964539165.1 uncultured Rhodoluna sp. | reverse complement strand
CGTGGAAGAGGTTTTTGCACGCTGGGAAAAAGTCACAGGCGGCAACGCCGGCATCCACATCAAGGCGCCGAACGTGTTTGGCTTCAAGATCGATTCGGGCGAGGGCTTTTATTTCCTGTGCCTGGTGGTGGCAGTGGGGGCCACGTTGGCTGGGCATCCCTGGATGCCCTACGTCAAATTGGCGTTAAGTTCATAGAGGAAGACCCCGCTCAAACGCCAGAGGTTACAGACCAGTGAGATATATGGAATGGACTCCTTATTACGAGCCTGGGCAAAAAGAAGCGCTGGTAGAAATTTTTGACATAATCAGGTCGGCCGGCGGGTTTGTCGATGCGATACACAATACCCCTGAGCAAGCTATTGTTTGCATAATCTCTGACGACGTTGACTTGCTTTCGCTTGATCCGAAGTGGAAGGTAGCGGAGGTTAGCATGAAACGACTTATGCACCTTCTTAAGTCACGTGACCCACAGGCCTTTCTTATGCCCAACGGGTACCCAAGATTTCCTAATGAAGAGTTGAAAGACCAATTCATCGGGATAGACGTCGAATACATATAATGAAGTACTCTTACAATATGTTTCATCTACCAAAAGATGACTACAGAGATGCAAACGTTCAGGCTATGCGCCAATACATGCTGGAGTTTGCTGAGCTTATAAACTCACCTACAGTCAGCTTTGAATCAGTTGCAGACATTAATAGTTTTTGTAAGTCTAACTTAGATTTTGTGCTAGATTTCTCCGGCTATAACCCAAAATACCTTTCTAGAAACCTATTATTAAGGACTCTGCCTACGCTTAAAGGGTGGAAGCTAGGAGAGGTTGGAATCTGGGCTAGTAACTTCCTAGCCTGGAAGGCTTTTCTAGAAACAGATTCTGACTACCTAATTTTGATAGAAGATGACGCTATCTTTAACCCGGATTTTATGCCGACGTTAGTTTCTTACATGACAGAGCTACCAGATGACTGGGATATGTACCACCACTTTGTGCATGATCAAGACGCAGGGTGGTACTCAAACAAATTAGATGTCGGAGCGCCGAATGTTTGTAGGGTATACCAGGAGTGGTCAAACTTATGCTATGTGATTAATAGGAGATCGGCCCAAAAGTTACTAGACCTAGTTAAAGAAGGTATCGATTTGCCTTTAGATTGGTTCTGGTCTAAGCAGACTGAGAAGATCGTTTCCTATACACTAAAACCAAATATTTATAGCGGCATCAGACTTGATGGGAGCGCTTCCACATTTCAGACCAATAATAAGCGTCTTGACCTAAGTCAGCTAAATAAAGACTTACCTGGTAGCAGGTAGGAACAAAAATACCCGACAAGGTACTAGAGTAAAGCCCCAGCAGAGGTGACTGGGGCTTTACTTATTAATTACCCGACAAAGCTAACAAAATATTAGTATACTAAAAAAAGATAATCATGAGAGCACATACACCTGGCGGTAGATTTGATTCGGACTTTGAGTCCGATCGCATCAGTGAGGGCATCACTGAGGATTTAGCCAATCCCGTAGGTAACTCCGCTGAATGGTGGAAGTTTAACTCAATCAGCAGCGTTGTAGACGCGGTGTACGATGTAGAGCCTATTGGAACCGGCCGAGTATGGACAGGGCCTAGTACTCTACGTGTTATTCGTTCCTCAGTAACTGAAGGCTCTAGCATTCTAAACACCCGTGGTTTCTACAACACAGATACCCTTCACCTTACTGTCAACATCGATGACATGTACGATATCAGCTCAGAGCTATTCTCTGATCGCTCTAAGATTAAGCCGTCTATCGACCTTGCAAACAAGTACCGCGTCGTGTGGAAGGGGCAGGTTTACCGCCCTATCAAGACAC
>CAZIFS010000090.1:0-1858 GCA_964539165.1 uncultured Rhodoluna sp. | reverse complement strand
TTGGGCCAAGCAACATGTTCGGCGAACTTCGCGACCTGCAGGTTGAAAACAGTGTTTCGATTCACTCTTGGAACGTGGCGAAGATTCCTGCTGATTTGAAGCAGGGCGACCGTGTTTTAGCGCTAATCAAACCAGCTTTTTGGCCCAAGGGCGGCAAGCTCACAATGCAGGTTTTCGAAATGCGCAAGGTGGGCCTTGGCGAACTACTTGAACGAATTGAACGCCTTCGCACGCAGCTAGGCATCGAAGGCCTCACCTTGCCAGAGCGCAAGCAGCCGCTGCCGTTCTTGCCGAACAAAATTGGCCTAATTACCGGCAAAGACTCCGACGCCGAAAAAGACGTGCTTCAAAATGCCAAACTTCGCTGGCCAGATGTCTCATTTCGTGTAATTCACACTTTGGTACAGGGCGAAAAGGCTGCGCCAGAGGTTATCCGTGCCATTCAAACCCTGGATGAAGACCCTGAGATTGACGTCATCATCATTGCCCGAGGCGGAGGGTCGTTTCTCGACCTCATGGTCTTCAGCGACGAAGCCTTAGTTAGAGCAGCCGCAGCTGCCAAAACCCCAATTGTTTCTGCCATCGGTCACGAAAATGATCGCCCAGTTCTTGACGATGTTGCAGACCTTCGAGCATCAACTCCCACCGATGCTGCAAAACGTGTGGTTCCTGACGTCGTTGAAGAACTTCATAAAGTTGCACAGCTTGGGCAGCGTGCATTTTTGCGCGTTGAAGGTTATGTGAATGCGCAGTTAGAGCGCCTAGAGCAAATTCGCAGTCGACCAAGCCTGGCTAACCCCTATTCATTCATCGACGACAAAGAACTCGAACTCGAACGATTACTCCAATCGGCGCGTAGCCAACTAGACCTGGTGTTGAATCGTGAATCGATGCTTATCGGGCACCTTCGTCAGCAAGTTCGTTCACTATCACCACAATCAACCCTTGATCGCGGTTACTCGGTGGTTAGAGATGCTCAGGGGCATGTGATTCAAGATGCCGCGAAAATTAAATCAGGGCAGGCGCTAACTGTGCGCTTGGCCAAGGGACAAATCGGCGTCACTGCCGACTAAGAAATAGACTGGAACCCAAGATGAGCGCACAAAAGAACCCAAACGCCGACGTAGCTGAACTCAGCTATGAGCAAGCTCGAGATGAACTCATTAAAGTTGTCGCCGAGCTCGAGCAAGGCGCGGTAACTCTCGAGGCTTCACTTGCTCTTTGGGAGCGAGGCGAGGCCCTTGCAACCCAATGCGAAAATTGGCTAACCGGTGCTCGCAAGCGACTTGACGACGCAATCGAAGCAAAGAAAGCAAAATAGTGAGCGAAGACTCAGCGGCTAAACATAGAGCAAAGCAGACCCTCAACAATCTGCTTTTGGCTTTGGTGGCTTCGCTTGGCATCATGATTGCAATTGTTCTGATTGTTCCTCGCGATGACAGCAACCGAATTCAGCCTGTTGATCACATCGCACTTGCCACTGAGGCCAAAACTGCCAGCGGCCACGAGGTTCTTGCCCCCGAACTGCCTCAGGGGTGGTGGGCCAACCACGCCAAGTGGGTTTCGACCGCAGCTGACGGCGTTGAGTATTGGGAGGTTGGCTTTGTCGGCCCTAAGAATCAGTACGTTGGCCTGACCCAGGCATTTGCCGTGAACCCAACCTGGGTTGCGCTTCGCAGCGCAGGCTTTGTTCCGGATGAAAGTTTTGCTGGTGCACCAAACTGGCTGAAACAAACCCCCGGCCCAAAGGTTGAGGCCGATCCGGTTTTGTGGACTCTCGATCTAGAGAGCGACTATGTCTCGCTTGAAGGCAATGCCTCCCCGGATGAATTTGCCGAGTTTGCCCAACTAGTTGAAA
>CAZIFS010000089.1:0-1860 GCA_964539165.1 uncultured Rhodoluna sp. | reverse complement strand
CCCAACACGCTTTCCAAGCGTGCGCCATAGGCCACTAGGCGAATTCTCCTGGATATTGCTTTGTTGCTCGTGGACGAGTTTATCGACACCAGTGGTGGCTTCACTCACCGCGTCGGCAGATTGCGATAACTTCGCAATCCTAGAAGCCGCCGCGCTCGGAGTTCGCTAGGCGAATTCTCCTTGGAACCCTTTGAGTTTAGTCGTTACTCAGAAAGCGAGAACATCCAAGTGAACTTCAACAAGGGTGCCAGCTTCAAGATGGTTCTTCTTTCGAACTTCAGCCTTGAGGGGTAAATCAAAAAGCCCTGACTTTGAGTCCGGAAAAATCGAGGTTCGCCAAACCGTGCTACCAATGGTTGCTTCTACCTTTAGTGAACCCCAGCCATTGGTTAGCCCTTCAGAGATCTCCTTGATTTCATCTGAGAGATCGCGGGGCACACTCACTAAATAAATGCTCGGATTATTCACCCATCGGTGCACAGTGCCAGAAAATTCGATGTCCATTTGAGTGCGCTTGGCCAAGCATCCGTGGTTATTTTTTGCCTGAACCCGGCAACGGTTTGGTTGCACCGCTGATGGCCGCCGTTAGCAACATCATTACTAGTGGAATGCCGAACGCGACATAAATACCCATGGCTTCACCGAGTGCGCCAAGTGCTGGCCCAATCGTGATGCCTGAAAGATAGACGATGCTGATAATCATGTTGATGCGGGCTGAAGCTAGCGCCGGCTCGTCACCCATTGATGCAACTGACATCGGGAACCCCACCGCCATGCCGAGGCCCCACAAGAACAAACCTAGGTAAGGCATGTTGATGATTTCGCCACCCATGAAAACTAGGATGCCCGCGGCGGTTAGAACGGCTGAATAAAGCACTGCCATTCGGCGCCCAATTCGGTCGACAACCATGCCACCCAAGAGCCTGCCCGCAGTAATCACAATCCAGAAAATTCCAAAGGCAAACGCTGCCTCGGCTCCGGTGAATCCAGCCTGAGTTAGAGCAATCGGCACCCAGGTTCCGGCAGAACCTTCGGCCATGATGAATGAGAACCCGATAATGGCAATTAGCAAGCTGCGTTTTTCGAACCAAACCTTGATTGAGTTTTCGCGGTTAGTTTTCTTTACCGCCGCGCTCAGAACAATGCGCTGGTGCTTAGAGAAGGTGAAGCCGGCGATGATCGAAACCACGCCGATAAATACACCGACCATCGCAAAGGATGCCTCTAGCGAAACCGCAGAACTAATTAACCAGCTTGCCAAAGTTGCACCAAGCAGCATTCCGATGCCAAATGATCCATGGATTGCAGGAAAGAGCGAACGCTTTGATGCGCTGTCGACGCCTGAACCTTCAATGTTGCCGACAAAGTCGCTGATTGCCATCGGAAGACCAACCATGAACAACATCGCAGAAGAGAGCGCCACATCGCCGGCTGCGACAGCAGGGCCTAGAGCTATAAAGGCAATTGCAGCGACGAGGTAGGTGGCCGCATTGATTACTCGTGAACCAAACCTATTTACTAACCAACTTGAGAAGAGAATTCCCGCCAAACCGCCCGCGGGGTAGAGCATGCTGATCATGCCCATTTCTGCTGTGTTGAGGTGCAGTGCCTCTTGAACTTCAGGGCCGCGACTCACGAAAGTTGAATACAAAAGTGCGCGGGTGAAAAAGATTGCTGAGGTGCCAGCAAACCACAAGCCAATTCGTCGTTGTTTGGTCATTTGCTAAGGCTAACAAACCCATTCGACCGATTGGTATGCCGGGCTTGATTGCCAATTTACTGGTGGCTACAGAAACGCTAAACTGTTCAAGGACTCCCCGTGCGGCGTCACCTCGGCCAACTCCCCCAGGATCGAAAGAT
>CAZIFS010000088.1:0-1996 GCA_964539165.1 uncultured Rhodoluna sp. | reverse complement strand
ACACTGTTTTCAACCTGCAGGTCGCGAAGTTCGCCGAACATGTTGCTTGGCCCAATTTTGATCGAGGCTAGTTCGCCTTCGACCCACAGAGTGCCTAGGCGCTCGATCCACTCTTTGAGAGTTGCCGAAAGGCGAGACACCGGCCAAGGAGAAAGCTCCGAACTGACTTTAGGGGCGCCAGAGAGTTCGTCTTCTTGCATTTCGCCTCCTAAAGTTAGCCACCACAATCCGTCAATTGAAGCCGTTTATCATTGAGGGGTGACTGAAATCAAGGATACCGCCGACCAGCGACTTCAAAGCTCTTCAAAGAAGGTGCTGTTAGCTGCTCCGCGTGGCTATTGCGCTGGTGTTGACCGAGCGGTAATCGCAGTTGAGAAAGCACTCGACCATTACGGTGCACCGGTTTACGTGCGCAAGCAAATTGTTCACAACAAGCATGTGGTTTCTTCGCTAGAAAAACGCGGCGCTATTTTTGTCAATGAAGTTGACGAGGCGCCTGAGGGCTCAGTTTTGGTCTTTTCTGCTCACGGTGTTTCACCAGCCGTGGTCGCAGCTGCCGAGGCTCGCGGGCTCAACACCATCGACGCAACTTGCCCATTGGTAACCAAGGTTCACCGCGAAGTTCAGCGTTTTGCCGCTGAAGATTATGACATCCTCCTGGTTGGCCACGAGGGGCACGAAGAAATCGAAGGCACCGCAGGCGAGGCTCCGCACGCTGTTCAAATCATCGACAAAGATGAGTCGATTGAGCGCTCTACAGTTCGTGACCCAAAGAAGCTGATTTGGCTCTCACAAACCACTCTTTCGGTTGATGAAACCATGGAGACAGTGGTGAAACTTCGCAAGAAGTACCCAGATTTGCAGAACCCACCGAGCGACGACATTTGCTATGCTACGCAAAATCGCCAGGTTGCCATCAAGAAGGTTGGCGCTGCTTCAGATCTAGTGCTCGTAGTTGGTTCGGCTAACTCTTCAAACACCGTTCGTTTGGTTGAGGTTGCGCTCGAGGCCGGAGCAAAGGCTTCGTATCGCATCGACTATGCATCTGAGATCTTGGATGAATGGTTTAACGGAGTTCAAACTGTTGGTGTGTCATCTGGCGCATCTGTGCCTGAAGAACTCGTCGATGAGGTGCTAGTTGATCTTGCCCGCCGCGGCTATGGTGACGTTCGCACAGTTCAGACTGCTGAAGAAGACGTGCAGTTCTCATTGCCAGCCGAACTTCGTAAAGAACTTAAAGCTGCCGGCACCGACCTGAACAACAAAATCAAGCGCTAAAAAATATTTAGTTAAACAAATGGGCCCCTTCATTTCGAAGGGGCCCATTAGTTAAGAGACTTATTACAAGCTCATTGACTTTCCGGCTGAACCAAGCTCGGCAGCTGCTTCGCCAACGCGAACAGCCATGCCGGCCTCAGCAACCTTGCCCCATGCGCGTGGGTCGTAGAACTTCTTGTTACCAACTTCACCGTCAATCTTTAGCACGCCATCGTAGTTAGCCATCATGTGGCCAGCAATTGGGCGGGTGAACGCATACTGAAGGTCAGTGTCGATGTTCATCTTGATGACACCGTGTGAAACTGCCTCGGCGATTTCTTCTGGAGTTGAGCCTGAGCCACCGTGGAACACTAGGTCGAATGGCATCAACTTGCCGTACTTTGCGCCAACGGCTGACTGGATTTCACCAAGTAGCTCTGGGCGAAGCTTTACGTTGCCTGGCTTGTAAACGCCGTGAACGTTACCGAAGGTTAGAGCAACCATGTAGCGGCCGTTCTCGCCAAGGCCAAGTGCCTCAGCAGTTGCCAGGCCGTCAGCAGGGGTGGTGTAAAGGTGCTCGCCCATACCGCCCTCGACACCGTCTTCTTCGCCACCAACAACGCCAACTTCGATCTCAAGAACGGCACCGATGTTCTTGGTCAGTGCCAACATCTCTTTAGCAATCTGGAGGTTCTCTGCCATTGGAACAGCCGAGCCGTCCCACATGTGTGAGTTGAAT
>CAZIFS010000087.1:0-2034 GCA_964539165.1 uncultured Rhodoluna sp. | reverse complement strand
AGAAAATTGTTGCTGCCGCTGTGATGATTGCGAACGAACGATTGCCGCGCCCAAGCAGTGTCACCAGACTCAAAACAATCGCACCCAGACCCAGCACAGAAAAGCTCAACACGCTAAACGTGATCATTAGGTCTTGTTCATCCATGTTTCAAGCCTACGCTTGCGCCACTAGAACTTATAAACCGCAAGCAGGATTGCAATGCTGAACATCACGACTGCAATTATTGAATCAAGCACCTTCCAGAAAACCGGCTTCTTCATCAACCCCGATGCCGCCTTCGCCCCAAACCCAATCGCGCTAAACCAAAGCACACTGCCTAAGGCGGCTCCGGTTGCAAACCACCATTTATCGGTGCCGAACTGGTTTCCAATTGAACCCAAGAGAATCACGGTGTCTAGATATACGTGCGGGTTCAAAAGTGTGAAGCCAAGCACCGCGGCGACCGCCTTGCCCGCCGAACCACTCTGCACACCCGTTGCATCTAGCACCTGCTCTTTGAATACCGACCGGACCGACTTGATGCCGAACCAGGTTAGGTAGGCCACCCCAAACCAACGAATAACCTCAAGCAGCCAGGGCAAACCCTGAATCAGGGCGCCAAGTCCGCCGACTCCTAAGAAAATCAGCACTGCATCTGAAATGGCGCAGATTGCGACCACCAAAAGAACGTGCTGCTTGGTCAAGCCCTGGCGAATAACAAAGGCATTCTGCGCCCCAATCGCAATAATCAGCGATAGGCCAGTCAATAGCCCAGGCAGGAAAGCAATCATTAGGTCAGTCTAGACTTTTGCTTATGACCAGCCCATCAGCCACAGAGCGCGTGGGCATTGTCGTACCAACCATCGGTGGCCGCCCTGAATACCTGCCGCTGGCCCTCAAATCCATTCGCGAGGCCGGCAACGCCTACATTCTGCTGGTTGGCAATAAGGGCTTCGATGCCAGCAAGTTTCTGGCCGATGGCCTAATTGACCAATACACCGATGAACCCGAGCCCGGCCTTGCCGCCAAGATCAACTTTGGCTTCCGTAAGCTACCTGCTGACGTTCGCTTCATAAACTGGCTTGGCGATGACGATCTTTTGACACCTGGTTCGCTGACCGCGGCAGCCGATCGTTTGGCTCAGCAAGATGAACCCGTGCTGGTCTTTGGCGGTTGCGAATATATGGACCCGCAGGGCCGGCCAATCTTCACCAACAGGAGTGGCCCCTGGGCAGTTCCGTTGCTTCGCTTTGGCCCGCAACTAATTCCTCAGCCAGGTGCGCTTTATCGTCGCGATGCTTTTGAACGCGTTGGTGGCCTCAGCAATAAATTCGGTTGGGCATTCGACTTTGAACTTTTCTATTCACTAAGTGAAATTGGCAAAGCCGTTTACCTGCCGAAAGTTTTGGCCAACTTCCGCTGGCACCCAGGATCTCTCTCGGTTAGTCGCCGTCGCGAATCAGTCAACGAAGCAAGTGCTGTTCGAAAAGTACACCTACCAAAATCACTTCGTGCAATTTCAGAAATCTGGGAGTGGCCTGTTCGCCAAGCAACTTATGTTGCTGGAATTCGAGTCTCTAAGAAACTAAAAAAGTAAAACTAACGAACAATCTTCACTATTGAGTAGCCTTCGCCCTGCTCTAGGTTCTCGGCAGCACCGGAGAGTTTCGCATTACCAATTAGCACAACGTAATCAACATCAGGCAGAGCTACCACGTCTATTGATTCGCCATCTGGCAAGGTAGCATCCTGGATGCCTGGCTTGTCTATCCAAAACTTAGTCGTGAAGTTTTGATAGCGAACCGGCCCAACGATAGATATCTTGTCTCCAGAGACATCAGTCAAAAGTGGTTTTGCCTTTTGCCCGGCAATGTCAAAATATGCTTCGTTGGTTCCCACCTGGCTTAGCAAATAACCCTGTGATGTGAATCCTGCGACTAGCAACACAAGGGGTGTTGCAACATAAACAATCAACTTTGAGCCTGAGCCTGCGGAGAACATCCAAACCAGAGCAACGATGATTCCGACCACAGCAACGATTGGAATTACTGCTG
>CAZIFS010000086.1:704-2040 GCA_964539165.1 uncultured Rhodoluna sp. | reverse complement strand
CACAGCAGCTGGCGGACTTGGAGAGGCTGCACGGCAAATTGCCAGCGACCTGGAGAAGCAGTGCACGTGGAAAGGACTCGCCATCAGCGCAATATTTTTTTCGCGTGGATGATATTTGTGCCTATACTTCCGACCCCACCCCAGACATCGAAATCATTCACCCCTACCACCGGTTCTCGGTAGTTAGCCCCTCAATGCACCCGGTTTTGGGCACCGAGTACGTCTGGTACACGCCAGATGGTGACGAAGCGAGCACGCTTCCCACCCCAGATGATTTTGCGGAGCTGCCGTTGGGTTGGGTCCTGGCCTTCAGCCGAAATTCAATGGATGAAAGTTTCAAATCCTCGCTATACATGGGAGATACCGACTCGTGGGTTTCAGCTCTTGACGACAGAGAGCCGACTCCGTTCACTTCGCAAGCTATCGATGAGGTCAACAACTTGCGCCACATCGGTCACAACGGTCTTTTACTACTTATAAGGAAGGTTCACGAATACCAGGAAAACCTGTGGGAGAGGGGTACTCGAAAGCTATTTGATGCCATCAGCTCGAAATACTTTGCAACAACCAACGAGAAGAAACCTGAGCAGGAGTTGGCAAAAATCATCGCTTGGGTAGTTGGCGACAAATGGACCCCACAACCTGTCCGCCAAAGAACTGCTCAAGAGATTGCTATTTCTCTAGTTGCAAATCTAGAGGCCAAGTCAGACGCCAAATTCTGGAATTCACGAGAATCATTGAAGTGCATTTATGCGCTCAGCAGGAAGAAGGTTATTTCTCCCTACACGCTCTTGGGAATGTCGATTATTCGGGCACTCAATACGGTCCCTTACAGCGTTCACTACTCGTCGTTCCGCGGTTCAGCGCCACTTAACACTCTGGTTGCATTCGTTGGACCAACTGGAACTGGAAAGTCATTAACGCTGGATGCGACCAACAACAACATAGCTTTTGCGGATTCACCCATATCAATGGGGGGCGACGGAAGCTTCACGGGCGTAATCGAGCCCGGGTCTGGAGAGGCATTGCCGGACAGCTATAAACACTGGGTTCGAGAAGAGGGTTTACCGCCTTCTCACGAGTTCAGGCACCCTAATCACGCGGCGATTTTTTCATTTGACGAGATTGGGATGCTTGAAGGGCGGCAGTCCCGCGAGGGTTCGACAATCGTTGAGTACATGAAGCAAGGCTGGAGTGGAACGGTTCTGGGTCGGGAATTGGCCAGCGGCCGGGGCACGATGCTTCCGGCAAAGTCTTACCGATTCTCGCTGTTCGTAAATGTTCAGCCAGCGAGGGCCGGGCTTCTTTTCTCTGGGCCTGCGATTGCAGGTGGCCT
>CAZIFS010000086.1:0-694 GCA_964539165.1 uncultured Rhodoluna sp. | reverse complement strand
AGGTTCTTGTTTTTCAGCACTCAAGACGAGCGTGGCCGCGCCGAATTCGATGCGTCTCCCGCACAGCTCGTGAAGCTTCCAAAGGTGGATTGGAGCGGTGTAACTCAGATTGACGCTCTACCGGTAATGCAAGAGGCCCACATGGCGGAGGCGTTCAAGTCGATTGATGGAGGGTTAGAGGAGATGGACTCGCACCTTTTGCTGAGTAAGGCGAAAGTGACTGCGGCGCTCGCCGTCTTGGAAGGTCGTAGCTATCTCATTGATGAGGACTGGGAGTTGGCTGAAATTGTTATTCAGCACAGCATTCGCACCCGAGATTTAGTTCTTAGGGAACTCCTGGGTGTGCAGAACGCTGAAATTACGAGACAGGGCAGAGCGGCTGGGCTGAAGAATTCAATTTCGGCTGAAATTGAAGCCTCACGCAACATAAAGCACGTGGCGCAGCGAATGCGGACTTTGCGAAGTGGGGGCGTACCCGAAACTGGCGAAAAAGGCCTCAAAAAGAGGCTCAGAAATGACCAGCGGAAGTACTTCGCGGAGGCATTGGAACTAATCAAGAGAGAGGAGAGCGCTTAGCCGAACCAGCAATAATCCTCGCCGAAAACAATCCAGAAACACGATGCAGCGGCCCACGAAGGGCCTTGAAACCAAGACGCCGATAATGTCGGCTTCAGAGAGAAATTTATGTCTAATC
>CAZIFS010000085.1:0-2144 GCA_964539165.1 uncultured Rhodoluna sp. | reverse complement strand
GAACTTGAATGGTTTGGACGGTTGAATCTCCAAAGCTGACGCCGTCGCCGTTCAACGCTCGAATGATGAAATGGAAGGTTCCGTAGGCGTTGGGGAAGCCGGAGATGTGACCGGTCGTGGGGTTGAGGCTCAGCCCCGGGGGAAGCCCGTCTGCCGAATTCGGGCCGAGCGAGCAATCGCACCCGCGCAGTTCGTAGGTGTCAACGACTCCGCCGGCAAACGACACGTATCCCGAATAGGGTTCGTCGTCCCCGAGAACGGTAATCGGCTCGAGCGTGTCGGAATGCGCGTATACAGGTCGTTCGAAGACAGTCACGGTGAACGGTTCCGATGTCGCGGTCAGTGACGATATGAGCGTGTTTGTGGCGCGAATGGTGAATGAATACGTTCCCGCGTCGGTCGGAACCCCGCCGATCTCACCCGTCTCCGAGTCGAGGTAGGTTCCGGGTGGCAGTTCGCCGCTGGCGACCGAATAGCTCACGGTGGGATAGCCGGAAGCGAGCACTCCACCCGCGTAGGTGTCCCCAACAAACCCGGGGGAGGGCATGTTGTCAAAGTAAATGACCGGCGTGGACGCGACGGTGATTGTTTGGGTCGACGACGTTCCCGTTCCCGCACTGTTTGTCGCGCTGACGGTGAACGTGTAGACGCCGGTCGTATCGGGGATACCCGTGATCGCGCCAGTGCTGGTGCTGATAGTGAGCCCAGGAGGCAGAGCGCCCGAGGCAATTGCATAGGTCGGCGCTGGATAGGCCGTCGCGGTAACTCCGTCGGTGAATTCGGCACCGCGTGCAGCCGTCGTCACGACCGTGTTGTCCCCGGGTGAGAACGTTGGGATGCGGTTGACCGTGACGGTCTGAACGGGCGACTGGCTCGAGCCGAAGGTGTTTGTCGCGGTGACACGGAAGGTGTGGTCACCGGTCGAGGTCGGTGACCCCGACAGCGCGCCGGTGCTTGAACTGAGAGTCATTCCCGTGGGAATCGCCCCCGATGTCACCGAATACGTTGGCGCGGGGTAGCCCGCGGAGTCGGCGATGGAAACCGACGAGCTCGTCGCGTACGTAAACGTTGATGTCGTGACCTTTTCCGTCAAGTTGGGCGGGCTTCCCACCACCATGACGATGTCGTTTGTCGCCGTGCTCGCAGTGGTGTCGCCACTCGTCGCGGTCGCCAGTATTCGGAACACGTAGGTTCCGTGCGCTGAGGCACTATTCGGCGCGGTGCCACTCAACGCACCCGTAGCCGAATCGATCGACAACCAGCCAGGTGCTCCGCTCGTTTCTCCCGCGGTCAAAGCCCGCGACGGACCCGTAAACGAATAGGCGATTGTTCCCGTGCCCGACGCGGCCACCGAGTCCGTGACGGATTCGCCGATTTGCACGTCCTGGTTCGCGGCGTTGAGGGCCTGATCGCTCCAGTTGATGCTGGCGACGGGAGTGTTCGGGATTTCGGGCGGGGCGTCAGTTTTCAGAATTCCGTACTGCTCGAGAGTGATGACGGACCCGTTGTTGAGGACGACACCGGATCGTTCACCGCCATAGAGCGGACCAGACTGCGTGTAGGACAGGTCGACGGAACCGTCTTGGCTCAGAATTCCGGTGATGGTTATCGTTGTGATGGCACCACCGGATGTCCCATAAGGTCTCGCCAGGTACTCGATCTGGAAGCCGCCGTCACTGATCGAAATGTCGAAACGTGTGTCCGCCTGAACGTCCCACCAGTCCCTCGAATACAGTGAAATCGATGGTGTCGAGGGCCAGGCCCAATACGTGTTGTCCTCTGCACCGAATGCGATGACGGAGTTCGTCGTCGCGAACAGCCGTGTGAATTGGACTCCGTCGAAAGTAACGGGGTTTCGAAGGGGGATTTCGTAGGACACGTCGTCCCCACCGCAGGTTTCGTAAACCGCGACGGTTCCCGCGGTGTTGAGTGGCAACGGCGTTCCGGGCGAATAACACGCGGCATATGCCGGGCTGGAGGACCCCAGTCCCGCAAACAAGAACACCAGAATCGTGGCGATTGCCAGGTTGAGTGCGCGCAGAAACGCCGGCGACTGGCGTCGCTCAGGGGACCCAGAAAGGTCACGCGTTCGAAGGGCACGCACGGGGTGGGTTCTTTCGTCGTTGAATGGTCTGGTGACCCCT
>CAZIFS010000084.1:0-2272 GCA_964539165.1 uncultured Rhodoluna sp. | reverse complement strand
ACCTGCATGGTTTCATCCAAGGTATGAATATCTACCAAATAACGCGAAACCGAGATGCGCTTCTCGGTGTAATTGCAAAGGCCGGCTCTACGCTTGGCCGAGTCAAAGGCAAAGCTCCAGACATTTAGGTCAAGGTGTTCAGCCATTTTTATTTCAGCCATCAGTCGAACAAAGTCATAACGGTCAAGGCTCATCCGCTGCATGCGCGTTTTGCCTTGGCTGAATTGACGACCGGTTTGGAATCCGACATTTTCCAGGCGACTGATGGTTGGCAGGTCGTTGATGGCAACCGCTGTTTTGATTATTTCGTCGGTTTTGCGATCAAAATGTTCAGTTAAAACACGGATGAGCTCCCCCTCGTCACCGAGAATCGGCGCAAGAAAATCATCCTGGTAGGTCATAGTGATTCAACCCTATTGTTTCGATTCTTCAATGGTTTGTTAACTACTTGTTAAAGCCCGCCAAAACTGAGAAAAATGTGAATTTGCTGTGAATTTTAGAAGTAAATTCTTCTTATGACACAAACAACCTCAGGCTCTGCGAAAGCAACCTCAATCGAAACAAACGACATTGCTCCGATCTCTGCAGGTGAGCGCCATGGAAAGCCTTGGCATCTCTTCACTGTGTGGTCATCTCCGAACCTAGAGTTCGCAACTATTTTTATTGGTGCACTTGCAATTTTTGCGGGTCTAAATGTTTGGCAGGCAATTCTTGCGCTGGCTCTAGGTAACGCGCTTGCTGCGGTCACCCATGGCTGGTTCAGCAGTTGGGGCCCGCGTCACGGTGTGCCTCAGATGGTGCTAAGCCGTGCAGCGTTTGGCCTGCGCGGAAACATCCTGCCTGCAGGAACCTCGACCTTGGTTGCCGGTATTGGTTGGTTTGCGGTTAACACCACTTCAGGTGCTTTCGCGCTAACAACCCTGACAAACCTCCCAGTTGCGGTCTCAGTAACCATCATTATCATCGTGCAGGTGGTAGCGGCATTTATCGGCCACAACTTCATTCAGAAGTTCGAGCGCTACGCGTTTTTCTACCTAGCCAGCGTGTTCGCTGTGGTTGCTTTCATCATCATCTCAAAGGGCGACTTCTCTGCCAACCCATCAACAGACTTCAAGTGGGGCGCATTCTCAGTTGGTGTGGCGCTTGCCTATGGTTACACCCAGGGCTGGACTCCATTCGCAGCCGACTTCACCCGCTACCTTCCGGCTAACAGCTCACCTCGCGCAGTTGGGCTTGCAGCAGGTCTTGGTAACTTCACCGCTACAACCCTTCTAATGTCAGTTGGTGCCATTGCCTGGAGTGGTGTAGTAGACGGTAGCTTGCTGCCTACCACCGCATTCACGCAGGCATTGCCAGAGTGGCTCGCCGTTCTAACCTTGATCGGTATCGCGGTTGGTTCAGTTTCAGCAAACGTTCTGAACATTTACTCAGGAACTATGTCATTCATCGCCGCAGGCGTGAAGCTAGGCTTCAAAACCCGCCGAGCAATCATGGTAGTTCTTGCCGGTGTACTTGGTGGCGCACTTTCGTACTTTGCAGTTGAAGACAACTTCCGCTTCATCTTCGAGCTTTTCCTACTAACCGTTGGTTACTGGTTGGCTCCTTGGGTTGCAATACTTGTGGTTGACCGTTTGCTTCGCAAGGGTCAAGACATTGACAAGCTGATTCGCGAAGACACCAAGCACTCTAACGTGGCGGGCCCAATCGCATTTGTGGTTGCCACCTCGGTATCGGTTTACCTTTTCGCCAAGGCTGAAATGCCGACCGTTCAGTTCTATGGTCAGCTAACCGGTCCGGGTGCTGAGAATGGCGACTGGACTGCGCTGAGCGGATTCATCCTTGCATCAGTGCTTTACTTCGTAATTTTCAAGCTAACCAACAAGAAGTAAAAAAGTAACTAAACGAGAGGCCTCGGCAATGGAATTCAAAGTTGGACAAATCTTCGCTACTGACGAAGAGAAGCTTCAAGTTGCCATTGCCGAGGCTCACCTCGGACTCGCCGAAGGCGGTATTCCAATTGGAGCTGCACTTTTCGACGAGGAAGGTCGACTGCTAGGCAGCGGCCGCAACCGCCGTGTTCAAGACGGCGATGCATCAATGCACGGCGAGACCAGTGCTTTTAGAAATGCTGGCCGCCAACGCTCTTATCGCAAGGTAACCCTTGCCACCAGCCTTTCCCCTTGCTGGTATTGCTCAGGCCTGATTCGCCAATTTGGTATCGGTCGAGTTTTGGTTGGCGATGACAAAAACTTTATGGGCGGCCAAGACTGGG
>CAZIFS010000083.1:0-2352 GCA_964539165.1 uncultured Rhodoluna sp. | reverse complement strand
AGAGGTTCTTGGTATCGACATTGTGCACGCTGTTGAGTTCTCAAGGATCGGATGCACCTGGGAGTCTGTATCACTACTCGCCTCCAGGGCAACTTCACTAACTTACCATAAAAAAGAGCCATGTCAAACCTGACACGAAACGAATTTTGGAAGCTCGTTCCAGAGACAATAAAAGGCCAAGACCTATAAGGTTTCTGGGATTTTGTGCTCTTGAGCCGGAGTTCTAAGCAGAACATTCCAAACTTTGGGCAACAGGTAAAACATTACGCATTGGTAACGAAAAAGTCAACTCCAATATGCCCCGTGTTTTTGAAACCCAGAAATCCACGGCCAAAATCGCCCGTGACCGGATTGCGGTCCTCACATCACCTTAATTCTCGAGCCGTTTGCATTCGCGACCCATAAGTCGGGCCAGTGGGCGACCCGGTTAATAGACTTGGGGCATGGCTATCAAACTTGCAACTGTAAATGTGAACGGCATCCGTGCTGCCTTTAGAAAAGGTATGGCTGACTGGGTGAACAGCTCTGGGGCCGACATCATCGCCCTTCAAGAGGTTCGCGCCGAAACTAACGATCTAGCCGAGCTATTTGCTGAGACTGGCGACTGGCACATTCTGCATGATGCCGCGAGCGCTAAAGGCCGTGCGGGGGTTGCGCTGGTTAGCAAGATTGCCGCGACTGCCACCAGAACCGACTTTGGCTCGGATGATTTTGACTCAGCTGGCCGCTGGCTAGAGGCAGACTATGACTTTGATGGCAAGAAACTGACTGTTGTGAGCACCTATGTGCACTCTGGTGAAGTTGACACCCCAAAGCAGGTGGAAAAATACAAGTTCTTAGATGCCATGGTCGCCCGCATGGCAGAACTTAAGGCTTCAGGCGCCGATGTAGTGATTGTTGGCGATCTGAATGTTGGTCACACCGAACTGGACATCAAGAACTGGAAGGGCAATCTGAAGAATGCTGGGTTCCTGCCAGAGGAGCGTGCCTATTTCGACACCATGATGAATGAGCAGGGCTGGGTGGATGTTGGGCGCGCAGCTCATCCGGGAATTGCCGGACCTTATACCTGGTGGTCGTATCGCGGCCAAGCCTTTGACACCGATGCGGGTTGGCGAATTGATTACCACCTGGCCACCCCTGGGCTCGCAGCAAAGGCAGAGAATTACCAAGTTCACCGCGCCGCTTCGTATGACACCCGCTGGACCGACCACACTCCGGTAGTGGTTGACTACGCAATTTAGGATTAGGACATGACTAAGCCAAACCTTCTCAGCGGCATGCAGCCTTCTGCCGGTTCACTTCACCTGGGCAACTATCTGGGTGCTTTGGTGAACTGGACGAAGATGCAGGACGACTACAACGCCTTTTATTGTGTAGTCGATTTGCACGCAATCACCGTTCCGCAGGACCCGGCACAGTTGCGCCAGAACACCCGCATCACCGCTGCACAGTATCTGGCAGCCGGAATCGATGAAAACAAATCGGCTCTGTTTGTGCAGTCGCATGTGCCTGCCCACGCACAGCTAGCTTGGGTCTTGATGACGCTCACTGGTTTTGGCGAAGCTGGTCGAATGACTCAGTTCAAGGACAAGTCACAAAAAGAAGGGGCAGACGCAGCATCCGTGGGTTTGTTCACCTACCCGGTTTTGCAGGCAGCAGACATTCTGCTTTATCAACCTAAGGCTGTGCCAGTTGGCGAGGATCAGCGTCAACACCTAGAACTGACCCGCGATTTGGCTAACCGATTCAATTCAAGATTCGGCGAAACATTTGTGATTCCAGAGGCTGTGATTTTGAAGGAAACGGCCAAGATTTATGACTTGCAAAACCCCGAAGCCAAGATGTCAAAGTCTGGCGACCCAAAGGGTCTTGTGAACATCATGGATGAAAGCTCTGTGATCGCTAAGAAAATCAAGAGTGCGGTAACCGACCTAGACGGCGTGGTGAGATTTGACCGCGAGAACAAGCCGGGAGTTTCAAACCTCTTAGGTATTCACTCTGCAATAAGCGGCCAGAGCGTCGAATCTTTGACCGACCACTTTGAAGGCCAGGGCTACGGAGCATTGAAAACCGAGGTGCTCGAGGTAGTGCTTGGTGCTACCGAACCAATTCGTGACCGCGCGAACGAACTTTTGGCAGACCCAGCCGAGCTGGATCGACTACTGGCTAAGGGCGCAGCGAAAGCCAATGAGCTGGCTGAAAAGACGCTGGGAATTGTCTATGACCGAATTGGGTTTATACCCGCAGGGCGTTAGCCTTGACACAGCAGTAAATCGGTGACGCAAGTCACCACAAGTAACAAAGTTCTTCGGGGTCAGTGAAAATCTGAGCCGGCGGTTAAAGTCCGCG
>CAZIFS010000082.1:1992-2432 GCA_964539165.1 uncultured Rhodoluna sp. | reverse complement strand
GGCTTTCTTCCGGGTACGCTTACCGACAAGATCGACCCATACCTGCGCCCGCTCTTCGATGCCTTGCACGAGATGCTCGATCCCGAAACTGTTCCGAAGCTAATAGCGGCAGGAACTATTGAAGTAGCGCCGCTTGCATACATGCGCGGTCGCACGCTGAATGATTCATTCATCATTCTCGATGAGGCACAAAACACCACTCCAGAGCAGATGAAGATGTTCTTGACTCGCCTCGGCTTCAATTCAAAAATGGTGGTCACCGGCGACATCACTCAGGTTGATCTTCCAACCGGCTCATCTGGCTTGCGAACTGCCGTTGAGGTTCTCAAGGACGTCGAAGACATGCACTTCGCGCAGTTGACATCGGATGACGTCGTGAGGCACAACCTAGTTGCCAAGATTGTCGACGCCTACACGCGCTTTGACGAAACCAAAATTGC
>CAZIFS010000082.1:1546-1982 GCA_964539165.1 uncultured Rhodoluna sp. | reverse complement strand
CAAAAAAATCTGCCGATGAAAGTCGCGCCAGGGGAGATAGAAAATGAGCATCGAAATCAGTAACGAAACCGACATCTCCGTCGATGAGGTGCGGGTTCTGGCTCTTGCTACCCATGCGCTCGATTACATGAAGATTCATCGCGACGCTGATTTGGCGATTGGCTTTATCGACGAGGCGGCAATGGAGGTCTTGCACGTCGAATGGATGGATGAGCCAGGTCCGACTGACGTGCTCAGTTTTCCCATGGATGAGCTCAGACCCGGCAGCGAGGGACAGCTAACTCCACCAGGATTGCTGGGGGACATCGTTATCTGCCCGCAGGTTGCAGCTGCCCAAGCCGAGGTTGCCGGTCACGCAACCGTGAATGAAATTCTCTTGCTGACTACCCATGGCATTCTTCACCTGCTCGGCTTTGACCATGCCGAACCCGAAGAA
>CAZIFS010000082.1:0-1536 GCA_964539165.1 uncultured Rhodoluna sp. | reverse complement strand
TTTACAACTTCGAAAGCAATGTTTAGTGCTTAGTTTCGCCATTTGGCTGGCCGCACTTCTGGTGATTGCAACCTCGGTTGTTGCGATTGTGAAAGCCGCGTTGGAACACGATGAAGACCAATCTGAAAAGGCGGAATCGCTCAGCTTCTTGAGGTTGGGTCTTACCGCTCTATTCGGCATCGTGATTGGTCAAATAACCTTCGGTTTGAGATTCGAGTGGTGGCTAAACGCTGCCCTAGCCGTTGCTCTCTTGATCGCACTAATTCTTGGCACGCAACTTTTGAGCACCAAACTCGGTCACAAAGCACTCGGTGCTTGGCTTTTGAAGGCCATGACTCCGATGGTTCGATCCTGGCACCTGCTGTTCACTCCCATTTCATTGCCCAAAGACGATGAGCCCGAAGAATTTGAGCAAGAACTTCTTGACTCGGTCGAAGAATTCGGCGAGACGATCGTTCGCGAAATTATGGTGCCAAGAATTGACATGGCAACGGTTCCATCCGATGCCACCGTCGAAAAAGCCATGTCGATCTTCTTGCAGCGGGGTTACTCAAGGCTTCCAATTGTTGGCAAAAACAAAGATGACATTAGGGGAGTGCTTTACCTCAAAGACATCGCGCGCTTACTTCACGAGAATCCCAAGTTGGCCAGAGAGTCTTCACTGGCCGACATCGCTCGAAAGGCAGTTTTTGTTCCAGAGTCGAAGCCGGTTGATAATCTGCTGCGTGAAATGCAAGCGAACTCGACCCACATCGCAATCATCATCGATGAGTATGGCGGCGTTGCTGGCCTTGCGACCATGGAAGACGTAATCGAGGAAATCGTTGGCGAAATCGCCGATGAATACGACAAGGATGTGCCCGACATTGACGACCTTGGCGACGGTCGATTGCGTGTAAATGCAAGGTATTCGCTGGTAGACCTTGGTGAGTTCTTTGAGTTGGAGCTAGAGGACCAAGATGTAGACAGTGTCGGAGGCTTGCTCGCGAAGACTTTGGGTCGCCTTCCGAATTTTGGTGATCGTGTCGTTGTATCAGGGCTTACTCTGATTGCAGACCGTATCGAGGGTCGTCGTAAGCGACTCATCTCGGTGATTGTAGAAAAAGATTCAAGCCTGGCCGACGCTTTGTCTGCTTTTGAAGACAAAGAGGAAAAGTAATGGTTGAGCACAGATCTGGATTTGCTTCGTTTGTAGGCCGTCCAAACGTTGGCAAGTCAACGCTCACCAACGCGCTGGTTGGCGAGAAAATCGCCATCACGAGCGCCAAGCCGCAGACTACGAGGCGCGCCATCCGTGGAATTGTTCACCGTGATTATGGACAACTGATCTTGGTCGATACTCCGGGGCTACACAGGCCACGCACACTGCTCGGTCAGCGACTGAATGATTTGGTCGAGCAGACCCTCGGCGATGTAGACGTGATCGGGTTTTGCATACCGGCAAATGAAAAAATCGGCCCTGGTGACAACTTCATCAACGAGCAACTCGAGGAATTCCGCCGCGCCAAGCTGGTGGCGATCATCACCAAGAGTGAA
>CAZIFS010000081.1:0-2437 GCA_964539165.1 uncultured Rhodoluna sp. | reverse complement strand
AGCCCCCGGGGTTATCACTCTAAGCAATTCGAAAAGGTATGGCGTCAATTAGGCATAACTAAACCTAGATCGACGGAACCGACAGAACCGACGGAACCGACGGGGGTAAGCCAATGAAAAAGAAAAAAATCCAAGTATGGACTGGGATTCAATTCCCAACCCATAAGCGAAAAGCAGCAATGCGAAAAGCACAAAGAAACAAGCGAAAAAAGTAAACATTCGCGGATAAACGCGTAAACCTGCGGACGGGGTTGAAAAACTTTTCAACTGCGGGTGTGTGCGTTTTCCTGCGGACGGGGTGTGGGTCAATCGAAGTTCCTAATCTTTTGACCCGCCCCCGGGTATAACCGCCCCGACTGATTGAACAAATGTTAGTTATTTACTCTGATTTCGCTTGCTTGTCTCGGCAATTCTTTTGTTGACTTCATCGCGAATAAGTTTTTTTGTTGCGTTTAGTCTTTTCCTCTTTCGCCTTTTTTCAATCAAGTTCGCCAAAGCAAGGAGTCCGGTGGTAAATAGTTTGGGTAAAAGGAGTATTGACATCCGAACGCTGAACACCAACAAGGTTGCGATAACCAATGAAATCAGCAGCCCGAAAATGAATGATGCCGGATCATCCGTTAGACAGACCGCGTTAGAAATCTTTAGACATAGATCAGTATCGCTATTCAAAGTCATACTCTCTTGGAACAAGAAATCATCAATTGGAACTGCTAACTGAAAATTATCTACTCACAAGTTGCGGAGATATAATCGAACGCCACCTTGAAAGCTTCAGCCGCCGGAGTTATGTCTCCACCGTCTATAAGATTCACGCGGATTTGAAGAAGCTGATTTCCAGCCTCGCGAATTGCGGCGAGCCTGTCTGGGCTACCTGCCATTTCAAGATCGAAACCCGAAGCCAACGCAGTTCCACGCTTTTCAAGAACACCTGCTACATCTTCAAGTGTGTATTTTGTTCCAGCGTTTCCCATATAGACAACCGCTTCATTGAGAGACTTCATCAAGATTGCGCAGTAAGCCCCGGTATCTTGGGTAATTGCTGGAGTTGGTGAACTCGCTTGCTCGCTCGAGTTGCTATTTGAAAGCGAACTGAACAAGGCAACAACAACCAAAACAATAATGGCAATACCGAAGCAACCGATCGGCTTCATTTGCTTTTTCTCTACAAGATTGACAGTTATCTCTTGGTTGCCTGAGGTCTCGGCCGTCTTGGAACTAGCAATTTTTGCTTTAGGAGAAAGCTTCTCGCCGCAACCTGAGCAGAAGCTCGCCCAGTCTTGGTTGGGCATTTGGCACTTTGGACACTTCATAGATCCCCCTATTTCGATAATTCACCCTATCCGTAAAAAAATCAGGGCTTGCGCGGGGTGAGATGAAATGTCTCGAAAAAAATCGACGCGGAATCCTGTGAGCTAAGAGTTAGGCTAATCCAATTTGTTTCCGCAGTGCTTACAAATAACAGCGGCAGATTGAACTTGCTCGGCGCACTTAGGGCAAGTCTTTTTTGAAGAATTGTCTTGAGAGGGCGAAACCTGGTAAATGATGAGGCTCACTAACCAACTAGTCAACAGCCCAATAAGTAGAAAACCCCCCAAGCTCAGTCCTTTTTTATCCCTGGCAAGTTTCGCAATAAGCAAGGCCGGAAAAACCCAAAAAACCAAAAAGATCATTGACCAAAAAGCAACATTGATAAATAAAAGCAAGCCGTCAGGCATAACTCCCCCTAAGTAATCTGTCTACTTTTGAATCATATCCTGCCCTTGCCCAAAGATCTCAATGATTTTGAGAGTTGTCGCACTCATAACAGACCCAATTCCAGCCATTAGCGGTCTCTACGGCGTGTAAAGGTTCAGTCGATAAGCATTCATAACAGTTCATAGTTCGAGGCTAATTGGCGCGTTTAGAGACCGCTCTAGTTATCCACAATCCCCGAAGATAGCCACTAAAGACTATTCATCAAAAGCGGATCGGGCGTAGTCCAACTTGACATCGAGCCCGCTTACGGAACATTGGAAAATCCAGACCGCCCCGTCACCGGCAAACTCGATATCATCAACTCCGCCCTTTATGATCCCTGTATCTGAACCATTGGCCTCATACTTGATGAAATCGAGAGGGTTGCTTTCTTCATCCTGCTCCCAGTCGGTCGCCGGGTTTGCGTAGTAGAGATCTAGGCACTCATCCATTCTCGCTTGCTCAAAAGCACTCGGACTTGAACCGCACCCACTCAAAGTAAGTACAGAAACCGCTAGAACTAGAACAGATTTGATCAAGATAGCCCCCCAATGTCTATAGATAAACCTTATCTGAATTAGGCATTGGGCACGGATTGGGCACAAAAGCCCTACCAAATGAAAAGACCCCCGTAAATACGGGGATCTATTGGTGGTCGATACTGGGATCGAACCAGTGACCCCTTCCATGTCAAGGAAGT
>CAZIFS010000080.1:0-2589 GCA_964539165.1 uncultured Rhodoluna sp. | reverse complement strand
TTGAGAAAGCCGGAATTCCGACAACTCTTCGCGATACCCGCGGCAAAGAAATCGACGGAGCCTGCGGTCAGCTAGCTGCCGCCGACTAGGCAACGCTCAGTTGGTAACACCACCATGCGCATCTAAAATTGACCTAACGACACACCTCTAAGGAACCCAACTTGAAAACGATTGTTAAAGCAGTAAAGAAATATGCTTACCAGCACTTATCAGCCGTTGTCGCGCTTCTGGTCTTTGCCCTGATCTCAGGAATAGTTGCACTCTGGACAACTACTGTCCTGTTGGTTTTGGGTTCTCGAATTGTGGGTAACGAATTGTTGGCCGTTTGTTCGACAGTGGCTGCGATTGCGCTCGCGGGATTGGCTGCATGGCTAGCCACAACAAGTGTTTTGAGGCACCGTCGTCAATTAGAGATCGCCAAAGCCGAAACCCAAGAGTTGCTTGCGCGATTGGTGATCGTCAATGACCGCCGTTCCACTGCTATGTCGATTGAGCAGATTGTCGAATAGCAATATGCACGCCGAGTCGGCCACTAGCAGTCAGCTTGAAGAACTCGTATCGTCGTTCCCCGGTTTGCAGAAGATCCGGGCGCTTGAGGCTTTCGCACTTAGAGCAAAATCTAAGTTGGCACTAGACCTTCTGGCGTTTTTCGCCAGCGAGGGCGAGCATTCCAACGCAGAAGCGTACATTCAGAACTTCTCTTCGCGCGGTACCTCGAATCGGGCCACCGCTTCACTGGCCCGAACTTTTGGAATTCTCCATGGTGATGCCGATGCATTCGATAAATCGATTGATATGTTGTTGCAACTGCACCAAGCAAATCCCGACAGCTTGACCCGTGAGCAGTTCATCTATTTGTGTTCAGGGCTCTTTGATTGCGGACACCAACTTGACGATGTCAATTCAAAAGCATTACGCCAACTGCCTAGACAGCGAAGGTTGTCATTCGAATTAGAAAATGCTGTGAAAAAGGCAGAAGAGATTTGGTTCACAAAGTTCAAAGAGACTATAGGTGTAGGGGCAGACGCACTCTTACCTCTTGCCCCCGGACCAGATGCTTTCAATAAATTAGCATCGGCAATTGCGCCTGGCACGATAACCGACGGCCCGTTGGTCTCAGTGATTATGACGAGCTTTAAACCGAACTCGGATGTCGAGCTGGCAGTGGATTCGATTTTGGCTCAGACCTGGCAAAATTTTGAGTTGATCATTGTCGATGATGGATCTGGCGCTGAATTCGAAAATTCAATTAAAAAGATTGCGGCAAAAGATGGCAGAATCCGAATTGTTCGGTTGACCAAGAATGCCGGAACGTATCAGGCGAGAAACGCCGGGTTGCTTCATGCAAATGGAAAGTATATAACCGGTCAAGATTCTGACGATTGGTCACACCCACAGCGACTCGAAAAGCAGGTTCTAGACCTTGAAGCCAACCCACTAAAAGTGGCTAATGCTTGTGCGGGGCTTCGCTTCAAAGACAACATGTCTGTTGATCTGGCTAAGGGGCGTAATCCATTTAGAGTGCAAAAACAATCGGTTCCCGTGTCAATGATGATTCGCATGAGCCCAGTGCACCTGAAGTTAGGTTTTTATGACGCAGTTCGAAAAGGCGCTGATTCAGAGTTCATCAGTCGAATTTCCGCTGTTTTCGGTGGCGAGTCTTACGGTGAAATAGCCGACATTCTTTATTTCATCCGTGTGAGTAGTACTTCGCTTTCGGGAGGAGATTTTGCCCCTGGATGGCGTCATGAGAATCGCGCGGTCTACCTTGAGGCATATAAAAACTGGCACAAATCCTTAGGCACCATCAGAGGAGATGCCTTTGTTGATGTTTTGTCGCAACGAAAGTTCCCTGCTCCTATTCCCTATCGTGCCGACTTACCAAGAAATGCACCACGCGAGTTTGATGTCGTATTTAGCGCCAACTGGTTCGCCTCAGGCTCACTTGAACGCGAGCTGCTGCCTGCCATACTCGAGGCAGTCGCGGATGGGCTAAGGGTCGGATTTTCTCAACTGCATTCACTCAACATTTTTCAAAACGCAACTGCCGCAGTCAGCAAAGAGATTCTTGCCTTGCTGAGCGACGGCAAGATTGAATATGTTTCTCAAGATGAAGCGTCGGTGTTCATCCAAAAATTAGTTGTTTCTGCTGACACGATTGCCTTCAATGAAATCAACGTTCATGGTTGGTCTGTGTCAGACCTAATCTGCTTGACGAGCGGGAAAACCCCTGGATGGTTGCTTGACAAAGGGCTTTTGAAATCAGTTTCGAGTTTTGGTGCTAACAAACACCAAGTCATGAAACTAAGCGAACTCCGGATTGACGTTTAATTTAACCGGAGCACTACATTTGACTTCTGCGTTTAATTTTTATCTCGGCAATGTCAAGACGGTTGGCCTGAAAGCCATTCACCGCCGCGTCTGATGGGTAGCCAATGGCAAGCCCGCACAGCAAGCGATATTGCTTTGGAATTTCGAATTCATCGCAAATTACATCTGCCCAAATACCGACCGCTCCCTGAGCGCAGGTGCCTAGCCCGCGAGCGTGTGCTCCAAGCATTAGGTTTTGCATGAATAAGCCGGCATCGC
>CAZIFS010000079.1:0-2758 GCA_964539165.1 uncultured Rhodoluna sp. | reverse complement strand
ATCGGTCGAGTTTTGGTTGGCGATGACAAAAACTTTATGGGCGGCCAAGACTGGGTTGCCGAACACGGTGCCGAAGTGCACGTAATGAATGACCCTGGCCTAATTGAGGTCATGCGCGAGTTCATCGAGAACAACGACGCCCTCTGGAACGAAGACATCGGCGAAGAGTAAAACTCAAAACTTTTGAACTAAAAGTCAAAATGACACTAAGATAATTATTACTTAGTGTCATTTTTACTTTTAGTCGACGGCGGTTCACGATGGTTAGCTCAGCACCAAGCTCAGTTATCGCGCCGAACCTTGCCGTTTCGACCGTAATTTTCACGCTGCGCCCCAATGCTGATGGCTGCCTAAAACTTGCATTGCCACTGGTCAAGCGCATCCGTGCCCCATTTGAAGGCCAGTGGGCTCTGCCGGGTGGGCCACTGAACATCACCGAAGATTTAGCTACCGCGGCATCACGCAACTTGCTTGAGACTACCCACCTTGAGCCGCGCTACCTAGAGCAGCTCTATGCCTTTGGCAGTCTCGACCGATCGCCTGGCAGCAACCTTGCCGAGCGAGTGGTTTCGATTGTTTATTGGGCACTCGTTGGCAACGATGAAGCTGGGGCTGCGGTTGAGAGTGAAAACGTTCAATGGTTCTGGGCAGATGAATTGCCAGCACTGGCATTCGACCACAACGAGATAGTTGAATACGCCCTCTGGCGCCTTCGAAACAAGCTTGAATACAGCCGATTGGCTCATCGATTCTTGCCCGAACTTTTCACACTTGCTCAACTTCGCGAAGTTTATGAAGCGGTGCTAAATCGCGAACTCGACCCGGGCAACTTTAGAAGAACCGTTGAAGCCGAAGGCGCAGTTGTGCCCACCGGCGAGAGACTAGCCGGCACCAAACACCGACCACCACAGCTTTATCGCGCCAACCAAACAGGAGAAAACTCATGACCACTGCATCGGTCAACCAGCGCATCCAGCTAATTGTCAGGGGGCAAACTAGCGAATCAACCTGCAGCCCATCGTTGGCAAAAGGCCCTTGGGAATTTGACGGTGGCCCGGTTTCATACGGCCCTGGTGCCTCTAGCGGCGATTTGATTCCAACCGGTTCACCACGACAGGGTGCATTGCCTGATGAATACAAGATCGCCACGGATGAAGAACTGCGCCAGCGCATCATTGCGGCCAAGAAGACACTTGGCGACCAGGTGGTAATTCTCGGGCACTTCTACCAGCGCGATGAGATTGTTGAACATGCCGACTACCTGGGTGACTCATTCCAGTTGGCAAACGCGGCCAAGGCACACCCTGAGGCCAAGGCAATTGTGTTCTGTGGCGTTCACTTTATGGCCGAAACCGCAGATATTCTTTCGAACCCAGAGCAATCTGTGATTCTGCCGAACCTTGCCGCCGGCTGCTCAATGGCTGACATGGCCGACATCGATTCGGTGACCGAAGCTTGGGCACAGCTCGAAGAAATTTATGGAACCGAACCTGATGCTGAGGGTCGCGCTCCGATTATCCCGGTGACCTACATGAACTCTTCGGCTGCGCTAAAGGCGTTCTGCGGTGAACACGGCGGAATCGTCTGCACCTCATCAAACGCAGCGATTGTGTTGAAGTGGGCATTCGAGCGTGGCCAGCGAGTGCTGTTCTTTCCGGATCAACACCTTGGGCGCAACACTGCCAAGGCAATGGGAATTAGCACCGATCTGATGCCTCTCTGGTTTGGTCGCAAGCCTCTAGGCGGCAGCACGGTAGAGCAGCTGAACGACGCCAAGGTAGTTCTGTGGAACGGCTTTTGCTCGGTTCACAAGCGCTTTACTGTTGCCCAAATTGACAAGGCTCGCGCCGAGTTTGAGGGGGTTCGCGTAATTGTTCACCCTGAAAGCCCGATGGAGGTCGTTGACGCAGCCGATGAGTATGGTTCAACCGACTACATTCGCAAGGCAGTTATGGCTGCGACCGAACCAACCACCTTTGCTATCGGAACCGAAATCAACATGGTTCAGCGTTTGGCGGCCGAGTTTAGTCAGCACAACATCTTCTGCCTAGACCCAGTGGTTTGCCCTTGCTCGACCATGTATCGAATTCACCCTGGATACCTTGCCTGGGTATTGGAGCGATTGGTTGCCGGCGAAGTTGTTAACCAAATTGTGGTCGATGAGAAAGTGGCCGAAGGTGCCAAAATAGCGCTCGAACGCATGTTGGCGGCGAAGCCGCTATAGGCACAAGCATGAAAAAACTCGTCGTAATCGGTAGCGGTATTGCCGGGCTCATAGCAGCCGTAGAAGCCAGTCGAACCCATGAAGTCACTTTGGTGACCAAGTCGAACCTCGCTGAAAGCAACACCCACTATGCCCAGGGTGGAATTGCGGCTGTAGTTTCACACGACGACACCGTAGCTGAGCACGTGGCCGACACTTTGGCTGCTGGCGCTAACTACTGCTATCGACCAGCCGTTGAAGTTTTGTGTGAAGAAGGCCCAAGCCGAATTCAAGACTTGATTCGTTTTGGCGTTGATTTTGACAAGCAAGGCCCTGAATTTGCCCTAGGGCTCGAGGCAGCGCACTCGCATCCGCGTGTTTTGCACGCCGGCGGAGACACCACCGGAGCCGACATCAGCAAGGCATTGGTAGAAACTCTAAAGTCAACCGCTACCGCGATTCATGAGCACACTTTTGTAGTCGATTTTGAGATTGCTGAAGGCAAAATCAAGGGCGTTCACCTCATGGATGCTTCGGGGCAACACTTTGTCGAAG
>CAZIFS010000078.1:422-2794 GCA_964539165.1 uncultured Rhodoluna sp. | reverse complement strand
GGCTGCGTCGCCGCATCGGAAGAGTCCGTTCAGGACGGAACCTACACCCCGCTCGGACGTCCGCTGTTCGTCTACGTGAACAACGCTTCCTACGCGGAGAAGCCGCAGGTAAAGTCTTTCGTAGACTTCTACATTGAGAACCAGGCTGCGGTCGCAGAACTTGCGATCTTCATCGGCCTGACCGAGGAGCAGGTAGCGACCGCTACTGAAGAGCTCGCATCGCTCGGGTAAGTTCACGAAACAACAACACAGAAAAGGAGAGAGTGCCCGACATGAGCACACTCACCACCGAGGGCGGTCCGGCAAAGCCGGGCCGCCCGTCGGCACTGACTCAACAATCTGCCAGGGTCGGGGAGCGGATTGTCATCACGCTTTTTCGGATTGCTGCGTGGACGACCGTCTTCGTCACTGCGGGGATTATCATCGCGTTTGCCATTCCCTCAATTGAATTTTTCCAACACGTCCCGGTCGCTGAATTCCTTTTTGGTGATCGCTGGGCGCCCCGGTTTGCGGACGCAAGTTTTGGCGTTCTGCCGTTGGTATCAGCAACAGCGTGGACGACCGTGATAGCTCTCAGCGTTGCCGTTCCATTCGGGCTCGGTGCAGCCATTTTCCTGTCAGAGTATGCCCACCCTCGCGCTCGGCGCGTGCTCAAACCTATCCTCGAAATTCTTGCCGGCATTCCCACCGTCGTCTACGGCTATTTTGCTCTCACGTTCGTGCAGACCGTCGTTTTTCGCGAGTGGCTTCAACTTCCTACCGACGCGTTTAGTGTCCTCGCCGCAGGAATCGTCATGGGAGTCATGATCATTCCTACGATCGCATCAATCTCGGAAGATGCAATGAGCGCCGTACCTCAAGCAATGAGGCAAGGTTCCGCAGCCCTCGGAGCGAATCGAATGCAGACAACACTTCGAGTAGTCTTCCCCGCAGCGTTGTCAGGCATCATTGCCGCCGTCGTGCTTGGTATCTCTCGAGCGGTGGGCGAAACGATGATCGTCGCAATCGCCGCTGGCCAGCAGGCACGCATCGTTGAGAATCCGCTCGAACTCGGTCAAACCATGACGGGATTCATCGCGAATGCAGCACTCGGCGATTCGAGGGTTGGATCGCTCGAATACGACACCCTGTATGCGGTTGGCTTGCTCTTGTTCGTGCTAACCCTGGTAATCAATTGGATTTCAATCGCATTTGTTCGTCGATTCCGAGAGGCTTACTAAATGGCGGCCTTCACAACAATTGGCACACATGCGGCGGCGGCAAGTATCCGTGGTCGTGCGCGCGGCGGCGACTCATCACCGACAAGCATCTCGTTCCTCGTCGTTCTCTGGCTCAGTCTTCTCCTCGCGTTTGCGTTCCTCATTACACTCATCGTTACAACTTTCATCGATGGAATGCCGCGCCTCGAATCCACTCTCATCACCGAATTCCCCGCCTCACGTCCCGAGCGTGCGGGTGCACGACCAGCGATCCTCGGATCAATGATGGTCATCGGATTTACCGCGCTGTTCACCCTACCCCTCGGCATTGCGGCAGGAATTCACCTGGAAGAGTTCTCAGACCGCCATAAGTGGTACAACCGAATCATCGAACTGAATGTTCAAAATCTTGCGGCTGTACCCTCAATTGTTTATGGGCTTCTCACGCTCGGTGCCCTGACGGCGATCGGCGTGGAAAACAAGAACATTGTGGCGGGAGGTGCAATGGCCCTCAGCCTGCTCATTCTTCCGGTCATCATCATCGTCACGAGAGAATCTCTGCGCTCAGTGCCGATTGAAATACGCCACGGTTCGCTCGCCCTCGGTGCGACTCCCCTGCAAACGTTACTTCGCCAGACATTGCCGTCTGCTGTTCCCGGTATCGCTACGGGTTCAATTCTTGCCCTGTCACGTGCTCTCGGTGAAGCCGCGCCTCTACTCATCCTTGGGGCACTCGTTTTCGTTTCATTCGACCCGAACGGCTTGCTCTCTGGTTACACGACGCTTCCCATCCAGATCTTCAACTGGACGGGTCGCCCCCAGGAAGAATTCCACATCCTTGCAGCTGCAGCTTCCATCGTGTTGCTCGCACTGTTGATGGCCATGAATGCCATCGCCATCATCGTCCGCAATCGATACCAGAAGCGCTGGTAGGAAGACCACAATGTCAGTAATCACAGCACGAGACGTCGACGTTTACTACGGAGACTTTAGGGCAGTCACCGGTGTGACCCTCGATTTCAATGAGAACGAAATCACGGCACTTATCGGTCCATCGGGTTGTGGGAAGTCGACCCTGCTGCGCTCGTTAAATCGCATGAACGACCTGGTCGACGGGGCTGAGGTGACGGGCAAGATTACGTTCCACGGCGAAGACATTTATGGTCCCGATGT
>CAZIFS010000078.1:0-412 GCA_964539165.1 uncultured Rhodoluna sp. | reverse complement strand
GGTTCGCCGGCGAATCGGCATGGTGTTCCAGAAACCGAATCCGTTTCCTAAATCGATTTACGACAACATCGCATACGGGCCACGTGTCATCGGAATGAAGCCTTCGAGCATGGATGATCTCGTTGAGGAGGCACTGACTCGGGCCGCTTTGTGGGACGAAGTGAAGGACAAGCTCAAGCAGTCAGCCTTTGGTCTGTCGGGCGGACAACAACAGCGACTTTGCATCGCTCGAACGATCGCCGTTAAGCCCGACGTGATTCTCATGGACGAACCGTGTTCAGCTCTTGACCCTATCGCCACGATGCGAATTGAGGACTTGATGGTGGAACTTAAGAAGGATTACACCATCATCATCGTGACCCACAACATGCAACAAGCGGCCCGCGTTGCAGACCGCACCGCGTTCTTTACC
>CAZIFS010000077.1:0-2885 GCA_964539165.1 uncultured Rhodoluna sp. | reverse complement strand
TCGATTTCTTTGCCGCGGGTATCGCGAAGAGTTGTCGGAATTCCGGCTTTCTCAAGGCGACGCACAAACTCATCGGTGGTTGCCTTAGTTGAGGCCGTCCAAATAGAACCAGGGGTCGGGTTTAGCGGAATCGGGTTGACATGCACCCAACCCTTGCCTCGGGCATTTAGTTTTTCAGCGAGCAGGTCGGCGCGCCATCCGTGGTCATTCATGTCTTTGATCAGCGCGTATTCAATCGAGACTCGACGGCCAGTTTTTTCAAAATAGTTGCGAGCGGCATCGAGAGCTTCGTCGACCTTCCACTTTGAATTCACTGGAATAAGTTCGTCGCGAAGCTCGTCGTCTGGGGCGTGCAAAGACAGTGCGAAAGTCACTGGGATGTTCTCTTCGGCAAGCTTGTGAATTGCTGGCACCAGTCCCACGGTCGAAACCGTGACACCTCGGGCTGACATGCCAAGGCCCTCTGGCTGCGGAGCCAACATGGTGCGAACGGCAGTCATCACGCGGTTGTAGTTGGCTAGCGGCTCACCCATGCCCATGAAAACGATGTTGCTCACTCGGTCTGGAGAATCGGCAAGTTTTGCCTTGCTTCCACCAAGTTCACCGGCGGCAATTACCTGGTTGGCGCGAACAATTTGCTCGATGATTTCACCGGCAGACATGTTGCGGGTAAGGCCGGCTTGGCCAGTTGCGCAGAACGGGCAGTTCATGCCACAACCGGCCTGGGATGAAATACAAAGTGTGATTCGGCCGGTGTAGCGCATGAGAACTGATTCGACCAAAGCACCATCGAATAGGCGCCACAAAAACTTGATGGTGTCACCGTTGTCTGTCTGTAGACGTTTTACTTCAGTGAGCAGCGGTGGCAACAGGCTAGAGACTAGTTCTTCGCGGCCAGCAGCCGGAAGGTCGGTCATTTGGGCTGGATCACTGGTGTATTTAGAGAAATAGTGACCGGCGATTTGCTTGGCTCGAAATGCTGGAACACCAAGGTCTTTCATGCGTTCGGCGCGCTCTTCGGCGGTTAGGTCAACCAGGTGAACCGGAGGCTTTCCTCGCTTAGGTTCGGCGAATATCAGCAGAGGTTTTCCGTCAGCGTCTTTCTTCTGCTTCCAGCCCTCGGTTTTAGGTCGCACCTGGCGTAGTTCAGACATCGAGTGCTCCTTGGGTTGAAAGTTGCGAAGGCAACAGTGCAATTTTACCCGTCAATCGGCAAATAGGAATGGGCAGATAACGTTAGCCAAACGATGCATTGATTTCAGAAATGTAAGCCCTTATATTCCTATATCATTAGCGAAGAACAATTGGTTTCGTTGCGCGCTCTCTTGAATCTGAAAGCGCTGACAAATGGAGGAAAAATGACTGGTGCGAGCATCCTGGTTTATGCCGAACGCGTTGGCGGCAACCTTGGCGAAATCGAAAAATTGCTTGCCGGCCCACTGAAAGATTTCAACGGCATCCATGTTCTGCCCTTCTTTCACCCGTATGACGGCGACGACGCTGGCTTCGACCCAATCGACCATAAGATTGTTGACCCACGCCTAGGCGACTGGTCTGACTTCAAGCGCATTTCACAGACTCACGAACTCACCGCAGATCTCATTGTTAACCACGCGTCAGCTCTCTCACCAGAATTTATCGACTGGCAAGAAAAGGGCGATGCTTCTGACTACGCCGGCCTGTTCCTAACCTTCGACACCGTGTTCCCAGATGGTGGCACCGAAGCCGGCATCACTTCTTTCTACCGCCCGCGCCCTGGAATGCCATTCACCGCATATGAAGTTGCTGGCAAGCGCCGTTTGGTGTGGACCACCTTTATGCCTTCGCAGGTTGACATCGACATCAACCACGAAAAGGGCCAGGCATACCTAAAGAGTGTTCTTGAGGCATTGCAGTCGGGTGGCGTCAAAGTAGTTCGCCTCGACGCTGTGGGCTACGCAGTTAAGACCCCAGGCACTGACTCGTTCATGACGCCAGAGACTCTAAAGTTCGTTGAAGAAATCACCGAACTGATTCAGTCATACGGCATGCGCGTGCTAGTTGAGGTTCACGCCCACTACACACAGCAGCTAGACATCGCCCCGCTGGTCGACTTGATCTATGACTTTCAGACTGCACCGCTACTTTTGCACTCATTCTTCACCGGCACTGTTGACCGTCTAAAGAACTGGTTCGAGATTCGCCCAGACAACTGCCTAAACGTTCTTGACACTCACGACGGTTATGGCGTTATTGATGGCGGCCCAATCAACGGTCGCCCAGGCCTAATTACCCAGGATGAAATGGCGTTCATCTTCAAGAAGGCAGAGGAGAACACCAACGGTCACTCAGCAATCGCCTCGGTGATTCCGCAGTGGTTTAGTCTGCCTCACCAAATCAACGCAACCTTGCCAAACATCGTCGCCGACGACACTGCTTACACAATCATGCGTGCAGTGCAGTTCTTCTTGCCAGGCGAGCCGCAGGTTTACTACGTAGGTCTTCTTAACGGCCAAGATGACGTTGAGCTCTTCAATAAGACCGGTCAGGGTCGCGATGTGAACCGTCACAACTACACCCCGGCTGAGATTGAAGTTGCTTTGAAGCAGCCAGTAACCCAGGCCATCATTGCTCTTGCCCGCCTGCGCAAGCTGCCTGTGTTCGAAGGTCAATTCAGCTATGAGGTAACCGGCGAAGACTCAATGCGTCTAGGTTGGGTCAACGGATCAGACTCAATCGAACTTCGATTCTCAACTACTGTTGGGGCTGCCAAGTTCGAGATCTCAGTCACAGACGGCTCTGGCACTCGCAGCTACGACTCAGTCGAAGCACTGGGTTCAGCACAGTAATTCAATAATTTAGCTAATAAGAAACCCCGCTTGGCACTTGGCCAAGCGGGGTTTCTT
>CAZIFS010000076.1:0-2991 GCA_964539165.1 uncultured Rhodoluna sp. | reverse complement strand
CTGGCCATCATGGATGACAAAGAGCTCGAGGGCGTCATGGCGCATGAGCTTGGGCATGTTAAGAACTACGACATTAGGGTTTCAACAATTGTTTTTGGGCTGGTCTCGGCCGTGGGCGTGCTTGCTGACATGGCAATTCGCGCCGCCTTCTTCTCAAACCATGGCAACAACCGAAACTCAAATGACAACGGATTTGGCCTTGCACTGATTTTGATTGGCATAATCGCCAGCATCATCGCTTGGTTTATTGGGCCAATTGTTTCGGCTGCTGTTTCACGCGAGCGTGAATACCTCGCCGATGCAACTGGAGCTCACACCACGAGATACCCAGAAGGTCTGGCGAGTGCGCTTCAAAAATTAGGGCAATACGGTCGCCCAATGCGCAGAGCAAGCAGTTCTATGGCCCACATGTACATAAACGACCCAATCAAGCCTGGATTAGTCGAGCGAGTATTTTCTACGCACCCACCGATTCCAAAACGCATTGAACGACTACGCGAAATGGGCGGCAAGTTCTGAGGCCCAGTTTCCTTTAGGTGCGATCTGCACCTGGCTGCAGCCCTGCCAGTTTGCTACTGCTGACAAGTGATTTGCTACCGCCGCTGATGAACTGCTTCTAGTTCGAACAGATAGGCCATCTTCGCGCCAACTAGCCTTGGCAATTAGAAGTTTGTTTTGTCGGTCATTTTTAAGATCGATGCGCCCAATTATTTGGTCATCGTGCAGCACCGGAAGCGTGTAATAGCCAAACTGACGTTTTGCCTCAGGCGTGTAAATTTCAATTCGGTAATGAAAATCAAATAACCGTTCGGTTCGAGGTCGATACCAAATCAGCGGATCAAATGGGCTCAGCAGAGTGGTTCTTGATTTCGCGCTCAAGCCTCTCTCGAGTGCCGAAGGTAATGCCAGAGCGGCTTCGCGCCAACCTTCGACTTTTACCTCAATAATCGAACTACTTTCAATTAGCTCATCGATGATGTGATTTGCATCGCCCTTGTTTAGTCGGTGCCAGTCAAGGATGTCGGCCCTCGTGCCGATGCCAATTGCAGTCGCAGCCTGCAAAACCAAACGGCGTTTTGCCTCGTCAGGTGAAATATCGGTATTCAGAATCTCAGTGGGCAAGACCTGCTCTGGCAAGGCATAAATTCTGCTGAATTTTTCTCGCCCGCCTGAGACCAAGTCGCCGATGCCAAACAAAGCTTCGAGGCCACGTTTTACGTCGCTCCAGCCCCACCAATTGCCTTTACGAACGTTGCGATCATGTTCGATGGCGCTGGCCGTAAGCGGACCCTTCTCTGCAAGCTCCGACTTGATCCACGTCAAGAGATCGGCCTGCTGCGCCATCCACGAATCGTTGCCCTTGGCTAACTCGCGAGCGCGCCAGTTATCCATGCGCCATTTATAAAGTGGCAGATTCTCGGTTCGAATGATTGAGGCTTCGTGGGCCCAGTATTCAATCAAGGATGGATTGAAGCCACCCGAAAGGTCATCGAGTTCGCTTTTGTCATAGGCACCTAAGCGAGAAAAGAGTGGCATGTAGTGCGCACGCTCGAAAACATTGACCGAGTCAATTTGCAAAAGTCCAAGGCGGTCTATTGTCTGTAAGACAGTTGAATCAGGTGAACCCGAAAGGCCTTGGGCTGCAAAAACCAGCGACCGTGCTTCACGCAGGCTCATTGGTTCGGCCATGTGCACCTCATCTCAAACTAGACTTCTAACCAGCATAGATTTAGTTAGGAATCCACGATGTCAAAGACTGCTCCTGTAGTTGCGCCGACTCTTGCCGAGTTTGAAGCCACTCACGAGAATGTGTCTCAGGTGGCAATTCAGACCCCGGTGCTGCACTCGAACTACCTTTCAGAACTTGTTGGTCACGATGTTGAACTAAAGTGTGAAAATCTTCAGCGCACCGGTGCATACAAAATTCGCGGTGCCTTCAACATCATCAGCAAATTATCTGCAGCAGAGCGCAAGAAAGGTGTTGTTGCTGCATCCGCCGGAAACCACGCCCAGGGTGTTGCATTAGCTGCCAGAAACTTGGGTATCAAGGCAACCATTTTTATGCCGGTCGGAGCCTCGTTGCCGAAGCTGCAGGCGACCGAAAATTATGGTGCTGAGGTGGTGTTGACCGGTTCGATCTTCAGCGAGACCTTAAAAGCTGCTCAGGCTCATGCAGCCAAAAAAGGCGCGATTTTTATCCCGCCATATGACCACATGGATGTCGTGCTCGGTCAGGGAACAGTTGGGCTTGAAATCTTGGATCAAGTAGCTGACGTGAACACCATCGTCGTGGCTATCGGAGGTGGCGGTTTGGCCGCCGGTTTGGCCGTGTCAGCCAAGTTGAAGGCTGCACAGCAGGGTCGCAAGATCAAAGTTATCGGTGTTCAGTCTGAGCACGCTGCTCCCTATGTGCCCTCACTCAAAACCGGCAAGCTGACTGAGCTCACCATTACCAGAACCATCGCTGATGGAATCGCTGTTGGAAAGCCAGGTCGCATTCCATTTGAGTTGATAAAGCAGTATGTAGACAAAGTTGTAACCGTGAGTGACGATGAAATTGCTAAAGCAATCGTTGTGCTTATGGAGCGTGCGAAGCAGGTTGTTGAGCCTGCCGGCGCCGTTGCTGTTGCAGCGTTGATGTCTGGCGCTATAAAACCTCGAGGCAAGACAGTTGCTGTGCTCTCTGGCGGAAACATCGATCCGCTACTGATGCAGAAGGTGATTGGTCACGGTTTAGCCGCGTCAGAGCGCTACACCACCATTTCGGTAATGTTGCCAGACCGCCCTGGTCAATTGGTGAAAACTGCCGAAGCAATTGCAGCGGCTCACGGAAACGTGGTTGAGGTTTTGCATACTCGTCACGGCAAGGGTCTAGAGATCAGTGAGGTTGAACTGCGCATGAGCGTTGAGACCACTGGCCACGACCACCGCCAGCGAGTACTAAAGGCTTTACATGATGCCGGCCTAAAGGCCCGCATTGAAGCTGAATAG
>CAZIFS010000075.1:0-3077 GCA_964539165.1 uncultured Rhodoluna sp. | reverse complement strand
TGCGCTTCAACATGGGTGCTCGTGTTTGGCTAAACGAGATCAGCGAGCGCGATGGCGTAGACCGCACCTGTGCTTTGTTCTCAGAGTCAACCGGTCGCGTGCTAGTTTCTGTTGGTCGCGAAGATGACGTCAAGTTTGTTGGCCTATGCGAGGCTCGCGGAATTCCGGTGCTGCGCATTGGTGTTACCGACAACAGCGGCCAGCTAGAGATTCAAGATGTTGCCACCTGGCAGCTATCTGACCTTCGCGGTGCTCACGAGGCTACTTTGCCTGAGTTGTTTGGTTAGTCTTTTTTAGAAAGTGGGCCCCGGCGAATTCGTCGGGGCCTAACTTTTTGCAAAATTTAAACTATTGCTGCTTTTTCTGGCGTGCGGAATAACGCGCAATGTCCAAATCAGTACTGGCAATTTCACCGCTGGCATACAAGGCGACAAGACAACTAACTTCCGAACGTAAACACAATTTCGAAAGGTCACTTAGAGTCAGTCCCGCAATAAACCCGATTTTCAGTCTTTGTAGGTCATAATCTGACCAACGAACAACCAGATCCTTGGCAGCCTGCCTTTTTTTCACGTGAACGTAATTTATTCTTTCTAGATCACCGGGGGCGACGAGTCGCAACTCTATGAGCCTGAAGGCGACCGCTGATTCTGTTCGGCCGAGCATGGCTGCATACTTCTCCAAGCTATCGCCCTGGACGTAACGCGCTTCTAATAAAGAGTCATCCGCCTCACCCCAGCCGGAGTAGGCACCCGTGCCACTATAAGGCGATGTCTTAACGTCAATCCCATTTATCTCGAAACAATGCTTGACGAGTCTCGCACGAATTCCGCCGATACTTCGGCGCATGGAACTGGATATGTCCTCAAGAAGTAATCCAGCCAGATATTGCGACGCTAAATCCGCATCCTCTTGAGGCGTCCACCGAGCACCGCTTCGTTCTGTAGCCTGGGTCTGCAATTGCTGCACTCTAATTGTCTGGGGCCAATACTGTGACGGTAACGCCTTTCTCACGTAATCCCTCGATCAAACCGATAACGGCTGAACCTTCGAAGACAACTACATACAGATTGTGATTTCTCAACTCTTCAGAGATAGAGTCGTAAACCGAAGTCGCCAATGGAGTGTTTTCTAGGTCAATAAGTGCGCGCTCAGATACTTCATCCCTTAGGTCAAATGCAGATGCTAAAGAGCCACTTCCGAGCCCACCGGCAATAAGCATCAAAACTCCGTCCAGAAGAATAGAGGCTGGGCGGTTTGGCACCACTCGATTCAAAGCTTTAAATTTGGTTTGCTTAGCCTGCGCCCATTGCCACACGGGTCGACTATGACCTTCGTCTAGAGCGACTATGTGGTTGATCTCCCGAGAAAATGTTGCGCCTGGTTCAGGCTTTTTAGCAAGCATTAGGTAAGCAGTAATTTCCGTGGACAAATAAATTCCGATCTGCTCTACCGTTGGATTTTGTAAAGCCAATCAGAATATCGGTTAGCTTCCTGTTTTGTCAAGTTTTCCCACAGTTCCTTAATTGGAATTGAATTATTTTGAAGGTAATAGGCGAGAGTGTTGTGTAGATCTACCGTTGCCGTCCACAATGCGCCTTTCTCAACGCGGGAACTTTTTCCTCTATGAACCACGTTATTTCGCATGGCGTACCAGGCCACAAAGCCTGTAGAGCCAGTTCTTTGCGGAGCGCTTGCATAAGGTTGGCGATTTGACCTTACCCCCATGAGCGGATCGATGGACACAGCTTCCACTGCCCGCAGGATAGCCCCATGTTTAGTCATCTCTCTAAGCCAGGATATTTTTTCGCCTAGCGGCATGTCTCGGCTCTTTGGACCGTCATGAAATAGGAGTATGCGTTCGGTAATAGACCAAAGAATTTGGAACACTGATTGGAGGTCGTGATAAGCCATCCAAAAATCAAAATTGGGTGTCAAATCCTTTAGGTTGTCTCGAAGGCCTTCAATACGTTTGTGAGCCCAAGGGATCCCAAAAGCTAATAAACCGTCATGAGCGCTGGTCCACACATCCACCTTGTCGTGGCGAGACTTTAGGGTGGGATTATTTGACACCAGAATGTTTGCCGGCCCACCTAGAACTGATGTCTCTTCAATGGCGTAAAAATCCGGCACATCTTCGAAATCTAAAATTTTTTTATATGCAGCGGAAGGGTCTTTGAATTCAAGAAGCTCTCCGCAAATCCCGTTTTGATTGGACCTGATCGCTGTGGCAACCCCGTCGATTACAAGCAATTCATAACCGTCTGCCCATGCACTCTTTGGTGCTGCGACTAGAAGTGGCTTCACGAGCTCGTGCGCAAGTTCCCCCTGCTTTAGTGAGCCGTATACAAAAAGTGGCAGGTCGTTGTTCAACATTCCCCCGAGTCGATTGCTAATAGTTAATCTACTCTGTTCAAATTTGCCGAAAGTGTCAACACTAGACCAATAGCGGTCAATTATTCCGCCCCTGCCAGAATATTGACCCTGAGCCTTTGTTTACTAGCGTTTAGAGTTTCCAGGCTATGGCAATCATGCAGATGTTGGGATTTGCATACCGCTGCCAAATTGCATGTCTGAATTGGTAGGACATTCCGTTCAATCAATTCAGCAACATTACTCTCGTGCGCAAACCTGCCTCCCGAGCTTCGTGGCCTGTTCCAAAAAGCTTCTCGCACTAGAACTTTCGCCCACAACTAGCACAGGTTGCATTTGCCAACTGGATGGTTTCTGCGCAGTCAGGGCAAAATGTGTGGTGACTTGCCTCGTTTGAGCGAACAACTGTGAGAGTGATGAGGCTGACTACCCAGCTGGTGAAGATGCCGAGGGCGAAGTAGTTGCCGAAGCTCTTTCCGCGATCTTTAGCTGCTTTGGCAACTAGCACTGCACCAAGCAGCCAGGTGGCTGCCATGAAAACAACGATGAAGATTTCAATTGAATTGATGCGGGTCATAGGTTGGCCTCCGGGTTTGCAATGGCAGTGGCGTCTTCGGGTGTGGTCCCTTGGGCTATAGCTCTAAAAGCTTTGGCAGTATTCACACAGCGGGCTTTGGCTTTTTCTAGGCCGCCGTCTGAATAAT
>CAZIFS010000074.1:0-3081 GCA_964539165.1 uncultured Rhodoluna sp. | reverse complement strand
AAGCCTTCTCGCCGTTGTTCTGAGTTGGGTGGTAGTGCCAAGGTGCATCGATGTGTGTGCCCGAGTGAGTCGTAATGGTCACGGTCTCGGCTGCAAGCCCCTGTCCATCTGGTAGCTGCTCAGGAGTAATCCCGTACATGTTGTACATGTCTTTCAGGCCCTCTTGGTGATTCTTGTATTCAATCTTCGGGCGAAGAAATGGAGGGTCTAGAGGGGTCTCGTTGTCGAGGTGTACTGAAAGGTCTACGAATCTCATAGGTCAATCCTCTTGCCGAAACCTACTATCGGCACAATTCGCAAAAAAATACGTAGTATCCAAGGACAATTGACCCATGAGCAGAATCACTCTTTTTGGCGGCACCGGCTATGTCGGCAGCAACGTTGCGAAGCACGCGGTTTCGCGCGGGCACCAGGTCACAGTAGTAAGCAGAAATGAGCCGGCCGAGAAAATCGATGGAGTCAACTACGTCTCCGGATCGGTGACCGACCGAAACTTGGTGGCTAGTCTGCTTGCTAATGCCGACGTGGCATTCAGCTCAATCACCCCGCGCGGAGACTTGAGCGAAGTGTTCGTTGACGAGATGCTCGCGCTCGCAGATGCCTGCCGCAAAGCCGGTGTTCGCTTTGGTTCTGCCGGTGGTGCTGGCTCACTGCACGTGAGCGAGGGCGGACCCCTTCTGATGGACACCGAGGGATTCCCGCCAACTGTACGTCCAGGCTCGGTAATCATGACTGAAGTTCTCGCTGCTCTCCGCGAGACTCCTGAAGATCTCGACTGGTTCGTAATTTCACCGGCTGCGGGATTCCGAGTAGGTGAACCTGGCGAAGCCACCGGTCAATATCGAGTTGGCGGAGATGTCCTTATCAAAGATGCGGAAGGCAACTCGTTTATTTCTGGCAGCGACCTCGGACTTGCGGTTGTCGATGAAATCGAAAACGCAAAACACCACAGAGCACGATTTACGGTTGCCTACTAATGCGTGACCTCAACGAAGTCGGCGATGCCGACAACTGGATTTGCTGGCTTTGCGACAAACCGGTTGACCCAGATGCATCGGTGAATTCGGATCTCGGGCCGAGTGCCGATTCCTACTGGATTGCAAAAGGCAATAAAGCTGCAATCGAGAGACTTGCGCATCGTCAATGCAACACCATGAAAGGCAAAATTGCTCCGGTGATTCAGTGGCCAAAAGATTTATTGGTTAGTGAACCTTCTCCGATTATCGAAAGCGTCGAACGCCTGCTCAAGAAAGGTGGCCGCGAAGCAATCGCGCGTTGCCCATCCGAATCAGATGCTAGAGACGTTGAGGCTTGGCTACTTGATCGATTGTCTCGCCTTGCTCCAAAAACCGCATTCCGTGTGGATTTGACACCCGGGGGCGGACAATACTTGGTAAAACTTTCTCTAACTTAGACTTCGAAGCATGAAGAATGTAAAGCTTGCTAACGGTGTCGAAATGCCTATTCTTGGATTTGGAGTATTTCAAATTCCTGAAGAAAAAGATTGCATTCAAGCAGTCACAGATGCGCTAGAAGTTGGCTACCGACACATCGATACAGCCGCTTCATATATGAACGAACGCGCAGTTGGCTCTGCATTGCGTGACAGCGGTATAGCCCGACAAGACTTGTTCATCACCACTAAATTGTGGATTCAAGATGCAAACGAAGACCGAGCGCTCAAAGCCTTCGATAAATCTATGGACAAGCTCGGGCTTGACTACCTCGACCTCTACTTGATTCATCAGCCATTTGGCGATGTTTACGGGGCTTGGCGCGCCATGGAGAAGCTATACAAAGATGGCCGTATTAAGGCAATCGGCGTTTCAAACTACTACCCTGATCGCTTAGCCGATTTCATCGTTCACAATGAAATCGCACCTATGGTGAACCAAATCGAAACTCACCCGTTCTTCCAGCGCGCCGACTACCAGGCACAAATGGCCGAGCGAAATGTCCAAATTGAATCATGGGCTCCATTCGCTGAAGGCCGCAATGACTTGTTTACAAATCCTGAGCTCGTCAAAATAGCCGAAGCACACGGTAAGTCGGTCGCTCAAGTGGTGCTTCGATGGTTAATTCAGCGCGACGTGGTTGTTATCCCTAAATCTGTTCGCAAGGATCGTATGGCAGAAAACTTCGATGTCTTCAACTTCGAGCTAAGCCAGAACGACATGGATGCAATTGCACAGCTCGACGGCTCGGTCAGCCTGTTCTTTGATCACCGAACTCTTGAATCGGCTGAATGGCTAGGCACTCGCACCCTCGAACTCTAAATCTCCGTTAACTTGCTTCGGGTTTAGAATCAAATCAACTACCTGACAAACGGAATGTGAGGGTTTGAGACTTGAACAAAATTAAGCAAGTGCTTTCTCGCCTCCCTCACCCAATTCGCTGGGCGCTAACCATGCTCATCGGTGTAATTTTGCTGATACTTGGCCTCATCATGTTGGTCACTCCAGGCCCGGGGATTCTGTTCTTGTTCTTCGGTATCTCCATCCTTGCTCTTGAACTCGAGTGGGCTAGAGAACTAAACAAGCAAGGCGTGCAGGGTCTTGAAAAAATCATGAACAAACTAAAAGCAATTTTCAAGCGCAAGAAATAGAGATTCGCATGACCGCCAAAATCCAGTGGGATTATGCCAACCTGCCGAAGAATCGCAAGCTCGTAAAACTTACTGATTTTTAGTAACTGCGAACCAACGGCCTTCGTTGTCTGAGAAAGCAAACGCTTGCATACCTGAGTGCTCACCAACTGGGCTTGCGGTGACTCCGGCAGCCACTAGTTTCTCTCTCGTTGCATCGAGGTCATCAACGTGGAATGCAATCGATGGGGTAGCCAGGTCTAGGCCATCCGGATTATCTTTCATTAGTTCAAGAGGCACCAATTCAAAATTGAAGCGCTGATCGGCAAAGCCAACCTTCACAATCGAGAAATCACCAGCTTGCTTGCGATCCTTTTCAACCATTCCGACTTTCTCAGTCCAGAACGCCAAGCATTCCGCAGGGTTGGTTACATAAAGTACGACATAGCCGAGGTGCATGGCAACTCCTAGATTTTAGATTTCAACTATTGCCTTCA
>CAZIFS010000073.1:0-3207 GCA_964539165.1 uncultured Rhodoluna sp. | reverse complement strand
TACTCCTAAGCTTCGTGGTTTCAAGAACCCATTCCGCGTGGAGTACCAGGTTGTCAACATTGAGAAGCTAGCTGAGCTTTACCCAGCTGGTGGCGCTGTAACTGTTGCAGATCTAGTTCTAAAGGGTGCAGTTCGCAAGAACGAGCCTGTAAAGGTTCTAGGCAACGGCGACATCGCGGTTAAGCTAAACGTCACCGTCGACAAGGTATCTGAGTCGGCAAAGGCAAAGATTGTCGCCGCTGGCGGTTCGGTTAACGACTAGTCTTCGACTAGAAAAGATTAGCCAGGAGGCTTTTGATGCTTAGCGCTATTGTTCGTGCGTTCCGTACACCGGATCTCCGCAACAAGCTCGCATTCACTCTTGCGATGGTTGCCATTTTCCGTTTGGGCTCGTTTATCCCTGCCCCATTCGTGAACTATGGCAACGTCCAAAAGTGTCTTGCACAGACTCAGAACACAAGTGGGCTCTATGAGCTCGTCAACTTGTTCTCTGGTGGCGCTTTGCTTCAACTCTCCATTTTTGCTCTGGGAATCATGCCTTACATCACGGCATCGATCATCACCCAGTTGCTTCGAGTTGTAATTCCTCGCTTCGAAACCCTTCACAAAGAGGGCGCATCAGGTCAGGCAACTCTTACTCAGTACACCCGTATTTTGACCATCGCCCTTGGTGTATTGCAGTCAACCACTCTTATTGCGGTTGCTCGCCAGGGTGCACTTTTTGGTGCCGACTGTGTTCTTCCGATTCTTACCGACTCTTCAGCAATCGGTGTATCGCTAATGGTTCTAACCATGACTGCTGGTACCGGTCTGATCATGTGGATGGGTGAGCTAATCACTGAGCGTGGTGTCGGTAACGGCATGTCACTTTTGATTTTCACCTCGGTTGCTTCGGCGTTCCCGGCTTCGCTTTTGAGCATTGCTGAGACCAAGAGCATCGAAACTCTACTTTTGGTTATTGCCATCGGTGTGGTTGTTGTCGGTCTCGTTATTTTGGTCGAGCAGTCACAGCGCCGCATCCCAGTTCAGTATGCGAAGCGCATGGTTGGCCGCCGCACTTATGGCGGACAAACAACCTACATTCCTATCAAGGTGAACATGGCCGGCGTTGTGCCAGTTATCTTCGCCTCGTCATTGTTGTACTTGCCTGCATTGATTGCACAGTTCAACCAGCCAGACGAAAACGGTCAGGTAGCTCCTTGGGTAACTTGGATTTCAACATACCTAACCCAGGGCGACCACCCGCTTTACATGGCACTTTACTTCTTGCTAATTCTTGGATTCACCTACTTCTACGTAGCGATTACTTTCGATCCTGTAGAGGTAAGCGACAATATGAAGAAGTACGGCGGATTCATCCCTGGTATTCGAGCCGGTCGCCCGACCACCGAATTCCTAGAGTTTGTTCTTAGTCGCATCACGTTCCCGGGTGCAATTTACCTTGGTTTGATCGCGTTGATTCCGTTGGTGGCCTTCTCACTGATTGGCGCTAACCAGAACTTCCCATTCGGTGGAACCTCGATTCTGATCGTCGTGGGTGTTGGTCTTGAGACTGTCAAGCAGATCAACGCGCAGATGCAACAGCGCAACTACGAAGGTCTACTGAAATGACGCGCCTACTCTTGATTGGTGCTCCAGGCGCTGGCAAGGGCACTCAGGCAGAAAAGTTGGCCATCGCTTTCGGTATCCCAGCAATTTCTACTGGAGACATTTTTCGTCACAACGTGAAGAACGAGACTGAGCTTGGAAAACAGGCGAAGGCTTTCATGGACCGCGGCGAGTATGTGCCAGACTCTCTTACCAACGATTTAGTTCGCGATCGCTTGTCACAGGCCGATGCCAAGGATGGTTTCTTGCTTGATGGCTACCCTCGCACCGCAGATCAGGTTGTTGAGCTAGACGAAATTCTTTCAGCAAACGGCACAGCGCTAGATGTTGTTGTTCAGCTAACTGCAGACACCGATGAAGTTGTTCGTCGCCTGCTAAACCGTGCATTAGAGCAGGGTCGAGCAGACGACACAGAAGACGTAATCCGTCGTCGCCTCGAAGTTTATGAAGAGCAGACAGCACCGCTGATCAACGTTTATGCAGCACGTGACCTCGTGGTTACTGTTGACGGTCTTGGAGAAGTTTCTGAGGTTACTAGCCGAATTCTTGAAGCGCTTGGCGCTCGCGGTCTAACCGCAAAATAATTCATGTCCCGTCACGGATTCGAGCTCAAGACCAAAGAGCAAATTATTCTCATGCGCGAAGCCGGGTTGGCAACGGCCGCAGCATTAGCAGCAGTTCGCAAGGCAGCTGTGCCAGGTGTATCAACACTCGAGCTCGACAAAATCGCCGATGACACCATTAACGCTCTTGGCGGGCATTCAAACTTTCAGCTAGTTGCTGGGTATAGCCACACAATATGCGCGTCAATCAATGACGAGATTGTTCACGGTATTCCTGCAAGCAACCGCATTTTGAAGGCTGGCGACATACTTTCGATTGACTGCGGTGCCGAAATTGGTGAATGGAACGGCGACTCGGCAATTTCGATCATCGTGCCCGGCGCGGATGATAGCGAACAGCTAGCCAAGCGCCAAAAGCTAAGTGACATCACTGAACAATCGCTTTGGGTAGGAATCGCAGCCCTTGCCAATGCAAAGCACCTTAATGAAGTCGGTGCCGCCATCGAGGATTACATCTCAGCGCAAGGCGATTATGGAATTCTCGAAGACTACGTTGGTCACGGAATCGGCCGCTCCATGCATGAAGACCCACCGGTTTATAACTACCGAGTGCGCGGAAACGGACCAAAAGTAGTTCCAGGGCTTGTTGTTGCCATTGAACCTATGGTCACCGCCGGAAGTGCAGCAACAAAGATTTTGAGTGATGGCTGGACAGTTTCAACCAAGGATGCTTCAGATGCCTCGCACTGGGAGCACACCGTTGCCGTACACGCAGATGGAATTTGGGTATTGACCGAGTTAGACGGAGGCAAGGCCAAATTGGCTCCGCTTGGCGTCACTCCAGTGCCTTTGGCCTAAACCAGGCCAAAAACTTAATTACCAAATTCTCAGCATTTCTAATAGGATTGACTCTTGGTGTTTCTACACGCAATCCCTAATCGAAAGATTTGGGTTTTTGCGCGTGCGCCTCAGCATTCAAAACGAAGTAGATAAGTGAGTTATGGCCAGTAAAGACGGTGTCATCGAGATCGAAGGT
>CAZIFS010000072.1:0-3294 GCA_964539165.1 uncultured Rhodoluna sp. | reverse complement strand
CACCGCGAGAATCCTCGTTGATTAGCAAACTTGCTGACTGGTGAGAAAGTGAATAGATGTGTGAGTGCACGCGGTAGCCAAGGTGAAGATCGGCCGAGTCATAAAGCTCGCGAAACTTATCCAGACCGTCGGCGATGCTCATGATCTTCCAACCCCGAGCAACTGCGAATGCCATCACCTTGAGGTGCCACTTGAACATCTCGTTGCCCTTTACGCTCTTTGAAGGGCGCCATCCGTGGTGCATCGCCAAAACTTTTTCAGCCTTCGGAAACTCTTTGCTCAAACCGGCGATGATGCCAAAGGTGTCTTCTTGAGGTTTGGCCGGCAAGCTAAAGGCAATCTTGGTGGCCGTCGGTTTGAACACATACTCGTTCTCGAGATTGTCTAGGTCATACCAAGCCGGGCAGCCGGTCATGCTCACGTTATTGATTCCCATGCCCTGAATAACCTCTAGGGTCAGTGCATCTCGAACCGAAGCAACCTCGATTTTGCTGTGAACCTCACGGATGAACTTCTCAGAGACCTCAGGAAATTTGAAGTCTTTTGGAGTCTGTGAAAGGTTTCCCTTCCATCCCAGCCCATCGGAACAACCTTGCTGGTGATTCGTTCTAACGAAATCGGAAAAACTTTAGGATAAATGCCAGCTTGATAAGCCGGGCCGCCACACAAAATAACGGCTTTTGCTTTGTTGAAAATTTCATAGCTGTCTTCATTAATCGCGCGGCGATCAATGTTCACGATTTCTTGGTCAACATGCTTGCGAAGCAGTGCTCGTGCGCGGTGCCCAATGAGGTGATCGCCTGCATTTCGGTATGCGCCAGTTAGGGTCACGAGCATTCGAACCATCTCCAATCGGGGTAAGCCTTGTAAATCTCTCACATGTGGTTTCTTGGCCTAATAGGCTACGCAGCGTGCTGCGATTAGAGTTAAAACCAGTCTGTTCAGACTGAATATTGGCGAAAGTTGGGTAGTGCGATTGAATAAGTCGGCTGTGCTTGGGTTGCTTGAACCCCGCCGACTTTTTGGCATCATTTCTCGCCGCCGAGCGATTGTTCAGCAAACTTTGGTTTATCGCTCTGAACGAAAAAAGCCACTACTAAAGGCTGCACTTTTTCAGTCATTCGAAGGCGCAACCGTGGGCGACAGCCCGCTTCAAATTGCACTCGAACTTGCCAAGCGCAACACCGGGCTTGAGTTGTTTTATGTAGTCAAAAAACCCACTCAGGCTGTACCTTCGGGTCTAACCATAGTTGTCTACGGTTCACGCAAATGGTTAAGTCTTTTGGCTCGCGCCCAATACCTCACTGCCAACAACAATTTGCCAGAGTTCTTCAGCAAGCGTGATGGTCAGACTTATGTTCAAACTTGGCATGGCACCCCGCTAAAGCGCTTGGGCAAAGACATCGAGACCAATGCTGCTTCACCTTTTTACATCGCATCGATGGCTCGTGAAGCTGCTGGTTGGAACTACCTGATCTCTCCAAGCAATTACTGCACCCAAATCCTTCCGAAGGCACTCGGATATCAAGGCGAAGTTCTAGAGGTTGGCTACCCCCGTAACGACCACCTGACTGACATTCACGCGGCAGCCATCCGTGCCAAATTGCGGGATCAACTCGGAGTCAAGGCAACCGAAACCCTCGTGCTTTATGCGCCAACCTGGCGAGACACCAAGCGCACTGCCACCGGTGCCTGGGCTGGGGTCAACTTCTTTGGCTCGGCCGCTAACTTGCCACAGGGTTTTCGTTTAGCCTTTCGAGGCCATAACAACACCGCAAAAAACAACAGTGGCAAAATCGCCAACGGTGCCATCGACGTCACCAGCTACCCTGACATCACAGAACTTTATTTGGCAGCAGATATTTTGGTCACCGACTATTCATCATCAATGTTTGATTTCAGTGTGACTGGCAAGCCGATGATGTTCTTGGTGCCTGACCTGGCCGAGTATGAAGCCAACCGAGGTTTTTATTTTGATTTCAGAGCAGAGGCGCCAGGCAAGCTCTATGACAATGCCGAAAAACTCATTGCCGATCTGCCAAAGGCAAAGCAAATCAATTCAGAGTTCGCCGGCAAATACGCCCAATGGCGTGAGATGTTCAACCCGCTAGAAGATGGTCAGGCTGCCGCTCGAACCGTAGACAAAGTTTGGGGCACCAAAGCATGAGCCTGATCATTAGAAAACTCAAAGTTCGCCTTCGAGAGCTCATCAAGTGGGTGCTCTTAGTCACTCCACTGCGCTCAGTCTTGCGATTCTTGGTAATGCGCCCGCTCTGGTTCATTCTCTTCAAAACCACCAAGCAAAACCCGGCGCTGCCGAAAGTCTCGATTGTTATGCCAGTTTGGAATAACAAAACTTTGGTTGGCGATGCCATTCGTTCAGCGCGTGCACAGAGCTGGGCCAACATCGAGATTCTGATCACCGACGATGGCTCTACCGATGGATCGGGCGCGATTCTCGATCGCTTCGCAGCAAAGACCCCTCAGCTTCAGGTCTTTCACCAAAAGAACGCTGGCCCAGGTGCTGCGCGAAATAACTCAATCAAGCACATCACCGACAGTGAATACCTAGTCTTTTTAGACTCGGATGACTTGCTGCCTATCCATGGTGTTCGCCGTTTGGTTGAGAGTGCCGAGCAGTCTGGTTCGCCACTGGTAATCGGAAAGATCGAGCGCTTCGACGGCGTTCGACGTTTTCAGCGGCGCGACAACATGCACGTTTATCGTGAGAGCCGTCAGGCCATCTCAATTGACGATGAACCCGAAGTGCTTTCGGATGCAAACATCAGCGCCAAACTTTTCAACATGCAGTTTTGGAACGACAATAAACTCAGCTTTCCCGAGGGCGTTGTCTATGAAGACATGACAGTTGTGGTCACCGCCTATCTCACCGTGAAGCAGTTCGACATTGTCTCTGAATGCGTCAACCTTTGGAGGGTGCGCGGTGAGGGGCAATCAATCACCCAGCGTCGAACCGAACTCAAGTCGCTAGCCGATCGCCTGACTGCCATTGAACGCATTGCATCGCAAGTTAGCGCCGAACAGAATGCCGGCCGCATCTCGTCAAATGTTCTGCGCAAGTATCTAACTCGCATCATCACCCTTGACCTGCAGCTCTTCGTGATCTCGATTGCCGATGCCAGCCCGGAGTTCTTTGACGAATTCAAAACCCGCGCGGGCAAGCTGCTTGCATCTGCCACGGATGAAATCTGGGCCGCAGCCAAGGGAGCACACAAAGATTTGGTTCGCCTAGCTGTAACTGGCTCGCGCGATGAAGCTATCCGAGCAATTAGG
>CAZIFS010000071.1:0-3344 GCA_964539165.1 uncultured Rhodoluna sp. | reverse complement strand
TTTTCGCCGGCACAGCTGTTTTGGCAATCGGATTGCTAGGCATCACCTTCGTTGCATCAAGAGCCTCGTTGAGTTTCGCGCGAGGCCAAAGCAGTGACATTGTGCTCCAAGCACTTGAGGATCGATTGGCCACAAACACAGGTCTCAGCGCAAAATGTCGAATATTTGTTGGCGATGACCCTCGATGTTCTACAGGTGGAAACCCTGAGGTGTTACTTTGGGGCGACTCATATGCGATGCACCTGGCTGATGCGTTGAAGGCGAGCCCAACCACGTTGGCCTTTAGTCAGCAAACACTTTCGGCCTGTGCGCCGGTGCTGGGTCTTGCGCATCAAAACTCCAGTTACGGAATTGATGACGGCGAAGAGTGCATAAAACACAACGATGATGTGTTCGCTTGGCTACAGAGTAACCCAAAAATAAAGTACGTGATCATGGCTTCACCTTGGGCAGATGCACTTTGGCCAGACGGCGAAAGCCTTAATAGAGAGGGAATAGTTGTTCCAAATGGCTACTCCTCATTGCAGGCCCTTCGCACTACCGTTTCCAGGGTGGAGGCTCTTGGAAAAAAAATAATTTTAGTTCAACCCACGCCGAACAATGGAAATGACCTCGGTCAGTGTTTGATTCGCGCCGCGGTTCGAGATCAAGAGCTGAAAAAATGCGATTTTAATTTAGGAGACAACGTGCGTGTTCAGATTAATGAAATTCTTCAGCTTGCAAGCAACGTGGCGCCCGTATTTAACCTTGACGCGCTAATCTGTCCTCAAGGCACATGCCGAGCGTCTGTAGACGGAATATTCATTTATCGCGACACCGCTCATTTATCCCATGAGGGTTCTACTTACCTTGGAGCCACCTTTGACCTGATGGGCCAACTAATCAGAAGGGCCGATCTTGGCTACTGAAATCGGATTCGAAGAATTTTTCACCCGCTTAATTGCCGTTGAGAATCGCGTAGACGCTATATCGGCTAGGTTCGAGGGCATCCAGCTCTATCCGTTACTGAGGGTGAGAATTTTCTATGCGTTGACTCAAATGTTAGGAATTTTCGACAATCCGCATCCGGCTCAAAAGAAATCAACTGCGCCACAAACTTTCGAGCCAATTGTAGATTTAGGCAATTTTTCGAAGGCCCCGATCGTGGTGCTTCCTTTCCGCCGCATTGTCGGCGCATCGGACCCCTATTCAGATCGCATCCTAGAAATTCTTGGCGACCCTAATAACCCTTTGGTTAAAAAGCCAGGAAAGATTCGCGTTCTAAAGTTCGAGCCAACTGAAGCTAGCGCCGAGCCAGATCTGCTGCGCCTCAAGTCTTATTTCGCGGAGAAATATTTAGCTGCGGCCGAAGCTAAAATCCAGTCAAAGAATTTTCAGAAATCCGCAATTCGATGGAAGAGAATAGTGGCGGCGTTAGAAGGCGAATTTGGCGTGGAGCTCAGAAAATTCAGAAAATATCCACCGGCGGGATTGAGCCAGGCGCTTGCTGAAACAGCTGGTTACGAGGAGTTCTTCAAGAAAACCGGCACTAAGCACCTCTTTATTGTCAACGCATACAGCGCGCCAGCAATTGTTCTAGGAGCCAAAAAAGCGCGGGTAAAAGTGCACGAAATTCAGCACGGATTCATCACCGCCCTTCACCCGGCTTATAGCTACCCGAGCGCTAATGGCAAACCGGTTAGCGTGGGTCACGCGCCAGACAACCTTTTGGTTTGGGGTGACTTTTGGGTTGACAACGTTCCGTTGCCTAAGGGAACAAAAGCTGTCGTCACTGGCCCAACCGCGGCTTTCAAGGCCTATCGCGAGAAGGTTCAGAACCAGAACCGCATCATTCCGAAGCAGGTGCTGTTCACCTCTCAGGGCGCGGTGGCTACCCAGCTGCTAACCTCGGCCATCAACACCGCAAAAACGCTCAAGGATCACAACGTGATCTACCGTCTCCACCCAAACGAGACTCTCGAAGACTACGAAAGAATGGCAACCGAGATCGCTGGCAAGTCACTGCCAAAGAACTTCTCGTTCAGCCACAAAGATCCAATTTTTCTCGACCTGGTCTCGCAGTCTGAATACTTGGTTGGCGCATTTTCAACCACCCTGTATGAAGGTCTGGCCCTTGGCTGCAAGGTCTTGGTTCTGCCACTGCCTGGCTTCGAGCACGTCAAGCGGGCAATTGCCTTGGATGACATGACTCTGGTCAGTAGTCTTGAAGAGCTACCTGGTCAACTAGCAACCGCTAAACCGGCTGCCAACCCGAAGCGCTACTACGCATAAGAAAGCACCTGATGATCAACTTTGAACTCAACGGCCGCAATTTTGGCTATCTGAACCCATACCTGATTGCCGAGATTGGTGTGAACCACGAAGGTTCGCTTGATCGCGCTAAAGAGATGATCGATCAGGTCGCTCGCGCAGGTGGCCACGCTGCCAAGTTCCAGACCTATAAGGCTGCAACGCTTGCTGCCAAGACCACCAGCCCGGCTTACTGGGATCAAACCAAAGAGCCAACCACCAGCCAGTATGAACTCTTTCAGCGCTGGGATAACTTTGGCCCGGCTGAATACGCTGAGCTAGCCGAGCACTGCAAACTTCGCGGCATCGACTTCATGTCAACCCCATTCGACCTTGACGCCGTCGACATGCTCACCCCGTTGATGCCGAGCACCAAGGTCGCATCGGCTGACCTAACCAACATTCCGCTACTTCGCAAAATTGGTGCAACCAAGCGCCCAACCATCATGTCTTGCGGTGCTTCTTCGCACGAAGAAATCGAGCGTTCACTTAACGTTCTTCTCGAAGCCGGCGCACCGTCAGTAACCCTTTTGCACTGCATTTTGAACTACCCAACGCCACGTGAGAACGCGCAGCTCTCGCAGATTCAGGTTCTGCAAGAAAAGTTTGGTGATCGCGTGGCAATTGGTTACAGCGACCACGTTCGCCCAGAAGATGATGGTTCAGTTCCAGCCCTAGAGATTGCAGCCATCTATGGTGCCGTTGTAATCGAGAAGCACTTCACCGACAACAAGCAGGGCGTAGGTAACGACCACTATCACGCGGTTGACGAGCGCGACCTAAAGGCCTTCACCGAAAAGCTTGCCGTCTACCGCGAGCTTTATGGCACGCGCGAGCACAGCCTCGGTGCCCAGTCATCAGCAATCAATAACGCCCGTCGCCGAGTTATCGCAGTTCGAACCCTGCCTGTTGGCCACGTTGTCGAAGAAAGCGATCTAATTGCACTTCGTTCAAACGTGGGCATCGAGATCGCTCACTGGGATGACGTTGTCGGCAAGACCGTAACCGTCGAAATCGAAGCAGAGCTTCCGCTTGAGTGGAGCCAGCTCAGCTAA
>CAZIFS010000070.1:0-3423 GCA_964539165.1 uncultured Rhodoluna sp. | reverse complement strand
CCAGGATCGAAAGATAGCAAGGGTAACTGGGCTCTGATGGGTGTGCGGGGAGTCTTTTTTATTGGCGCAAGTTGTCAGTTCGGGAGGCTAGTCTTAACAAGTGGTTACCGCTCTATATCGTCGTTACCGACCTGAATCATTCGCCGAACTAATCGGCCAATCTCAGGTGACTGCTCCGCTGATGACCGCTCTCAGAACAGACCGTGTCAATCACGCCTATCTTTTTTCTGGCCCTCGCGGCTGTGGCAAAACCACCTCGGCCCGAATTTTGGCCCGCTGCCTTAACTGCGCCGAAGGCCCAACCGACACCCCATGTGGCAAGTGCCCTAGCTGTGTTGAACTTTCGCGCGATGGCGCCGGTTCGCTCGATGTTGTCGAGATCGACGCCGCCTCTCATAATGGCGTTGACGATGCCCGCGACCTTCGAGAGCGTGCAATTTTTGCACCAGCTCGCGACCGCTTCAAGATCTTTATCCTTGACGAAGCCCACATGGTTACCCCACAGGGCTTTAATGCGTTGCTCAAGATTGTTGAAGAGCCACCAGCACACGTCAAGTTCATATTTGCCACCACCGAACCAGACAAAGTAATTGGCACTATCCGTTCGCGCACTCACCACTATCCGTTCCGTTTGGTGCCTCCAGCCCAGATGCTTGAATACCTAGAGCAACTCTGTGTTTCAGAGGGTGTTGACGTCGCACCGGGTGTTCTTTCGCTGGTGGTTAAATCAGGTGGCGGTTCAGTTCGTGACTCGCTCTCGCTGCTTGACCAGTTGATTGCGGGTTCTGAAGGCGAAGCCGGTGCGAAACCAAAAGTTGAATACGAACGTGCTGCTGCATTGCTTGGATTCACCCACTCATCTCTTCTCGACGCAGTTGTTGATGCGTTTGCAGCTAAAAACAGCGCGGATGTCTTCGCCGCAGTCGATAAGGTAATTCAAACGGGCCAAGACCCTCGACGTTTTGTCGAAGACTTGCTCGAGCACCTTCGCGACCTGATCGTCATTCTTTCGGTGGGCGACGGAGCCAAAGCAGTTCTTCGTGGAATCGCTGACGACGAGCTCGACAAAATGGGCACTCAGGCTGCACGCTTTGGAATCTCTGAGTTGACCTACGCAGCCGAGACCGTGAACCATGCACTGACCGAAATGTCGGGTGCTACTTCGCCAAAGCTGCACCTAGAACTTATGTGTGCCAAGGTTTTGGTGCCGTCGAGCGACCAAACCGAGGTAGGTTCGTTAGCCCGCATCGAGCGTCTCGAACGTCGAATCGGAGTAGGCGGGGCAGCTTCTGCCTCAGCACCGAGTGTGCCTGCTAGCGTGCCTGTGGCTGCATCAGTTGCGGCAACCGAAACGCCGGCACAACCAATTGCCACCGAAGCTAAGGCTGCCCAGCCAACCGCTATCGGCGCAGTGGCCACAGCTCAGTTCCGTGACTCATGGCCAAACATCTTGACCAAGGTTAATAAGGCATCTAAAGCAGCCTGGATGGTTGCCTTTGCTCTTACCGTGGTCGACTTCAGCGATGATGTTTTGACCCTCTTGTTCCAGAGCCAAAAAGATCTTGATTCATTCAAGAACTCGAACGGAGCAAGCGACACCTTGCGTTCAGCAATCCTCGATGTCTTGGGGGTTCAAGTTAAGTTCCGCGCGCAGATTGCCGAGCAAGCCGCTGCACCGACTCCTGCTGCTGAACCTGCGCCAGTTGTGAAAGAGGAGCCAGTAGTTCGCAAGATCGATCAACTTGCTCCACCAGCAGAAGCGACCGAGCCAAAGTCAGCTGAAGCCCCAGCCGAAGAGCCAGTGAAATCACGCAATTCATCACTGGTTGATGAATCTGCTCGCTATGGCGAATCGTTGTTGCGTGAGATGCTTGGCGCCGAGCCAATCATCGATAAAAACGGCGGCAAATAATGTATGAAGGTGTAGTTCAAGAACTCATCGACGAGCTTGGTCGATTGCCTGGAGTTGGCCCAAAGTCAGCCCAGCGAATTGCCTTCTACTTGTTGCAGGCTGAAGACGACCAGCCGCAAAAATTGGCCCAGGTCTTGCTCGAGGTTAAAGAGCGAGTGCGCTTTTGCGAAATTTGCGGCAACGTGACCGAAGAAACTCAGTGCAACATTTGCCGCGATGCCCGCCGAAATCGAACCACAATCTGCGTGGTCGAAGAGTCAAAAGATGTACAGGCTATTGAGCGCACCCGTGAGTTCCGAGGGCTCTACCACGTGCTTGGGGGAGCTATCAGTCCGATTGAAGGAATCGGTCCCGACCAGTTGCGCATCAAAGAATTGATGGCGAGGTTGAGTGACACCGCAATTCAAGAGATCATCATTGCCACTGACCCAAACCTTGAGGGCGAGGCAACGGCAACCTACCTAACTCGAATGCTCAGCCCGCTTGGGATCACCATTTCAAGATTGGCTTCAGGGTTACCAGTTGGCGGCGACCTCGAATATGCAGACGAAGTAACTCTTGGGCGTGCCTTCGAAGGTAGAAGAACAGTCAGTTAAATTCACTAAACCAATCGCTGATTTTTTCTTTTCAGCGGTCCGCAAGTCCGCTAGAATTGGGACTTCGTGGCGTATTTCGCTTCATTTCACCCCTAAATTCAGGAGACCAATTTTGGCCCTTATCGTGCAGAAGTTTGGCGGTTCATCTGTTGGAGATGCCGACAAGATTAAGCATGTTGCAGCACGCGTTATTGAAACCCAAAAAGCTGGCAACCAGGTTGTAGTTGTTGTTTCAGCGATGGGTGACACCACCGACGAGCTGCTCGATCTAGCCAATTCGGTTTCAGTTGACCCACACGAGAGCCCTCGCGAGCTTGACATGCTGCTTACTTCTGGTGAGCGCATCTCGATGGCGTTGCTGGCAATCGCAATCAACTCATTGGGTGGCAAATCACAATCATTCACCGGTTCACAAGCGGGTATTGCCACCGACGCCGTTCACGGCAACGCCCGCATTGCCGGGGTCACTCCAGAGCGCATCCGTGCCTCAGTTGAAGCCGGAAACATCGCTATCGTCGCAGGTTTTCAGGGATTTAACCCAGAAACTCGCGACATTACAACTCTTGGTCGCGGTGGCTCAGACACCACCGCGGTGGCACTAGCCGCTGGCCTCAAAGCCGATGTCTGTGAAATCTACTCAGACGTCGATGGTGTTTACACCTCTGACCCACGCGTGGTTAAGGGTGCTAAGAAACTCGATGCGATCGACATCGAGTCGATGCTTGAGCTAGCGGCAGCTGGCGCAAAGATCCTCCACATCCGTGCCGTTGAATTTGCTCGTCGTCACAACGTTGACCTAAGAGTTCGTTCAACATTCAGCACCGACCCGGGAACAATCGTTTACTCACAAAAAGCAGGAGAAGGCATGGAAGAGTCAGTCGTATCAGGTGTAGCAATCGACAAGGGCCAGACCAA
>CAZIFS010000069.1:0-3425 GCA_964539165.1 uncultured Rhodoluna sp. | reverse complement strand
CTTGAAGGCAATGCCTCCCCGGATGAATTTGCCGAGTTTGCCCAACTAGTTGAAACGGAGTTAGACAAGTGATCGAATCAACCAGACCTGAAACCCCGCGTGACGCATGGCAGGCCATTCTTGATGGCAACCGTCGCTTTGTTTCTGGCACTCCGGCTCACCCAAGACAAGACATTGATCGCCGCGAGTCACTTGCTGCAAGACAGAAGCCGTTTGCCGCCCTATTCGGTTGTTCAGACTCTCGTCTTTCGGCAGAAATCATTTTTGACGTCGGCCTCGGCGACCTTTTTGTCGTTCGCAATGCCGGCCAAGTTATTGCCGAGACGATTCTTGGTTCACTTGAATATTCGGTTGAAGTTTTGGGCGTTCCCCTGATTTTGGTTCTCGGTCACGACGAGTGTGGTGCAATTCGCGCAACCATCGATTCGACCGAAGGCAAGCTTGAATCTAAGGGTGAATTTATTCACGACCTAGTCGAGCGCATTAGGCCAACCGTTGAGGCAGCAAACCGCGACGGCAAGCACCACATTGATGACATCACTCAGTTGCACATCCAAGACACCATCAATGAACTGCTCACCCGCAGCAAACTGATTGCCGATGCGGTCAAAGCCGGCAAGCTTGCGGTGGTTGGTGCTAACTACACCTTGAGCCGTGGCGAAATCGCAACAATTTTCACGAGCGACAACCTCAACTAAAAACAAAACTTAGACAGCATTTTTAACGCAACGAAAGGTCACACCAAGTGGAATTCCGCATCGAACACGACACCATGGGTGAAGTAAAAGTTCCAGTAAACGCTCTTTACCGTGCCCAGACTCAGCGCGCAGTTGAGAATTTTCCAATCTCTGGCACCACGCTCGAGCGCGCCCACATTGCCTCGCTCGCACAGATCAAGAAGGCCGCTGCTTTGGCAAACGCCAAACTTGGCGTTCTAGACTCGGCGCTTGCTAACGCAATCGCCGATGCTGCAGACCTTGTCATCGCCGGAAACCACGACGGCGAATTTCCGGTTGACATTTTTCAGACCGGTTCGGGCACTTCTTCGAACATGAACATGAACGAAGTGCTTGCGACTCTTGCAACCCGTGGCCTTGGCAAAGACGTTCACCCGAATGACCACGTGAATGCATCGCAGTCTTCAAACGATGTGTTCCCAACCTCGGTTCACGTTGCCGTAACCGCAGCTCTTATCAACGACCTTTTGCCTTCACTCGACTACCTAGCGGTTGCTCTTGAAGAGAAGAAAGAGCTCTGGAAGACCGTAGTCAAGGCTGGCCGCACTCACCTCATGGATGCAACCCCAGTTACCCTTGGTCAAGAATTCGGTGGCTATGCAGCGCAGATTCGCTATGCAATCGAGCGCGTTCAGTCAACCATCGGACGCACTGCCGAAGTTCCACTTGGTGGCACCGCAGTTGGCACTGGAATAAACACCCCAAAGGGCTTTCCACAAGAAGTAATTCGCCTGCTTGCCGAAGAAACTGGTTTGCCAATTACCGAGGCTCGCGATCACTTTGAGGCCCAGGGTGCACGCGATGCACTGGTTGAGGCATCTGGAGCTTTGCGTGTACTTGCAGTTTCGCTCACCAAGATCAACAACGATCTTCGCTGGATGGGCTCTGGCCCTAACGCAGGTATCGCTGAACTGCACATCCCTGATTTGCAGCCTGGTTCGTCAATCATGCCGGGCAAGGTGAACCCTGTTGTTCCTGAGGCTGTAATGATGGTTTGCGCTCGAGTAATCGGAAACGATGCAACTGTTGCCTGGGCTGGCGCCACTGGCAACTTTGAGCTCAACGTAGCGATTCCAGTTATGGGTAACGCACTACTCGAATCAATTCGCCTGCTAGCAAACTCAATGCGTTTGCTGGCCGACAAGACCGTAAAGGGTCTTGAGGCTAACGTCGAGCGTGCCCGAGCACTGGCCGAATCAAGCCCGTCAATCGTGACTCCCCTAAACAAATACATCGGTTACGAAGCCGCGGCAAAGATTGCCAAGCACTCCGTTGCTAAGGGCCTGACAGTTCGCGAAGCAACCATAGAACTTGGCTATGTTGATGGCGAAAAACTCACGATGGAGCAACTTGACAAGGCGCTTGACGTTCTGTCTATGACCAGTCCTGGCTTATAGAAGGTTTCTAATCAACGGCTCAATCGATCTTGGTTTTGCTATAGCTGCATTTGCGGCAATAGCAACCTTGATTGGCTATGCCATGGTGGCTTACCTGCCCAAACAAAGCAATGTCTTCAACGGCTATGCCCTTCTGGCGGCAGCTGCGGCCATGATTATCGCCAGCGTGGTCGAACTGATTCCAAATGCGTTTTCAATTGACCGCGGATGGGCCGACTCGGCTCTGTGGTTCATGATTGGCCTTCTGATTTTTGCGCTGATAAAAATTGGCTCGACTCAGCTTCAGAAAAAGGCAACCGGAATTCTTGGGTCTGTAACCGTTGTAACTATCGCACTGACCCTGCACAACATCCCAGAGGGCACTGCCTCTATCGCAGCGGCCAGCGCAGACCTGAACACCGGGTTAGCGACTGGAATTGCGATAGGCCTGCAAAACATCCCTGAGGGTCTCTCAATTGCCGCCTTGGCATTGGCGGCCGGCCACAGCCGAGTTCAGACTTTTGTTTTAGTCGCCGTGTCAGTTGTTGCTGAAATCATGGGCGCTGGAACAATTTGGCTAAACCAATCACTGCTGAATTCAGAGATAAATTCACACCTATTGCTAATCGTTGCCGCGATTATGTTGGCAATTAGTTTCGTCGAATTGGTACCTGACGGCTTGCGACTGATATTTAAGAAAGAACCTATGAAAAAGGCACCAGTGCGAGGGCAGCGCTAAAGCCTCCCAGCAGATAAGGCCCAAGCGGAATACTCTTTGACCGGCTTAGCTTTCGCAGTATCAAAAGTGGCAGTACCGCCAAACTCGCCGCAAGAAATGCGAGAAAAACTGCAACCAGCGGTGACACAGGACTAAACCAACCAAGCGCCAGCGCAATCACCGTGATTAGCTTCACATCGCCCATTCCAAGTGATGCTAGGTGATTGAGCAGCAAACCGATTACAAAGGCCACAGCAGCCACACCAAGGGCCAGCAGGGCTCTCATCCATGCATCTTCAAGCCAAGCCGCAACCAGTTGGCTAAGGAGTGTTGTGGGCAGAGCTGGCAGAACCAACCGATTTGGCAGTCGATGTTCACGGATGTCGGTTCTGGCTAGTGGCCAGGCAACTGCCAATAGATAAGCAGGGCCCAGCCAGGGCAAAAACATGGCTACCAAATTATGTGGGTTCACCTGAGCAGGTTATTGAAAGCAGTAATCACCCGCTCAAGTTATTAACAGGCCAAATTAGTTGTCGAGCAAGTCTGTTACCAAAGAGGCAATAGCCGAACGCTGAGAACGCATCAGTGTGATGT
>CAZIFS010000068.1:0-3446 GCA_964539165.1 uncultured Rhodoluna sp. | reverse complement strand
GCTACGTCGTCAGTCTTCTTGGCAACTTCTTTAACCAGTTCTGCACCAATGCGCTCGAATGGGTCGTCTAGCTCGATCTCTTTAGCGATCGAAACACCATCGTTAGTGATGGTTGGGGCGCCCCACTTCTTTTCTAGAACTACGTTGCGACCACGAGGGCCAAGGGTTACCTTGACGGTGTCAGCAAGGATGTTAAGACCGCGCTCCATACCGCGACGGGCCTCTTCATTGAAGTGAATGATTTTTGCCATTTTAGGTTCAATCTCCTGTAAGTATTTAGCACTCGGTACGTTTGAGTGCTAATGACTATTTTGGCACTCTCACCCCTAGAGTGCAAACAGACTTAACCGCTAATGGCGAACATGCCGCATAAAAAAATCACCCTCCCCGAAGGGAGGGTGATTTTGTAAAAGATCTAAGGGTCTTAGCCAATTACGTGAACTGCGTCAGCCTGTGGGCCCTTGTCGCCGTTCTTTACTTCGAACTCAACGCGCTGGTTCTCTTTTAGCTCCTTGTAGCCATCTGACTGGATTGCTGAGAAGTGAACGAATACATCTGCTCCGCCATCCTGGGTGATGAAGCCGAAGCCCTTTTCAGCGTTGAACCACTTTACGGTACCTTGTGCCATTTGTTTTTTACTCCTGTTACATAACGACGTCTGAAATAATTTCTCAGAGCGAGTCGCATAGAAAAGAGCTGGTGCTACGTGTACTGCTACGACCACTTATAACACTAGCCTTGCAAAATGCAATCACCTAGAGAAATCTAGGCAAAAAGCCAAGTGTTTATCGAACGGTTATAACTACTCAGCTACCGGAATTTCATATTCGGTACCCAAAACGATGGTGATCGGGCCGGCAAATTGATCTGAAACAGTCACTAGAGGCGAGCCGAGCAGTTTTGCCATTTCTTCAGCTTCTGCCCTGAAAAGTTCGTCGGTGATAACAATTGTTGAAGTTTCGATGGTGATTGGTTTTCCGTCAGCGTCCTCAAGCGCGCTCCAGTTGAGCACTTTGAAACCAGCAGTTTCAAGGTCGGCAGCGAATAATTGACCAGCGGCAATCTTGGCATCGTCAGTTTTGCCTGAACCATCGACTACGGCAACACCTGGGCGAGCGTCTTCTGTTGCTGTTGGGCTTGGCGATGCATTTGAAATTACGCCTTCAAAAACGCTAGATGCGTCAGCAACTTTCAAAACACCCCAGGCAGCTCCTGCCACCAAAATTCCGGCACCAAAAATCTTTACCCACTCCAAGGCTCGATCTTTTCCTGTGCGACGAGCGCGGTGGCGACCACCGTGAACTGATGCTGCATCAAATTCGTCGAGTGGGAACTTTTTAGCCATGAATCCTGCTTATCTTTGAGGCACTAGTAAGTGCAGTTTCAATTTTAGGCGAAGTAGGTTGTGGCATGAACTATCCGGTTGAGAAATCTGACGAACAGTGGCGTGAAGAACTGACCGAATTTGAATATCACGTTTTGCGACAAGCGGGAACCGAGCGCGCATACACGGGAGAGCTTCTTGAAGAAAAACGCGTTGGTACATTTTCTTGTCGCGGATGCGGGGCCGAACTTTTCACCAGTGAGAGCAAATTTGATTCTCACTGTGGTTGGCCAAGCTTTTATGAGCCAAAAGCAGGCGACGCTGTCGAGCTGATTGAAGACCGAAGCGTTGGCATGGTTCGCACCGAAGTTAGGTGCTCGAACTGCGGAAGCCACCTGGGCCACGTATTTGAGGATGCCCCGCAAACACCCACCGGTGATCGTTATTGCATCAATTCGGTCAGCGTAACCTTCAAGGCAAAATAAACAGACTTAAACAAAAAAGGACTCCCGTTTGGGAGTCCTTTTCTCGTTGGAGCCGACTAGGGGACTCGAACCCCTAACCACCTCATTACAAGTGAGGTGCGCTACCAATTGCGCCAAGTCGGCCAGTTGCCCGAAGGCAACCTATCCAGCCTATAAGGTCTGGAAGATTTTTGCTTAGTTTGCTGAAGCTTCTTGCACAAACTGAGCGAATCGAGCCGGGCTGGCTAGCTCTTCAGCTGTTGCAAACACATACTGCTTGCCATTCACAATGATGGTCGGAGTGCCGCCCATCTTGATCTCGGTTCCTGGAACCATCTCGTTAAGAATGCGGGTGGTAGCACTTTCAACCCAGCTACCGAAGCTCTTGTTATTGATGCAGCTGGTGATCTGCTCAAGGTTTGAAACACCAGCCTCTTTGGCGCGGTCAGCGAGTTCAGCGTTGTCTGGGCCGGCAGTACCTTCATCTGGCTGGTTCGCAAACAACAAGTTGTTAAAGGCCAAGAAACTGTTCGGTGAATATTCAGCAACACAGATTGCGGCGTTGCCGGCACGGCTTGAGTACTGGTTCAACGAAGCACGGCTGTCTAGAAAAGAAACCGGGTGAATTTGTAGGGTTACTGAACCTGACTTAACCCAGCTCTCAATCTGAGATGCGTTTGGGTTCTCAAAGTCACGACAAATTGGGCACTGGTAGTCGACATACATGACGATGTTTGGAACATCTGCGTCTGGTGCCGGTGTCTGGGTTTCGGTGAAGGCCTTAGCTTCGAGGCCGATCTTGATTCCGTCGTTAAAAGACATGTTCTTTGGGGTTAGCTGCACCTGGTTTGCGCCCTGCACAACAACCATTGAAACGATCGCGATTGCGGCAATAATTGCAGCACCGCCGCCGGCAAATAAGATATTGCGCTTACGCTTTTCGTTCTTCTTGTGCTGCTCACGAAGCTCACGGGCCTTTGCACGTGCCTGTTCGCGCTGCTCGCTGCGAGTTGGTCTGTTCTGGTTCGGTGTCATTGAGTCCTCAATCAGTTAGTCACAATATGGTGACAGTCAGGCTTTCAAGTCTAACCGCAGCCCCCTCAGATGCCATAATGAACTTCATCAGCAGCGTCGCTGTTGATGTTTCTATCACTACGGATCGTCCGGCACGTACCTGCCGGTGAAGGAATAAGAAAAAATGGCATCAGTAACATTCGATAACGCCACCCGCCTATACCCAGGTGGCACCCGCCCAGCAGTTGACAAGTTGAACCTTTCTATCGCCGACGGCGAGTTCTTGGTTCTTGTTGGCCCATCAGGTTGCGGAAAGTCAACCTCATTGCGCATGCTGGCTGGTCTAGAAGACGTCAACTCAGGTGCAATCCGCATCGGTGACCGCGACGTAACTCAGACCCCACCAAAAGACCGTGACATCGCAATGGTTTTCCAGAACTACGCTTTGTACCCACACATGACCGTTGCCGAGAACATGGGCTTCGCTCTAAAGATCGCTGGCGTTAGCAAAGAAGAGCGTGCAGAGCGCGTTCTAGAGGCTGCAAAGCTTCTTGACCTAGAGCCATACCTAAGCCGCAAGCCAAAGGCCCTTTCTGGTGGTCAGCGTCAGCGCGTTGCCATGGGTCGTGCGATTGTTCGCAAGC
>CAZIFS010000067.1:0-3757 GCA_964539165.1 uncultured Rhodoluna sp. | reverse complement strand
CGCCGAGCAGGAGAAGCTACGCAACGCTCGCAATGCTGACAGGGCCGACACTACTTCTAAGAACAAGGCTAAAGCTGAAGCTGACGCAAGAGCTGGTATGCAGGCCGATAAGAAGGCAGTTTCGGCTGCTGAAGCCAAGGCAGCTGCTGATGCAAAGGCTAAATCTGCTGTACAGTCCGACAAGAAATCTTCCTCTGCTGCTGAAACTGCAAGAGCTAGACAAGCTGCTGAAGATAAAGCTAAGTCTGGAATGCAGGCTGACAAGAAGGCCTCGTCCGCGGCTGAAGCTAAACAGGCAGCGGACGCTAAGGCTAGAGCTGGAGTTCAGGCAGACAAGAAGACTTCTTCCGCAGCCGAGACCGCTAGGGCAAAAGCAGAAGCCGACGCTAAGGTCAAGGCTGGAATGCAGGGAGACAAAAAGGCTAGCTCCACCGCTGAGGCAAAGGCAGCCGCTGACGCTAAGGGTAAGTCTGCAGTTCAGCAGGCTAAGAAGTCCGACTCCCCTGGAATTACTAAGTCCGAGGCTCAGAAGCAGCAGGCAGAAACTCAGGGCGATGTCGCTCAGGGGAAGAAAGCTGACCAGCCTGGAATCAAAGATAAGCAAATCAGCAACGTTAGAAAAAAGCTCGAGGAGCGAAAAGACTATCTACGAGGCCAGCGTCAAAAGTATGGCACTTACGAAGAAAGAGTTAGAGCGGCTAAGGACCGCAATAACCCTATTAACAAGCTTTCTGGAGGAAACAAATAATGAGCACCCAGAACACTCCATCAAACTCCGACGTACAGCCTAAGTACCTAGCAATAGTCTCTCCTGACGACAAAACTGCTGTTATGGACGTAGTTGCTATTGTGCCTGAAACTAAGGAAACAACGGCTCCAGCCCTCTACGAGCGTAAAGACGGCCAATGGGTTAGAAATGACACCATTCTTCAAGATTTGAAGTCAGCCACTCCCCCTCCTGTAGTTGAGCTAGACGATCAAACGGTTCTAAATGATGTTTTAACCGAAACTGATGCTGTAGCTGCCTCTGGGTATGATTTTGCTATTTTCTGGGAGAAGGTTGTAGAGCCTCTACTTGCAGCAGGCGGCCTGGACCGCAACCGTGGCAATGCTGAAGAACTTCGCCGCTACTGGACCCGCGGTAAGGGTGCTGCCAAGATCCGCTGGGGCACTCCTGGTGACTGGACTCGCTGCGTTCGCCAGCTTTCTAAGTACATGGGGCCTCGCGCCAAGGGCTACTGCCAGCTTCGCCACAAGGAGGTCACTGGCGTTTATACAGGTAGCCGACTAAATCCTGGCAAGAAGAAGCCACTAAGAGCCTCTGCACATCTATTTGAAAGCGAAGAAATGCTTGACGACGCAGTTGTAATCAAATCACAGCTTGCGGCTAGAGCCGCCGACGCACGTCAAAAAGTTGCTCTAATTGCTTCTGCGCCTACTACTGCTGGCGGAGCTAATTTTTACATTCCGATGCTCATACCTGAAGACGTGGAGTCAGGCGACGGACGTAAGTTTAAGCCAGGTGCAATCACCACAAGAGAGCTTCCAATCCCACTTCTATGGCAGATTAAGACTGGCTCCGGCCATGATGGTTCTGTTGTAGTTGGACGTATTGACTATATTGAACGAGTAGATGGCGGAATGGGTAACGCTCGTGGTGTGTTTGACACTGGTCCATACGGTCGTGAAGCTGAAAGACTAGTTCGTCATGGGTTTTTACGCGGTGTGTCCGTAGACCTAGATCAGTTTCAAGCTAAGGAAAACAAGAAGCCAAAACGAGCTTTAGCAGACGATGATGGTCAAGAATTTGGTAAGGACAAACTTACCGTAAATAAGGCTCGCATAATGGCTGCTACAATTGTAGCTAAGCCAGCATTTCAAGAATGTTCCATAATTATCAATAATTTAGGGGATCAGGAGGACAGCATGACCCCGGAAGACGGCGTTTACGAAGAATCTATGGATACTTTTGCTGACGTCGAACCAATTACCGCGTCAGGATATCTAGAATCCGAGATTCCTATTACTCCTCCAGCTGCATGGTTTGAGGATCCTAAGCTAAACAAGGCAACTCCGCTAACTGTAGACAAAGATGGCAGAATTTACGGCCACATCGCTGCATGGAATGTTAGCCACATTGGGCTCCCACGTGCCACAAAGCCTCCTCGTTCGCGTAGCAAGTACGCATACTTCCACACTGGTGTCTGCCAGACCGCCGAGGGCAAGGACGTCCCAGTTGGTCAGCTAACCCTTGCCGGTGGCCACGCTCCTCTGAACGCAGACGCAGCTTCTGCAGCTAGACACTATGACGACACTGCATCCGCTATTGCAGACGTTCACGTTGGCGAAGACCAGTATGGCATTTGGTGTGCTGGATCTCTCCGTCCAGGCGTAGATGAAATGCAAGTTCGTGCTTTGCGTGCTTCTGCTCCTTCAGGCGACTGGCGTCCAATCAACGGTGCGCTTGAGCTTGTTGCAGTTTGTCAGGTAAACGTTCCAGGCTTCCCTATTGCCCGTGCAATGGTCGCGTCTGGAAAAATTATGGCTCTGGTTGCCGCTGGAGCTTCTGCTCTTGCAATTATGAAAAGCCAGGCAGTAGGTACTCTAGTCGCTAGGGCAGACATCCTTGGTCAGCTGGCAGCCACTGCTCCAGACCTTAAAGTCCGTGTCAGGGAAGCAAAGAAGACGCTAAGAGCGTACAATCTCGAGGCTTTGACAGCTAGCGCAGCAGACATACGCGAAAGAGCACTAACTGCAGCTGCAGTAGCTGAACTGGCAAAGATCTCCGAGGAAGAGCGTGCCGAGCTAGCTAAAGAAGGCAAAGCTCTACCAGACGGCGCATACCCTATCCGTAATGTCGAGGATCTAAAGAATGCGATTCAAGCATATGGAAGATCCAAAGAGTCAGAGCGTAAGGCAGTACGTAAGCACATCATTAAGCGTGCTCGTCAGCTACGTCAAGTTGATCTAATTCCAGAAAAGTGGACTAACGCAGACTCTGCCGAGGTTGCGGCTCAGGTCGCTTCTATGAGGGCGGCGATTACTGCTGCTGCACCAGTTGTAGAAGAGATTGATGAAGAAGATCTAAAAGAACTTAAGAAGGCCAAAGAGGACGCTGACGCTCAGACCGAGGAAGAGATTGCTCGCGCTGAAGAGGTTAGGGCTAATCGCGGAGATCTACCTACTCGTGACGATGAAGGTCGCATGAAGTATGTATCTGGCGTAAACCAACCTCGTGATGCTAAGGGTAAGTACCGCAAGGTTCTAGCTCGTCTAAAGCAAGACCTAGGTGTTGCTGGTCTATCTCGTGCGCTAAAGCGTGCCGAAGAAGCCGAAAATCTTGACTTTGCTGGAGACTATGCCAGCTCAGCTAAGGCCAGCGGTGAGCTACTAAACATGATAGACAGGTTGGATGCCAAGGCATTAAATCCTGAAGCGCTTGAAAATGTTCGCTCTACTGCAGCAGAGCTTGGAAGGGTAATTGCAAACTTGCCATTACCATTTGGAAAAGACGCTGAAAAGCTAAAGTTTAGCGATCTACCAGCTGGACTCAAGGACCTCATTGAAAATATGATTACTAGAGTCGAAGCAAAGATCGGTAAAAAGGATGCAGATATTGCTACGCAAGACCTGCGCTCCTACATGTCTGGAGCAGATGTTTATTCGCAGGGAGAAGTACAGTCCCAGATGAGCAAGCTGCTTCGACTCCTTACCTAAAAAATAAGGTAAAATTATCCGTAGGTGGAGCGCCTCACGT
>CAZIFS010000066.1:0-3865 GCA_964539165.1 uncultured Rhodoluna sp. | reverse complement strand
ACACGACTCATAATCGTGGGGTCGCGGGTTCGAGTCCCGCCCTAGCTACCAACTCCCTCTAGATTCTTCTAGGGGGTTTTCTTGTTTCTAGTTCGTAGACTAGAGCCGTGGTAAATCCAAATGTGCAGGGCAAAACTTATCCGGCAACCAGCCCATATCTGGTTGGTCGAGAGAAGATCCGCGAATTCGCCCACGCGGTTAAATCAACCAACCCGATGAATCTCGACGTGTTTGCGGCCCAGGCTGCTGGCTACGATGATGTCATTGCGCCACCAACATTCGCGGTGGTTATTCAAGAGCGAAGCTTGGCTACTGTGCTGGCCGACCCTGAAGCCGATATAGATTTCAGCCGAGTGGTTCACGGCGATCAGCGCTTCATCCACACCCGACCAATCGTCGCTGGCGATGAGCTAACCAGTGTGCTTGAGGTCGCCAGTGTTAAGTCACTCGGCGCGCACTCGATGGTCACGTTTGAAACCAAAATTTTTGACATCGAAAAGGCGCTGGTTTGCACTGCTATCTCAACGCTGGTTGTTAGGGGAGACGAGTAATGACTCACATCAACATTGCTTCTCTCGAAGTTGGACAAGAAATCGGCACGACCGAATTTTTACTCACCCGTGACTCGCTTGTGCGTTATGCAGGTGCGTCTGGTGACTTCAACTCAATTCACTATCGCGACGACGTTGCTGCTTCTGTGGGGCTCCCAGGTGTGCTGGCGCATGGAATGCTCACCATGGGCGCTGCTGTTCAGGTAGCTGTTGACTGGGTTGGCGACGCAGGTCGCATTGCTGATTACCAGGTGCGCTTTACCAAGCCGGTAGTGGTAGACCCTGTTGATGGTGCCGTTCTTGTTGTTACTGGCAAGGTCGGGGCTATCGATGAAGAGAACCGTTTGGTCCGAATCGACCTCACCGCTGTGTTCAACGAAACCACTGTGCTCGGCAAGGCCCAGGCTCAGGTTCGCGTTTAATGACCCAAGCACTGAGTGAACTGACCAGCATCCGTGTTGGCGGCGTGCCGGCTGAGATCTTCGAAGCCAAAACGCGCGAAGACCTGATCGAACACACTTTGGGCGTTTGGCGCTCAGGTGATGACTGGTTGGTTCTCGGAGGCGGCTCAAATATGGTGGTTGCCGATGACATCAGCGAGCTGAGAGTGATCAAGGTTTCAAATCTTGGTATCGAGCCTGTGCGTCAGCGAGATGAATCGCGAGTCACTGTTCGGGTGCAAGCTGGTGAAAACTGGGATGCATTTGTGGCTCAAATGATTGAGCAGGGCCTAGCCGGCTTCGAAGCAATGAGCGGCATTCCCGGAACCGTGGGTGCCGGCCCAGTGCAAAACATCGGTGCTTACGATCAAGAGTTGAGCGACTGCATGGTTCGACTTGAATTTCTTGATTACGAGACCCAAGAGCTTGCCATTCTCGAAACCAAAGATATGCAGTTTGGCTACCGCGACAGCGCAATCAAGCGCGGTCGACCAGGTGTAATTACTTGGGTTGAGTTTGAATTACAAAACTTGGATGGCTTAAGTCGCCCACTCTACTCAACTCAGATTGCTGCCGAACTCGGCGTTGAGATGGGCGCGCAGGTTCCACTGCTCGATGTACGTAATGCAGTTCTCAAACTGCGCTCGCAGAAGGGCATGGTGCTCGACGCCAATGATCCAGATTCAGTTAGTTGCGGTTCATTTTTCACTAACCCGATGGTCAGCGATGCATTTGCTCGTACGTTACCTGAGAGCGCACCGCGCTTTGAAAACCAAGATGACGATGGCCTCACAGTGAAGCTCTCTGCCGCATGGCTTATCGAGAACGCTGGAATCAAAAAGGGCTTCTCGATTGCCGGTTCGAAGGCTGCGATTTCTTCAAAGCACACATTGGCAATCACAAACCGCGGCGGTGCAACTGCTGCAGAAATTATTCAACTAGCCGAGTTTGTGCAAACTCAGGTTTCGAATAAGTTCGGCATAAACCTTGTGCCTGAACCGAATTTCATTGGGTCTTTCTAGCATCATTTGATGCATTCGACTTAAAAGCTAATGGCCTCCCGAGGGAGGCCATTAGCTTTATCCAAGTGCTTATTTAGCGAACAATGCCTGAAGACGCTGAATGCCTTCAAGAAGAGGTGCATCGCCAAGTGCGTAGCTCAAACGAACATAGCCCGATGGGCCAAATGCTTCGCCAGGAACCAAAGCAACTTCGGCGGCATCCAAGATGTAATCGCAAAGTTCAAGCGAGGTGTTGATCTGCTTGCCGCCCCACTCGCGACCCAACAGAGCGGTCACATCTGAATAAACGTAGAACGCGCCCTGCGGGGTAGGCGCTAGCCAGCCATCAATCTTGTTCAGCTCAGCAACTGCAATCTGGCGACGACGGTCAAATGCCTCGCGCATTGCATAAACGTCATCTTGAGGGCCAGTCAACGCAGCAAGGGCTGCTTTCTGCGAAATGTTTGAAACGTTTGATGAAAGGTGTGACTGCAAGTTGCCAGCGGCCTTCATCGCATCAAGCGGGCCAGCCATCCAGCCCAAACGCCAACCGGTCATCGCATAGGTCTTGGCTACGCCATTTACCAGGATGGTTCGGTCGAGCAAATCAGGAACAGCCTCGGTGATTGAGACAGCCTTCACTCCGTCGTAGGTGAGGTTTTGGTAAATCTCGTCGGTAATTACCCAGAGACCATTCTCAAGAGCCCACTCGCCGATCGCCTCGGTCTCTTCACGGGTGTAAACCGAACCGGTTGGGTTCGATGGTGAAACAAAAAGCAAGACTTTTGAACGTGGTGTGCGGGCGGCCTCAAGCTGAGCAACTGTCACCTTGTAGTTCTGGTCTGCGCCTGCAAAAACCTCAACCGGGGTTCCGCCAGCAAGACGAATCGCCTCTGGGTAGGTGGTCCAGTATGGGGTAGGCATAAGTACTTCGTCACCTGGGTCAACGATGGTTGCAAAAGCCTGATAGACGGCTTGCTTGCCGCCATTGGTGACAACAACCTGTGCAGCCGAAATCTCGGTGCCAGAGTCGATTCGGGTCTTGTGAGCGATGGCTTCACGAAGATCAGGCAGACCGATGGCCGGCGTGTAGCGGTGATTCTTAGGGTCACGCACGGCAATCGCAGCGGCCTCAACGATGTGAGCCGGGGTGGCAAAGTCAGGTTCACCAGCAGCATAAGAAATTACTGGGCGGCCTTCGGCTTGCAAAGATTTTGCCTTGGCATCAACTTTTAGAGTTGCCGATTCAGCAATCGAACCAATACGTTTTGAGATTCTCGGAAAGTCAGTCACGAGGTAAAGCCTACTAAAGTCGCAAATCGGGCTTTGCATTAACTTGCCCCAAGGTCTAAAGTATTTAGAGGTAGTTTGACAACTTCCGAAGCCTAATCTGGCAACTTAATCATTCTTTAGATTCAATCTAGAAGTGTGCCTTTTGACAGATGGTTTTGGGTTGGCAACCTAGCCCATAAAGGGTGGTGGCTCAATTGGTAGAGCATCGGTCTCCAAAACCGAGGGTTGCAGGTTCGAGTCCTGTCCGCCCTGCTAACAGCAGTAACTGTTTCGGAACAACCGTTTCGACCAACAAAGGAATGTCAAATGGCAGATGAGCAAGAACAGGTCACCGAAGACCTAGTCGAGCGCGCGAAGGCTGATAAAGCATCGAAGCGCAACATCTTTGGCCGCATTGCACTTTTCTTGAAGCAGAGCGTTGGCGAGCTAAGAAAGGTCACCCGACCTACCTGGCCTGAGCTTCGTAACTACACCGGCGTTGTGCTGGCATTCGTAGTCGTTGTGATGGTAATCATCTCGGCTCTCGACTGGCTTTTCTACCAGGGTGTTGTTTTCGTCTTCACCCCAACCGCTTAAGTAA
>CAZIFS010000065.1:0-4174 GCA_964539165.1 uncultured Rhodoluna sp. | reverse complement strand
GTCGGAACCGACATGGCAATGCCATCCACTCCTCGGTAATCGCTTAGCACTGAGCTAACCGGCAAAATGGCATTTTCATCACGGATGATTGCCTCGACGATGCGAGCTCCTGAAAGCCCGATTGCATAGTTTGTGGCACCCTTACCTTCTATGACTTTGTAGGCCGCGTTCGTTACTGAAAGAGCTAGATCATCGAGATCGGTTCTTGTTAGTCTCGAGCCAAACTCATCTATCCAAGTTGCAAGTGGCACAGGGCCAATGCTGGCCTGCGACCAGAGAGCAAATTCAGAGTCGCCGTGCTCACCAACAATCAGCGCGTGAACGTTAGAGGTGCTTACGCCAAGTTTGTCGCCCAGCAGCCAACGCAGTCGCGAAGAATCAAGCACTGTACCCGAAGAGAAAACACGGTTCGCCGGCAGGCCGGTCATGCGAAGAGCAGCGGTAGCTAAAACATCACATGGATTCGTGACCAGCAAAAAGATGGCCTCAGGTGATCGCTTTAACAACTCTGGAACCAGTGAAGTCAGAATCCCAAAGTTCACTCCGGCAAGTTCTAGGCGAGTTTGCCCAGGATTCTGTTTGGCGCCGGCGGTGATGACAATTACATCCGAGTTTTCGGTTAGAGCAATGTCGTCGCCACCGGTGATGCTAGAAGAGCCAGTGAACGATGTGCCGTGAGCAAGATCTAGAACCTCTGCTGTTGCCTTGGCCGCGTTCACGTCATAAAGCACAACCTCGCGAGCAGACTCGCGAATGAGCATCGCATAGGCCATCGAGGCGCCGACCGAGCCGGCACCAATCACTGAAACTTTAGAGCTGTGAAAGAGCATCTAGGGCAGCTGCCTTCGCGGCCTCAGGCGAGGTTGCGGCCAACACCTTGTTTGCAATTTCTTTGCAGGCGCCAAGATCAAGCGATGACAAAGCGTTGCGAACCACAGTCACCTGTGACTTTGAAACGCTCACAGAGGTGATGCCAAGCCCGGCCAACACAACTGCGAAAGCTGGGTCAGATGCGCTTTCGCCACAAACACCAACTGAGATGCCGGCCTTCTTGCCACCGTCTGCGATTCGGGCAAGAGTGCGAATCAATCCTGGCTGCCAGTGGTTTAGCAATGCGCCAAGTGACGGGTTCATTCGGTCAGCTGCAAAAAGGTACTGTGACAAGTCGTTGGTTCCAACGCTGACAAAGTCAACAACACCTTCAAGCTGCTCAATCATGGCAGCTATAGAAGGGGTCTCAACCATTACGCCGACCTTGTAGCCACCGATGCTGCGTGCCAAATCAGCAAAGGCTTTAGCCTCGCCAACCGTTGCAATCATCGGTGCCATAACCCAAACTTCGCGACCGGTTGCAACTCGAGCCAACTCAAGGCTCTTCAACTGGTCTTCGATGAATTCGCGGTGGTCTTGAATCAAGCGATAGCCACGAACGCCCAGGGATGGGTTTTCTTCGTGAGGCATGTTCAAGAATGGCACTGGCTTGTCGCTACCGGCATCGATGGTTCGAACTACAATCGGGCCAGCCGGTGCAGCAGCCAGAATTGCGCTGTAACTTGCAACCTGATCTTCAATGCTCGGTGCAGTGTTGGCAGAAAGGTACAAAAGCTCGGTGCGGAACAGGCCAACGCCCTCAGCCTTGGTTTCTGCAGTTGCAGATTCAGCGTCAGCCAAGGTTCCAATGTTTGCGCGAACCGGAATCACTGGCTCTTCGTTCAAAGCCACAAACTCGATTGCCTTGGTTGCCAAAGTTTCGTCGCCACCAAAAACAACGCGGTCGCCAACTGGGTCTACCAAAACGGTGTCGCCGTTTTCTAGATCGGCTGCAGCGCTGCAAGAAACCACCGCTGGGATGCTCCTTGAGCGGCAGATGATTGCCGTGTGGCTGGTTGGTCCACCCTTGAGGGTGATTACGCCAACCACGGCCTTAGTGAACTGAGCTGTGTCGGCTGGTGAGAAGTCGTCACCAACCAAAACGTAGCGACCAATCTCCGGCAGGGTAAGAGCCATCTCGATGCCGGCAAGGTCTGCCTGCACGCGACGAGATAGGTCTTGAAGGTCTTTGACGCGCTCGTCAAAGTCAGGGTCGCCGCCAAGAATTTCGGCAAAGGTGTTCACGGCCATGCCGTAAGCAGCGCCTGCAGTCCAGCCTTCATCGAGGTTGCCCTCGGCTACTTCAAAAAGCTCTTCATCTTCAAGCAAGAATTTCAAAGCTTCGAAGATCTCGGCACTCGTGCCACCGGCGCGAACACCCAGGGCATCCAAGTTCTCAGACACATTGCTAATTGCATTCTTTAGAGCTGCGCGCTCTTCATCAACTGACTTGGATGATTTTGTCCACTCAGGGAGCGGGGCCTGCGGCTTAACAATGTGAACTTCGCCAACTGCGGAGTTGAGGCCTACACCTAGACCAGAAAGTACGGTGCCCTGAGCAACTGACAATTTAGTTAGCCCTTCAAGAACTCTTGGATCTGGCCAGCGATTTCGCCAGCAACAGTTGCATCCTCGGTTTCAATCTGAAGGGTCAGCTTTTCGCCGGTCTTGATCTTCAGAGACATCAGCATCAAGGCTGAGTTTGCCTTCACGAATTCTTCGCCTTCGCGACCAATGGTGATGGTCAGGCCAGACTCTTTAACTAGCTTTACGATTTGGCTTGCTGGGCGGGCGTGCAGGCCGATTGGGTCTAGAACCTCAACCTCGTGTGCGATTGCTGACATATAAATTGCTCCGTCATTAAATTTGTTGGGTTTTAAGTTTCTCACGCTCTTGAGGGCAAACAGTCAATAAGGAGTCGATTTGGCGCTTTATCCCCGAGAAAAGGGCTAGTCTTCTTTTGTCCATTTCCTACAAATTTGAAATGTTACTTTCTCGCAACATTACGTGTAAATACCAAAAAGCCTGAGAAAAGGCTGGGTATCGTAAGGTTCGAGCTAGCAACAAGAGCTTCCAAAGGAGCAAGCAATTTGACCACCGCAATTACCACTGCAGACATCGTCATCGTTGATATCGATGCCACCACCAAAGAAGAGGCAACTCGTCAGCTAGCTGAGCGTTTGGTTTCTGCAGGTCGCGTTACTGAGATCGAGGGTTACCTCGCAGCAGTAGCAAAGCGCGAAGAACACTTCCCAACCGGCATCGAGGGTGGCATTGCTATTCCTCACGCTCAGAGTGACCTTGTCACCACTCCATCTGTTGCTGTTGCAACCTCAGTAGCCGGCATCGATTTCGGCGCTGATGATGGCCCGTCTCACCTAATCTTCTTGATCGCAGCTCCGGCAGCTGGCGATGGCGCGCACCTTTCTATCCTTGCTTCACTTGCTCGCAAGGTGATGCACGAAGAGTTCCGTGACGCTCTTCGCGCCGACAAGAACCCAGCCTCAATCGCAGAAACCGTAACCCGAGAGGTACAAAACTAATGGCAAAGATCGTTTGCGTAACTTCATGCATCACCGGAATCGCCCACACCTACATGGCAGCAGAAGCTCTTGAGCAGGCTGGCAAGAAGCTAGGTCACGAGGTAATCGTCGAGACCCAGGGTTCAGCAGGTTCAAACCCGCTAAGCCAGGCAGTAATCGATTCTGCAGATGCAGTAATTTTTGGCGTTGACCTAGAGGTAAAGGGCCGTGAGCGTTTCAACGGCAAGCCTTACATCGAGGTTCCAGTTGCTAAGGCAATGAAAAACGCACAAGACTTGGTCAACCAGGTGCTAGAGGCTGCCGCTAACGGCACCGCTGCAAAGGTTGGCGAAGGTTCTTCAGCAAAACCTGCTGAGAAACAGGAACAGGCAGCGAAGCCTGCAACTGAAAAGAAGAGCGGCGGCTTCTTGGCCGGCCTCTTCGGAAAAAAGTAGTAATCCCACTAATCCCCCTAACTCTTAGGAGACTCAATTGAGTAACGCATCAATTGGAACCCGCATCCGCCAGTGGCTGATGACCGGTGTTTCACACATGATTCCATTCGTAGCAGCCGGCGGTATTCTTATCGCCCTTGGCTTCTTGTTTGGCACAATGGCAATGGGAACTGACCCAGCAACCGGTGGTATTCGCGTTTACGACGCTGCCCTTGCAGGTGTACCAGTTGACGCTGATGGCAAGATCACCGGCTTCAACCTTCTAAACCTAGGCAACTGGGCATTCATCATTTTCTGGCTAGGTAAGGCTGCATTCGCATTCTTCGT
>CAZIFS010000064.1:0-4214 GCA_964539165.1 uncultured Rhodoluna sp. | reverse complement strand
AACGCGAACCTGCTTGCCCTCCATGTTGGTAAAGGTACCCTCGGTGCCGAGGTGGTACTTAACATCACCCGAGCCCTGAACAGTCTTGGTGTTTGTGTTGCCCTCAAACTCTTTGAAGACCTGACCGTAGGTTTTGCCAGCAACGTTGGTTAGAACGTTTAGGCGACCGCGGTGGGCCATGCCGATAACAACTTCTTGTAATTCAGCATTGGCAGCTTCTTGAAGAATTTCATCCAAGGCGGCAATGGTAGACTCGCCACCCTCAAGGCTGAAGCGCTTCTGGCCAACAAATTTGGTCTGCAAGAAAGTTTCGAAGGCCTCAGCCTCGTTCAACTTTTCGAGGATGCGCATCTGCTCTTCGCGAGTTGGCTTGGCATATGGGCGCTCAAGCTTGTCTTGGAACCACTTGCGCTGGGCTGGGTCTTGAATGTGCATGTATTCAACACCAACGGTGCGGCAGTAACTGTCACGCAAAATCTTGTAAATCTCGCGGAATTCAGCCTTTGACTTACCACCAAAACCACCGGTCTTGAAGGTGCGGTCTAGATCCCAGAGCGAAAGGCCGTGGTTCAAAATGTCTAGGTCGGCATGTGAGCGCTGCTTGTATTCAAGAGGGTCAACATCGGCCATCAAGTGACCACGAACACGGTAAGCATTAATTAGCTCTTGGATGCGGGTCTCTTTGGTGCGGTCGTCGTTCTCGTTGCGCTCAAAGTCAGTAACCCACTTGACCGGCTCATAAGGAATGCGTAGGTCGGCAAAAATCTCGTCATAGAAACCACGTGCGCCCAAAAGAAGTTCGTGGACCTTCTTAAGGAACTCACCTGAACCAGCACCCTGGATTACTCGGTGGTCATAGGTTGAAGTCAGTGTGATGGTCTTGCTTACGCCAAGTTTTGAAAGCTGTGCGTCAGACATGCCCTGGAATTCGGCAGGGTAGTCCAGTGCTCCCGCACCGACGATGCAGCCCTGGCCCTTCATAAGTCGTGGCACCGAGTGCACTGTGCCGATGCCGCCAGGGTTGGTCAGCGAAACGGTCGAGCCAGCAAAGTCACCAGCGGTCAACTTGTTGTCGCGAGCCTTCTTGACTAGGTCTTCGTAAGCACTCAAGTACTCGGCGAAGTTGAGGCGCTGAGCGCGCTTGATGTTAGGAACCAGAAGCGCACGGGTGCCATCTTCTTTTGGAATGTCGATTGCCAAACCAAAGTTGATGTTCGCAGGCTGAATGACTGCCGGTCGGTCGTCAACCAGGTCGTAATAAACGTTTTGGCTCGGGAACTCTTTTAGAGCTCGGATGATTGCGTAGCCAATGATGTGAGTGAACGAAACCTTGCCACCACGGGTGCGAGCAAGGTGAGAGTTGATCACAATTCGGTTGTCAATCAAAAGTTTCGCTGGAACGGTGCGAACCGAAGTTGCAGTCGGAACCTGAAGCGAAGCATCCATGTTTGTAGCTAGGGCCTTTGACATGCCCTTGAGAATGTTTACTTGGTCTTGCTCTTCGTCTTCTTCGACAGTTGAGATTGCCTCGGTGACTGGAGCCTGTGCCGGAATCGGCTGCGGACGCGGTTCAATTCTGGTGGTTTTTGCAACCAGTGGCGTTGCTGGGGTTGCCTCTGGTGCTGCTGGGGTTGCCGGTGCAACAGGAGCTGCTGGGGTCACAGGGGCAACCGGAGCAACAGGAATCACTGGGGCTGCAGGCTGAACGTCAACTGGGCCGGTGGTTGCATGTGGTGTCTCGGTCGGGTGGTATGACTCGAGAATTGGCCACCACGCCTTGTCGACTGAGTCGGGGTTCGAAAGCCACTGAGCGTACATCTCATCTACGAGCCAGTCATTGGCTCCGAATGCGTTGTCGCCGTTTGCGTTCTCAGCGTTGCCTGACAGAGAAACCACCTCTTTATGATTGTCCGTTCGATGTGCAGACTTAAGCCTACCCTTTTGAACTTGGTCAGAATGGCGATAAGCGGGGTTTGCTGAATGTTTCTGCTAAATCGGCGCGGGTATGATTTAGGAGATGGATAAAGCAGGTTCTGACCATAGATTCACGGGTGTGATTACCCGATGAATGATTGGCTAATGCTCGGGGTGGGCATTGTTCTCACCATCGGCACCGGGCTTTTTGTTGCCAGTGAGTTTTCACTGGTGAATCTTGAGCGCAGCGACTTAGAGGCCCGTCGCGAACGCGGCGAGCGTGGTCTTAGCAATTCGATTCGCGCACTGACTAAAACCAGCACTCACCTCTCGGGTGCGCAGCTTGGCATCACTCTCACCACAATGCTGACTGGCTTTCTCGCCGAGCCAGCGTTGACCTCACTTTTGAAGCCTGTCTTGATTGGTCTGGGTGTTGGCGAATCAATGCTCGATGGTGTTGGCCTGGCTCTGAGCCTTTTTATTGCCACCCTGTTTTCAACCCTGATCGGTGAATTGGTTCCCAAAAAATTGGCACTGACGATTCCGTTGCAGGTCAACAAATTTGTGGTTGGTTTTCAAATCGTTTTCACCTGGATTTTCAGCGGCATGATCTTTGTCTTGAACAAACTGGGTAACGCCATCGTTCGTTCAATTGGTATCGAACCAAAAGAAGAGTTGAGTTCTACCAGAACTGCCGAAGAACTATCGGCGCTGGTTCGTCGTTCAGCTAGCCTCGGCGCTCTTGACGCTCAAACCGCCACTTTGCTAACCAAAACATTGGCACTTAGCCAGCTGGTTGCTGCTGATGTCATGACTCCTCGCCCAAGAATGCACATCCTAGATAAATCGGCCACCATGACCGACTTGATCCAGGCATCGGTAAAAACCGGCCACTCGAGGTTCCCGATTGTTGACGGTGGTTCAGACGACATTATTGGCGTAGCACACATAAAGCAGGCTGTAGCTGTGCCTCGCGAAAAGCGAAATGAAGTTCGCGTTTCAGCCATCATGGTCGAGGCGCCGAGAGTGCCCGAAACCATGAGTCTTGAAGCCTTGATGGTTGACTTGCGAGCCAAGGGTCTGCAACTTGCAATTGTCGTTGATGAATATGGTGGCACCGCGGGGCTAGCTACCCTCGAAGACTTAGTCGAAGAGTTGGTTGGCGAACTCGCCGACGAACACGACCGCGCCAAAGCTGGAGTCACGCGCGGTGCTAACTCATCGGTATTGTTCCCGGGCATGATTCGCCCAGATGAACTTCGCGAAATGGCAATTAAGGTGCCTGCTGACGGCGCGTATGAAACCGTCGCTGGTTTCATGATGAGCAAGCTCGGCCGCATTCCTGCAGTTGGCGACCAGGTTGAAATTGAAGATGGCATCCTGCGCGTTGAACGCATGGATGACCGTCGAGTAGATCGCGTGAGATTCACCCCAACATCTGAGACAGAAGGGGTGCAAAATGTCTAACGACTGGATGGGCATCCTTTGGTTTGTGATATTAGTTCTGGTCAACGGGTTCTTCGTTGGTGCCGAATTTGCTGTGATTAGCGCTAGACGCGCACAGATTGAGCCAAGAGCAGAGGCTGGCAGCAGGCCTGCAAAAATCACCATTAAGGCCATGGAGAAAGTCGCTCTGATGCTGGCGACATCACAGCTGGGTGTAACGATTGCCTCGCTTTTGATCTTGATCATTGCTGAGCCGGCAGTTCATCACCTTCTTGAGCCGGTGCTCGAAGTTACTGGGGTGCCACATGAATTGCAGACCGGTTTAGCCTTCGCAATCACGCTAGTTTTGGTGTCTTTCATGCACGTGGTCATCGGTGAAATGGTTCCTAAAAACATTTCGTTCTCTGTGCCCGAACGCGCAGCGTTAGTGCTGGTTCCAGTGCTTTATGGTGTGGCCATGGTGGTTCGCCCAATCGTGGTTGCGTTGAACTGGGCGGCAAACTCGCTGCTTCGGCTTATTGGCGTTCATGCCAAGGATGAAGCCAATAGTGCCTATACGCTCGACCAGGTTGAAGACATTGTTGAACATTCGACCCGCGAGGGCGCGCTATCAGACCTATCTGGAACGCTGTCTAACACTTTCGAATTCACCGAGAAACAGGTCAAGGATGTTGCAGTTCCAAATACCAAATTGATCAGTTTTGTTGATTCGGTAACTCCTGCCGAAATTGAGCAGGCGGTTGCCAAACACGGATTCTCAAGATATCCACTTACCGACGCCGATGGTGATTTTGTCGGCTACCTGCACCTCAAAGATGTCATTGATCTTCGAGAAGACGAATTTAGAGATGCAT
>CAZIFS010000063.1:0-4280 GCA_964539165.1 uncultured Rhodoluna sp. | reverse complement strand
TAGTCACTAAAAAGCTGAATCGCTAGCCGGTCTTGTTCCCCCTGACCGGCTAGCGATTCGTTTTTTATCTAGAAGAAAAGAATGACTGTGATTCAAAAACAAGACCACAAATCAACCGGAATTCTAATACTGGTTATCTACATGCTGACTCTGGCTTCATACCCTGAGTTCTTTTTCTACAACCCATTTGAAAACCCGCTGCCAGCAATTGGCGCATTGCAAATGGTTTCGCTCATCGGCTGGATCTGCACTGGAATTGCTGCGCCAACCATGCTGATCGCTGGCGTAAACCCAGCGCAGGCTAAGCGAGGATTCTTGGTATTCGCACTGGCATGGCCTGCATCACTCTTAGTGCTGCACGCAACTCTGCTAGCTGTAACCGGAAACCCGTTCCTCACCTACCTGGTGCAAGAACCGTTCTTCTTGTTCACTGACATCATCGCCCCGGCAATTATGTTCAGCATTTGGCGAGCAGCCAGAAAAGCTACCAGTTCAACCCAAGGCTAAGAGCAGCCTTTAGATCGCCCACACCTGAGTCAACCGATCGAATAAAGCCAAGACGCGTAGCTTCGTTTGCACGAATTTTGGCATTCGACACTTTGCGAATCTCGCCAGCCAGTGAGATCTCGCCAAAGGCAACCAGGTTGTGGGCGATTGGTTTGTCTTGAACTGCCGACGATATTGCCAAAGCAATCGCTAAATCTGATGCTGGTTCAGTGAGCCGCACGCCACCAACTGTTGAAACGTAAACATCCATGTCACTCACTCGCAGGCCAGCGCGACGCTCTAGCACCGCAAGCAGCATGGCTACGCGAGCTGAGTCAACTCCGTTTGTGACGCGTCTTGGCTGAGGTGTAGAGCTTTTGACCACCAAAGCCTGAACCTCGGCAATCAGCGGGCGCTTGCCCTCTACCGTGACTGTCACACAGGTGCCAGAAACCGGTGCGTCGCCCCGCGAAAGAAACATGGCACTCGGGTCTTCAACCTCGTTGATGCCGTCGCCGGTCATCTCAAAACAGCCAACCTCATCTGTTGGGCCAAAACGATTCTTCATTGAACGAACGAACCTAAGAGATGTTTGGCGATCGCCCTCAAAGTGGCACACCACATCAACCAAGTGCTCGAGTGCACGAGGGCCGGCGATGTTTCCGTCTTTGGTAACGTGACCCACCAGAATTACTGGCAATGCTCGTTCTTTGGCAACTCGAATTAGGTTCGCGGCAACCTCGCGAATCTGAGACGGCATGCCGGCAGCACCATCAATTTCGGCTGCGGCTATTGTTTGCACCGAGTCAACTACAAGTAGTTCAGGCTCTATGGCATCAATCTGGCCGAGCACGGTTGAAAGATCAGTTTCTGATGCAATAAAAAGGTTGTCGCTCATTGCGCCGGTTCGCTCGGCTCGAAGGCGAATTTGCCCCACCGATTCTTCACCCGAGACATACAGCACGCGCTTGCCTGACTTGGCCGTGTTTGCCGCAACCTCAAGCAGAAGCGTGCTCTTGCCGACTCCTGGCTCACCTGAGAGCAAAATCACAGCACCTGGAACCAATCCGCCACCAAGAACGCGATCGAACTCTCCAACCTGCGTCGACCAAGCCGTAACTCGCTCTGTAGACACATCAGTGATGGGTTTAGCCGCTGATGACCCAACAATTGCAACAGCCCTAACATTGCGCACTGTTCCTAGACCGCGACCACCACCGGCCTTGCCCTCTTGCATGGTGTCCCACGCCTGACACTCACCACAACGACCGACCCATTTAGCGGTGGTCCAACCACACTCGGTGCAGGTAAAAGTGTTCTTCGCGACAGCCATGCAATAAAACTACCAAGGCTCTATGACACCGGCCTCGCCTAAACTGAAGTGGTGAATATCAAGCGCATTGCAATTCTTGGAACCGGCTCAATGGGTGGGGCAATTCTGGCCGGCCTGCTCAAGTCTGGTTTCGACCCAAACCAAATTTCGGTTACTAGCAAGAGTGCAGAAAGCGCCGATCGCCTGACCGATGAACTTGGTGTGTTGAGCTTTGCGATGGAGAATGGCGAAGACGCTAACCAAATGGCCGTGGCAGGAGCCAACGTTGTTCTGGTGGCGGTCAAGCCAGCTCAGGTTCTTGAAGTTCTGGCAGACGTCGCCGACACCTTGAACGACAACGCCCTGGTTATTAGCGTTGCAGCCGGTGTCACCACAGCATCCATGGAGGCAGTGCTGCCCGAAGACGTTGGAGTGGTGCGAGCCATGCCAAACACGCCTGCGCTTATTGGTCGGGGAATGACCGGAATCGCCGCCGGAGAGCGCGCAACCGATTGGGCTGTCGACACCTCCAAAGAATTATTTGAGACTGTAGGCAAAGTATTGGTGGTTGAAGAAAGCCGCATTGACGCACTCACGACCATCTCAGGTTCTGGCCCGGCATATGTGTTTTATCTGATCGAAAAATTCACTGAGGCAGCCAAGCATCAAGGGTTCAGCGATGCCGAAGCTGCGATGCTGGTAAACGAAACTTTCTTGGGTGCAGCAGAACTTGTAACAAGTTCAAAAAAGTCACCGGCCGAACTGCGAAAGCAAGTAACCAGCCCTAACGGCACAACTGAACGTGCAATTGCTCGCATCGAGCAGACCGATTTAGCAGGTATGTTCGTTGAAGCTACCGATGCAGCTTTAGCTCGCGCTCGCGACTTGGCCGCGGGTAAATAGCCCACCAAAGCAGGTGAGCATGGTCTGGTTCCAGTCTTGCTCGCTAACCGGATTCGTGTCGATTTCGGCAATGATTTTGCCGTGCAGCATTCCCAAAACCATTACAGCGGCGGCACGGGGAACGACATGTTCGCGAAGCATTTTGCGCTCTTTCAAGAGTTCCATAACGCGTGTCAAGCCATCGGTTAGTTCGCTCTGAGCCTCGGCTAGCGCTTGGCGCAGTGCCGGGCGGCCAATGGTGTTACCGACAATTGCGGCTCGCTCGCTAGCCGGCAGGCGCTCATAGTGTGAAGTCAAAAAGGTAAGCATCTCGTCATAGTGCTCGGCCAGCTCTTTAGTCGAGTGCATGTTTTCAATCCATGCAGTCACCCGACAAATATCTTCGCGCACGGTCTCGGTGAAGTTATGAACGTAGGTTGCGCGAATCAAGCCATCGCGGTCGCCAAAGTGGTGATAGATCGAACCGATTGAAACCCGAGCTGCTTTAGATATTTCTTGAATGCGCACGGATGACTCGCCGCCGGCCTTTAGGGCTTTATCTGCCTCAGATATGACGAGCGCAATTGTGTCGGCAGCGCGAACCTGCTTTGGCTGCGGCATTGCTTTATTGTTCGACGGCACGCGCCCCTCAATCCCTATTTTCTAGAAAGTATGGTCTAAATCTTCTAGAAAGAACAGCGGGCTGGGCAAACTTTATTCCCGAATTATGCCTTTTTTGAACGATTGCTAGCCTTGGCCGCCGCAATCTTCTTTGTCGGCTTTGACGGCTTGGCTGTGAAAACGGCAAGCCCGATGAGTCCGGTTAGCATGCCTGCTGCCTGGGCCACGACAAACCATGCCACTGTCTGAAGGTCTTGCTCGCCGGCGAACATCAGCGCAATTGAGACTGCAGGGTTACCTTGGGCACCTGTTGGGGTGAAGCCGATGCCAGCAATTACCCAAACCGGAATAACAATGCCTAGAAGCTGAGCTCGTTTCTGAAAAATCAAAAAACCGACCAAAAAGATAAGGCCGCCGGTGAAAACCCACTCGCTGATTAGCAGTGGAAACTCTGGAACGGTTCCGACCTCAGGCATAGAGAGAGTGGCGCCCCACATTGCGCGACCGATCACAGCGCCGCAAACCGCGCCGATTACTTGAACACCAATAAAGCCACCGAGCAGTGGGCCGGTGAGCGTCTTTTTGGAGAAGAAATAAAGAGAGATCAAAGGGTTTAGGTGGGCGCCACTAATGTTTACGGTCACCAAAATTGCCAGTGCTACGGTGATGCCAATTGCAAATTGCGGCACTGCTTTGGTGCTTGCAACTGCAGCTGTGAACGAGATGGCAATCAACGTTGTGCCGAGAAGTTCAGCAATTAGTTTTTGCACGGTGGCGTTAATTTTCAAGGGTTAGATTCCTTTGGCTGAAATGGCGCGAATTATGCCAAGTATAAATTGCACCGAGTTAGCGCTCGGGCAACCAAAGGTGAATTCACTGGGCTAGAATAGAGAAATCGTTTTGCTTGTTGCCGATCTGGCAGATAAGCATCCAAAAACTGTGAGGTCCCTATGGGTTCAGTAATTAAGAAGCGCCGCAA
>CAZIFS010000062.1:0-4427 GCA_964539165.1 uncultured Rhodoluna sp. | reverse complement strand
ACATCTGCCTCGATGGCTACGCGAACAGCCTCTAGAACATCTGTGGCAACTGGTGAGTCAACGGTGATTACTGAGAGAGCCTTGCCACCCTTTTGCTCGCGAGCAATCTGCATGGCTGCAATGTTGATGTTGGCGTCAGCAAATGCCTTGCCATAAACAGCAACGATGCCTGGGCGGTCTGCATAAACCATTAGCACTAGGTGCTCGGCAAGACCCAACTCAACGTCATAGCCGTTGATGTTAACGATTTTCTGGTGAAGCTTAGGGCCGATTACGGTGCCCGAGACCGAAGCGGTTGTGCCGTCAGAAAGGGTTGCCTTAATGGTGGTGACGTTGCGGTATTCGTCTGAGTTGGTGTCAACCACTAGCTTCACGTCGATGCCGCGAGCATCTGCCATCAGCGGAGCGTTGACATAAGAAACCTGCTCGGTAACAGCGTTCTGAAAGAAGCCCTTTAGGCCGGCAAGCTTTAGCACTGAAACGTCGTGAACAGCGATCTCACCGCGAACCTCAACCTCAATTGCGGTTACGTTGCCGCCAGAGATGCCGAATAGCACCTGACCGAGCTTCTCCATCAGGCTGATGCCTGGCTTGACCGAAGAGTCGATGTTGCCACCGGCAACGTTGACTGCGTCTGGAACCAAGTCACCAGCAAGTGCTAGACGAACCGACTTTGCCACCGAGATGCCTGCCTTTTCTTGGGCTTCGTCGGTTGAAGCGCCAAGGTGAGGGGTGACCAAAATGTTCTTTAGGCCAAGCAGTGGGTTGTCTTTTGGTGGCTCGGTAACGAACACGTCTAGGCCCGCACCAGCAATCTGGTTGGTGTTTAGTGCCTCAAAAAGTGCTGCTTCGTCGATGATTCCACCGCGTGAGCAGTTAACGATTCTTAGGTTTGGCTTGGCGATTTTGAACTGCTCGGTTGAGATCATGCCGGTGGTCTCAGCAGTCTTTGGAATGTGAATGGTGATGAAGTCAGACTTTTGCATCAGCTCATCAAGGGTAGCTAGCTTTACGCCCATTTGCTCGGCACGAGCCGGGGTGATGTAAGGGTCATAACCAATTAGTTCAACGCCAAAACCAGCTAGACGCTGGGCAACCAAACCACCGATGCGACCAAGGCCTACGATGCCCACGGTCTTTTCATAAAGCTCGGCACCGGTGAACTGAGCGCGCTTCCACTCCCCTGCCTTTAGTGAGTGGTTTGCGTCTGGAATGTGACGAGCAAGGCCAAGCATCTGGGCAATGGCAAGTTCGGCCGCTGAAACCACGTTTGAGGTTGGCGCGTTAACAACCATCACGCCAGCAGCGGTTGCCGCCTTGATGTCTACGTTGTCTAGGCCAACACCAGCGCGGGCAACAACCTTTAGCTGCGGGGCTGCGGCGATGGCCTCGGCATCTACCTGAGTTGCCGAACGAACCAAGATGGCGTCGGCTTTAGCTAGCGCTGCTAGAAGTGCTGGGCGATCGGTGCCGTCAACATTCACAACATCAAAATCTGGGCCAAGGGCCTCTACGGTTGCTGGTGATAGCTCTTCGGCAATTAGAACAACTGGCTTAGTCAATGCTTCATCCTTGGATAGTTGGCGCCGAATTGGCGATGTGATTCAAGTTTAGGGGGCGATTTTGCAAACCGTGTCATTCTGATTTTCAATAAACAACACTTAGAATTGTTTTTATGAAAGTTGCCGCTGCAAAGCTGTCACCACTGCTTAAAAGTGATGCTCAGGGCCTGATTTTGGCTGAACTTTTCATGAATCCCGAAGAGTTTTTTACCATCAGTCACCTAGCCGAGTTTGCAGGTGCGAGTTTGCCAACCGCCATGCGTGAGGTTGACCGATTGCTTGATGGCCAGCTAGTGGTTCAAAAAACCGTAGGTCGGGCGCGTTTGATTCAAGCCAATAGGCAACACCTGCTCTTTGATTCAGTGAGCCAAATCGTTGCTTTTAGTTATGGGCCTGCCGCCGTTTTGCCCCCGCTATTGGTTGGCCTTGACGGCATTGATCACGCATTTCTTTTTGGTGTTTGGGCTGCGAGGCTTTCGCGACAAACAGCCGCTGCCCCCAAAGAAGTCGACTTGTTGCTTATAGGCAACGTGAGCCGCATCGAGGCTTCAAGAGCAGCTGCCAAAGCCGAAGACTTGCTTGGCCGCGAGGTGAACGTGCAATTTGCCTCTGCCCTGGCTTGGCAGCGCGAAGACACCGAATTTGTTATAGACATCAAATCAAAACCACTGGTAGAACTAACCCTCAAGCCCTAACGAAAGCCGCCGATGACAACCTTCTTATTCTTTGCAGCTATTAGTTCTGATGGCTTCTTGGCCGGGCAGGACGGAGACATGTCTTGGGCCGAAAAATATCTGAGCGCCGACGAAGACTATGGCTTCACATCATTGATGAGTCACAGTCGCGCGATGCTCATGGGTGCCCGCACCTTTGACTTTGAAATCGACGCCCTCGGTAATGAACCGCGAGTGTTGCCTACCTATGTTTTGACCAACAACCCAATGCGCTATGACGGCGTAAACGACTCTGAGGTCACCTTTGTTGCCGGAGACATCGAGCAAGTGGTTGCCAAGATTCAATCTGAGGTGTCGGGCCAGGTTTTTGTGGTGGGCGGTGCCGATGTGGTGAGGCAGCTGCTTGCCAAGAACCTGCTCGATCACCTAACGCTATTTGTTTGCCCAGATGTACTCGGTTCGGGTACTCCCCTGTTTTCCACATCCATGGATGAAGCGCTAAAGGCCTTCACAATTGAAAAGACCCAAGCATTTAGCTCGGGCCTTGTTCAATACGACTATAAAAACTAGTTGCAGGTGCAACGCTGGTCTTGAGGAACCCCTTCGAGAGCTTCTTCAATGTGGCCGCCGCAGCCGGTCCAGGTAACTTTGTTGCAGGTTTCGCAAAGAGCTGGTGAACACATAGGTTCCTCCTCAGATTCAATCGGATTCAGTAGCTCTAGTTTATACCCCTAGGGGTATCTTTGCCAAGACGTCTTTCGCGAATGATAAGAACAGTAATCGCAATGGTTGCAATCGTTGCCATGGTGAAAGTCATCTTGATTAGCGGTTCACCTGAAATTAGCGAAAGCAAGCCTGAGATTAGGGCGGCAGCCAAGCTCTGAGCAATGCCAACCACGCCCGAGGCTTGAGCCGCACCAGAGGCGAACGGAGCCAAAGCCAGCGTGGTGCTGTTGCCGGCGATTGATGAACCAACGCCGATCGTCACCATCAAAATGGGAACAATTACCCAAACGCTGTGCCAGGTGTTCGCTGCAAAAAGCAGCACAAATGCGCCTGAGGCCTGCACAATCACAAACCACTTGAGTGCTTTGCGAACCGAAACGCGCTTCAAAATTCTGAAGTTAACCTGCGAACCAGCAATTAGCGCAAGTGCATTGGTGCCGAACATGATTCCGAACTCCCCCGGTGTTAGCCCCAGCTCAACCATCATCACCGACGGAATCATGGTGACATAGGTAAAGAGCATCAAAGTTTGGCTCATAACCTGCATGATTGCGAAGCTGAATTCAACGTTTTTTGCAATTTGGCCATATTTGACCAAGATTTCTCGAAGCCCGAGATTGGTGCGAGCCTCAGCCGAAAGGGTCTCTGGCATTCTCATGAAGTTAAGCCCGGCTAGAGCGCCAAAAATGGCCAACCCCACGAAGATCAAGTGCCAAGAACCAAACGCAAGGATTCCTGCTCCAAGAGTTGGAGCCAAGATCGGTGCGGCCATGAATATCGATGAAACCGCAGACATAGTTCTGGCCATCTCATTGCCGGTGAACAAGTCGCGCACAATTGCCCGGCTGGCAAGCATGGTGACCGAACCTCCGAATGCCTGAACAGCGCGAGCAATAACTAAGAACCAAAGATTTGGTGCAAAAACACAGGCGATCGAAGCCAGAATAAAAATCCCAATACCCAAGAGCACGGCGGGTTTGCGACCGTGCCTGTCTGAGAACGGGCCCCAGATAAGCTGCCCAAAAGCCATGCCGACGAAAAATGAGAACAGGGTGAATTGAACCTCTTTTGTGGTCACATCGAAATCTGTGGCCACTTGCGTGAAGGCAGGAAGATAAAGGTCAGTTGCAATCGCCGTAAAAGCGGCAAGGGTTGCCATGGTGACCCATAAGAACCAACGGTGCTCAGGTTTGGTTAGATCTGAAACTTGCATTTGCCTCTGCCTACTAGGTGCCTTAATTGAAAACCATTCAGTTGAATCAGTTTAGAGCCGTGCCGCTGGATAGGTCGCAAGAAAAAGTGCGTGAAAGGGGTAAAGAAAAGACCCCGCACCGAAGTGCGGGGTCTTTTGATTCCCAAAGGAACACGGCTCAAATTAGCGAGCTGCGTTGCCCTCTTGGTAGTCATCTGCGTTCTTGATCCATGAGAACAGCTTGCGCAGGGTGCGGCCTACTGCCTCGATTGG
>CAZIFS010000061.1:0-4797 GCA_964539165.1 uncultured Rhodoluna sp. | reverse complement strand
GCGTCAATGATGGTGACCTGCTTTTCTTCGCCAGACTCGAGCTTTACCCATCCAGGCATGATCGAACCGGCATACAAGAACACAGATGAAAGGTTTAGACGGGCTGCAGCCATCAACATTCCAGGCAGTGACTTGTCACAACCGGCAAGCAAAACTGAACCGTCAAGGCGCTCGGCCTGCATAACGGTCTCAACTGAGTCGGCGATAACCTCGCGAGAAACTAGCGAGAAGTGCATGCCCTCGTGACCCATTGAAATGCCGTCAGAAACCGAGATGGTGCCGAACTCAAGTGGGTAACCGCCGCCGGCGTGAACTCCCTGCTTGGTGGCTTCTGCCAAACGGTCAAGTGAAAGGTTGCAAGGGGTAACTTCGCTCCAAGAGCTAGCCACACCGATTTGTGGTTTTACCCAGTCTTCATCGCCCATGCCAACTGCACGGAGCATGCCTCGAGAGGCTGCTTTTTCAATTCCATCGGTAACGTCGCGTGAGCGCGGTTTCATATCTGCAGACATACGGTCAAGTCTATTAGTTGTAGCCTTAAGGCGTGTCTAAGTCTTTGGAACAACCGACCAGCCTGAGTCAATACACTCGAGCCGCTGAATTGGCGTCGGCTGAGGTTATCGCTGCGTATTCAACCTCGTTTGGTTGGGCAACAAAACTGATTGGCCGCAACCAGCGCGTACACATACGAAACATTTACGCCTTGGTTCGAGTGGCCGATGAAATTGTTGATGGCGCTGCAGCCGAGGCTCTTGGCAACGGTATTTCAAATAATCCCCGTGACATTCTCGACCAATTAGAAGCTGAAACTTATCGAGCTATGGAATCTGGGTTCAGCGCAAATCTCGTGGTTCACGCTTTTGCTCAGACCGCCCGATTGGCAAACATCAGCAAAGATTTGGTGAAGCCGTTTTTTGCATCGATGCGTATGGATCTCTCGGCCAAAGAGCACGACCAGCGCGGCTTCGACATTTATGTTTATGGCTCGGCCGAGGTCGTGGGCTTGATGTGCCTTGATGTTTTCTTGATGGGGCAAGATTTGACCCCGGCAGAACGCCAAGAATTTGTCACCGGAGCTCGCGCACTAGGAGCAGCTTTTCAGAAGGTTAACTTTTTGCGTGACCTGGCTGCTGATTTTCAGAAGCTTGGCCGCTCGTATTTTCCGGGGGTTAATGTTGACACTTTTAACGAGGCTGAAAAAGTTCGCCTAGTTGAAGACATCGAAGCTGACCTGGTGGTTTCTTCACGATCGCTTCGAAAACTGCCACCAACTTCTCGCAAGGCAGTTTCGGCTGCCCAAATGTTTTTCACCGAGCTAAATCGCAACATCGCGGCCACACCGGCCGCAGAACTAATTCAACGCAGAATTCGTGTTTCTAACCCAAAAAAACTTGTAATTCTTGCCCAAGCATGGTTTGGAGTTGTGCCTAAATGAGTCAAAAAACTGCAGTAGTTGTTGGCGGAGGTATCGCGGGTCTTTCAACTGCGGCATTGTTGGCAAAAGCTGGCATGAAGGTAACACTTCTTGAGGCACGAGAGAAGGTGGGCGGCCGCGCCTACATCTGGGAGAAAGACGGCTTCAAGTTCGACATGGGCCCGTCTTGGTATCTGATGCCAGACGCTTTCGATCAGTTCTTCAAATTGATGGGCACCACCGCAGCCGAGCAGTTGAACCTGGTTCGGTTAGACCCGGCATATCAGACTCGCAATGAGGGGTATGGCGACAAGCTGATCATCCGTGAAAAATTGGCCGATAACAAGGTGCTTTTTGACTCGATTGAGCCAGGGGCCGGCGACCGACTTCAGGCCTACATCGATTCGGCCGAAGATGCCTACAAACTTTCGATCAAGCACTTTTTGTACACCAATTTTCAGAACGCAAAGTCGTTTGTTCAGCCTGAAGTTTTGGCGCGTGCGGGTCGATTTATTAAGCACCTGATCACCCCGCTCGACACCTTTGCTGGCAAATTTGTCACCGATAAGCGCCTGCGCAAAATTTTGAACTTTCCGGCAGTTTTCTTGGGCGCCTCGCCATATGACACCCCGAGCATGTATCACCTTATGACTCACGTAGACATGAATGTTGGCGTGTTCTACCCGATGGGCGGGCTCTACACGATCATCGAATCTATCGAGCGTCTTGCCAAGCAGCACGGGGTTGAGATTCACACCAACTCGAAGGTCACCAAGATTGAAACCACCAAGGATGGCCATGTTGCCGGCGTGACAGTTGGCGAGGTTTTCTACGGAGCTGATGTTGTGATTGGTAACGCCGATCTTCACCACATTGAGACTCAGTTGCTTGACCCTAAAGATCAGACGCTGCCTGAAAAATGGTGGCAAGACAAGGTGCCAGGCCCAAGTGCAATGCTTTTGTATCTGGGCGTTCGCGGCAAGCTGCCTCAGCTCGATCACCACACGCTTTTGTATGCCGATGACTGGGACAAAAACTTCAAAGAGGTGTTCCGCACCCCTGAAGAAAAGCGCAAGTCTGGCGCCAAGAGCGTTATTCCGAACCCGGCTTCGCTTTACATCTGCGCACCTAGCATCACTGACCCTTCAGTTGCACCTGAGGGCTACGAGAACATTTTTGTATTGGTTCCGATTGCTGCCGACCCAGAGTTGGGCAAGGGAGGAATTGATGGTTCTGGCGATGCTGAATTTGAAGCAGCTGCCGACCGAATCATTCAGCAGATTTCTGACTGGTGCGAGATTCCTGATTTGGCCGAACGCATTGTGGTTCGTCGAACCATGGGGCCAAAAGATTTCGTTGACGACCTGAACGCTTGGTCGGGAACGGCACTTGGTATGGCTCACACCTTGATGCAGAGTGCGTTCTTTAGACCAACAAATAAGAGCAAAAAGGTTGAGGGCCTGTATTACGCCGGCCACCACAGCATCCCAGGAATTGGCCTGCCGATGTGCCTAATTGGTGCCGAACTGGTCTACAAGCGATTGATCAATGACCGCTCAGCCGGCCCGCTAAAAGATGAAATTCAGCCAATTGGCGAGAACGGGTGGAAGGGGCTTCGTTGAGCTTCGTCTATCTAGCCGCTCTGCTGTTCTCAATCTCTGGCTTGGCCATTCTTGATTTTCGGTTCAAGTTGGCAATTGCAAAATCAGCTCGTTATTTGTGTTTGATTCTGATTTCAGTGGTGTTCTTTTTAGTCTGGGATATTGCCGGAATTCAATCTGGAATCTTCTTTAGGGGTGATGCAAGCCACTTGACGGGGGTGTTGCTGACTCAAGAGTTGCCGTTAGAAGAAGTTTTCTTTTTGATATTGCTTAGCTATAGCTCGCTGCTTTTATTAAAGGCATTTGGGCGTCGCGAGGCAAAACGCTCTGGCGGTTCTAAATGAACTATTTGGGTTTGAATGCAATTTTTTTAGGAGCCGTGATTGCCGCGAGTTTGCCGTTTCGCAAGCAACTGCCCTGGAAGGTAATCGGCCTGGCCACAGCTTGGCTGCTAGTTGCAACAGCGGTTTTTGACAACCTTATTGTTGGCACCGGAATCGTTGCCTACGACGAAGCGCTAATCACCGGAATCAAAATTGGGGTTGCGCCAATTGAGGACTTTGCCTATTCGCTGGCTGCTCCCCTGCTAATTTCAATTGCTATTGAAGTCACGAAAGGTTTGCGATGGAAGCCATAAAGCAACTGTTCTGGTCTTCAAGGCCGGTGTCTTGGATTAATACCGCGTATCCGTTCGCGGCAACTTATTTGTTTATCACCCGAGAAATCAGCATCGAGCTGGTGCTAGGCACTCTGTTTTTCTTGATTCCCTATAACTTGCTCATGTATGGCATCAACGACGTTTTTGACTACGAAAGTGATTTGCATAACCCACGCAAGGGCGGCATCGAAGGTGCGCTACTGGCACCCAAATGGCACCACCTAACAATCTGGTCAGCCGTGCTCAGTTGCCTGCCATTTGTAATTTATTTGCTCGCGGTTGGCACACTAAATTCAGCGGCTTGGTTGCTGCTCTTTGTGTTCACCGTGGTTGCCTACAGCGCCAAGGGATTGCGTTTTAAAGAGAAACCTTTTCTTGATTCATTGACTTCGGCAAGCCACTTTGTTGGTCCGATGATTTTTGGAGCAGCGCTCGCCGGAGCCGACCTTGGCGAACCAAAACTTTTGGCGATGATTTTGTCATTCACCCTTTGGGGAGTTGCCTCGCACGCGTTTGGCGCAGTTCAAGATGTTAAAGCTGACCGCGAAGGTGGCATTTCGTCAATCGCAACCGTAATCGGAGCTCGAGCCACCACGAGATTTGCGTTCACGGCTTATTTATTTGCCGGAGTGCTGCTGCTAACTGTTGGCGACTTGGCTTCGTTTGTGGCAGTTGCCGCAGTGCCTTACCTCTGGGTAGTTGGCACCCACTGGAACATAACCGACGAAACCTGTGAACAAGCAAACCGCGGATGGAAACGATTTATCTGGCTCAACTTTTTTGCCGGCTTTGTGGTCACTCAGTTTGTGATCTTGTCTGCCATCGGATTAAGTTTCGCCTAGAGAAACCCTTGCCGCAGAGACCACAACTTAGTTCTCTAGCTGGTTGACGATAGCGATAGTGCTGGTGGCCGTTCGGGCAAGTTCCCACCCAACTGGCAGTCTCTTCGGCAATCTCGCGCCCGGTAAATTTTTCAGCCCGATAGCCAATCGACTTTGCAGTTTTTAGCCAGACTTTTCCGTGCCCGGCAACTTTTCCACAGATTGCGTGCGCGATCTCGTGAAGCACGACCTGCATGGTTTCATCCAAGGTATGAATATCTACCAAATAACGCGAAACCGAGA
>CAZIFS010000060.1:0-5916 GCA_964539165.1 uncultured Rhodoluna sp. | reverse complement strand
GGCAAAATCAAGGGCGTTCACCTCATGGATGCTTCGGGGCAACACTTTGTCGAAGCCGACTCAGTTATTTTGGCCAGCGGTGGCGCCGGCCAGCTGTATCGTCACACCACAAACCCATCGGTAACCACCGGCGATGGAGTTGCCGCAGCCTTCAGAGCTGGAGCCGAGCTCGCCGACGTTGAGTTCTATCAATTTCACCCGACCGCGCTTGCGGTGCCGGGCAGCTTCTTGATCTCTGAAGCAGTTCGCGGCGATGGCGCAGTTTTGATCAATAATTCTGGCGAACGCTTTATGCAGAAAATTCACCCGCTTGGCGAATTGGCACCCCGCGATGTGGTTGCCCGAGGAATTCAAGCCGAAATGCTCTCGCAAGGTGGTCAGCCGGTGTTGCTTGATGCAACCGGCCTTGGTTCAGAGTTCTTGAGCCAGAGGTTTCCGAGCATTAGCAAAACCACTAGGGCCTATGGTCTCGACTGGGGCAAAAACCCGATTCCAGTTACCCCGGCTGCTCACTATTGGATGGGCGGCATTGCCACCGACATTTGGGGCCGCACCTCGATCGAAGGCCTATTCGCCGTTGGCGAAGTAGCCTGCACCGGCGCGCATGGCGCCAACCGCCTAGCTTCAAACTCGTTGCTCGAGTCGATTGTTTTCTCGCGTAGAGCGGTTCAGGTTCTCGATGAGGCCTGGCCTGCCGATGCTGCCTCAGCCCGCTGGAAAGAGACCGGGTTGGTTGCTGAGATTGAAATCTTGGATGAATCTGACAGCGCATTGGCGAGAACTGCAAGAAACGTAGTTGACCGAGTTGAATTGCAGACACTGATGTGGGACAACGTTGGATTAGCCCGCACTGCCGAAGGGCTTCGCGAAACTCAGCGGGCGCTCGGCCAGTGGCGATCGGCAAATAAAGAGAACCGCCTCTTCACAGACTGGGAAGACGCCAACCTGCTTTTGCTCGCCCGCGCTGTTACCGCAGCAGCACTTGCGCGTGAGGAATCACGCGGTGGGCACTACCGACTTGATTTCAAGGCGACCAACCCAGACTTGGCCAAACCAATCACCATCGTTCGAAAGGCAAAGTGATGCTAACCCACGAGCACATAATTCAAGTGGTTTCTGCTGCTTTGGCCGAAGATGCGCCCAACGGCGACATCACCTCAGAGCACTTGATTCCGGCGAGCGCAACTGCAACCGCCGAACTTGCAGCCCGCGAACCTGGCATTTTCAGTGGTGTTGAAGTTTTCAAAGCCGCCTTTGAGCTGTGCGAACCGGGCATCCGAGTTGAAATGAAAATCAAAGATGGCGAAGCCTTTGTTGCTGGTCAGAGTTTGGCAATAGTTAGCGGATCTGCCCGTGCCGTGCTGCGAGCCGAACGCATTGGTTTGAACTTCACGCAGCGCATGTGTGGAATTGCCACCCAGACCGCCGCCTATGTTGCCGCGGTTGCTGGCACCAAAGCCAAAATTCTCGATACCCGCAAGACCACTCCCCTGCTGCGCGAGTTTGAGCGCCAGGCCGTTCGCGATGGAGGCGGCACCAACCACCGCTTCTCGCTTTCAGATCAAGTTCTTGCCAAAGACAATCATCTTGCTGTGCTGACTGCCGGCGGCAAAGACCTCACAACCGAGTTGTTGCGCATTCGCAACGAGATTCCTGCGAGCGTTAAGTTTGAGGTTGAAGTTGACCGAATCGATCAAATTGCCCCGGTGCTTGCCGGCGGCGTTGACATAATCATGCTCGATAACTTCACCCTGGATGAACTTCGCGATGGCGTTGCGCTAGTTTCTGGTCGCGCAGTTGTTGAAGCCTCTGGCGGCGTCAACCTTAAAACGGTGGCTGACATCGCCGCTACCGGAGTTGACGTTATCTCGGTTGGCGCCCTAACCCACAGTGTTCGTTCACTTGATTTAGGCCTTGACGTAAAGATTGACGCCTAACCAATGATTTACCTAGACCATGCAGCAACCACCCCGGTTAGACCCGAGGCGTTGCAAGCTGCTTGGCCCTGGCTAACCAGTGAGTTTGGCAACCCATCGAGCACACACGAGTTGGGCTTTCGCGCTAATGAGGCACTAGAGGCGGCCCGAACCCAAGTGGCACAGTGGCTTGACTGTAGACCTAGCGAGGTTGTTTTCACCTCGGGAGGCACCGAGGGTGACAATCTTGCCATCAAGGGCTTGGCCCTGGCTAACCCGCGCGGGCGTCATCTGGTTAGCGCAAAGACAGAACACGAGGCAGTGCTCGAGGCGCTTGATTATCTGGAGCGCCAACACGGTTTTGAAATCACCTGGCTGCCTATTGCCTCAGACGGCTCGATTGCTATTGCTGACTTAATCTCAGCCCTGAGGGCAGACACAACTTTGGTAACCCTGATGCTCGGCAATAACGAGGTTGGCACCATTCACCCCATCGCGAGCTTCGCCGCGGCTGCACATGAGGTTGGTGCGCTTTTTCACACCGACGCCGTGCAGTGCGTGGGTTGGGTTGAGTGTCGCGTATCAACCCTCGGGGTTGACGCGCTAACCCTTTCGGGGCATAAATTTGGTGCACCTAAAGGTTCGGGCGCGACTTTTATCCGTGCAAAATTTGGGGTCGAACCTTTGATTCACGGTGGAGGCCAAGAGGCAGAGCGCAGATCGGGCACCGAGAATGTTGCGTGGGCGGTGGCTTTGGCGAGCGCGCTTGCACTGCAGGCTTGGCCCAATGAAGGCGCAAGTGAGATCGCAGAAATTAGAGACACCTTTGTGTCGGCTGTCTTGAAGAGAGTGCCCTGTGCGATTGCCACCGGCAGCATGAAAAGCCGCCTACCGAACATTGCAAGTTTTTGCTTCGAGGGCTTGAGCGGCGAAGCTATTTTGCTTGAACTAGAACGTCGCTCAGTAATAGTTTCGAGCGGTTCAGCTTGTGCCGCCGGGAGTGATGAACCTTCACATGTTTTGACCGCTTTGGGGTTTGCTGCCGAACTAGCCCAGACCGCTGTGCGGTTTAGCTTGAGCCACCAAACCACCGAGACTGAACTTGAATCAGCACTCGAAGCCCTGGTTGAATCAGTCGCTGCGGTTGGCGGCACTAGTAAAATTGCAGAATGACCAAACGCACTCGCCCATGGGGTTATCAAGACGTAAACGAAGCTGCTGAACCAAACTGGCAGCTACACCCTGACACCCAGGCGATTCGCGGCGCCCTAGCTCGCACCGGTTTCGGCGAGACCAGCGAGGCACTGTTTCTAAACTCTGGCTTCACCTACGATTCTGCTGAGCAGGCAGAGGCTTCGTTCAAAGATGAAACCGAGCACTTTCTTTATTCACGCTTTGCCAACCCAACCGTTGCTCAGTTCGAAAACCGACTTGCAATTCTTGAGGGAGCCGAAGCTTGCTTCGCGACTGCTTCGGGTATGGCCGCGATGTTTGCATCCGTGGCTTGTTTGGTGAAAGCCGGCGACCGAGTAGTTGCTTATGCAGCCATGTTCAGCTCTTGCTATGTGGTGCTTACCGAGATTCTGCCTAAGTGGGGCGTCAACACCGTTTTGGTTGAAGAGAACACCCCTGAGGCTTGGGCCAAGGCTCTAAGCGAGCCAACAACGGCCGTGTTTATTGAATCACCTAGCAACCCGCTGATGGAGATCACAGACATTCGCATGGTCAGCGATTTGGCTCACAAGGTGGGCGCAACTGTAATTGTTGACAATGTGATGGCATCGCCGGTTCTGCAGAAGCCACTCGAACTAGGCGCCGACGTGGTTATGTATTCAACCACCAAGCACATCGACGGCCAGGGCCGTGTTTTGGGTGGCGCAATTTTGGGCAGCCAAAAGTACATCACTGAGAGCGTAATTCCATTCACCCGTCACACTGGTCCATCAATGAGTGCGTTCAACGCTTGGGTAATGCTCAAGTCACTAGAGACCATGAGCATGCGTGTTGAGCGCATGTCGAACACTGCCACTGCAATTGCTGAGCACTTTGAGAATCATGCAGCTATCAACCGAGTTGCTTACCCGTTCTTGAAGTCGCACGTTGGCTATGAATTGGCCAAGAAGCAAATGAAGGGTGGCGGTTCAACGGTTGCCATTGACTTCAAGGGCGACAAAGATGCTGTGTTCCGCTTCATGAACGCGCTTCAGGTGATTGATATTTCAAACAACCTCGGCGACAGCAAGTCACTGATGACTCACCCGGCATCAACCACGCACCGACGACTGTCGGCCGAGGTTCAGGCTGAGATGGGCATTACTCCGACGACTGTGCGTCTTTCGGTTGGCCTCGAGCACCCAGATGATCTAATCAAAGACATCGAGACTGCCCTAAAGGCAATCTAAAGCCGGCAAACTAAATGATTGCGGCAATGCGACTAATCGCATCGCTGATGTTCTCGCGGCTGGTTGCATAGTTGAAGCGAACAAACTGTTCATAACCAGCACCCAGATCAGCACCAGGCACAACGGCAACTCGTGCTTCATCGTGAATGCGTTTTGCTGGGTCTGCTCCGAGACTCAAAGCCTTGACGTCCCACCAGGCAAGGTAGCTGTTTTGAGCCTCAACCACCGTGATGCCAGGCAGCTTGGCGGCCACCTCGGCTTTCATGAATTCAAAATTGCCTTGGATGGTCTCAAGCGCTGAATCCAGCCACTGCTCGCCATTGGCAAAAGCCTCCGCCATTGCAAAAGCACCAAGAATAGAGGTGCGCCAGTGCATGTCTGGCGGTAATACCGAAACCTTGCTTGCCATAACCGCGCTTTGGGTAACCAGGATCGCGGCTTTCAAACCTGCCAGGTTCCAAGATTTGCTCGCCGAGGTAATTGCGATTCCGGTTACTTCAGCATCTGCGCCACAGGCAAGATACGGCGTGAAGTCAACTCCAGAATAGGTAAGCGGACCATGGATTTCATCACTGATGACAATTACGTCGTATTTGACTGCGAGGGCGGCAATAGCGGTTAGTTCTGCGCGGCTGTAAACCTTGCCCAGCGGGTTATGAGGGTGGCAAAGCAAGTAGAACTTGGCTCCCGCCGAAAAGGCTTTCTCGAGCCCCTCAAGGTCAAGAGTCCAATCAGTGCCGTTTTGAATCAGCGGAACCTCAACCTGTGAAAGTTTGGTTTCTGAAATCCAACCAAAAAACGCGCTGTAAACCGGCGTGTTCACAACCACCTGGTCGCCTGGCTTGCCAAGCGCTCTAAAAATCTCGACCGCGGCAACGCCGACATCCGTGGCGAGTTTGATTTGCTTGCCGTCAACAGCCCAACCCCAGCGCTTGGCGGCAAAGGCAACAAAGCTTTCGGCAACTTCTGGCACCGGGCCAAGATAGCCAAGGTCTGAGCGGTTGGTGAAGTCGATTATGAGATCACGGATGCCTTCGGCGATTTGAAAGTCCATCTCGGCCACGTGCATTGGCAAAACATCCGGCGCAAAACGACGCCACTTTGAACTGTGGCGCTGGCGCAAATCTTGGAGGTTGGCTGCGGTTACCTGTGAATCAGACATAAGGCAATTATCGCAGTGGGTTTTTGCAGGCTACGTTGCGTTACTAAATGAGTGGGCGGCCGTGAACATCGGTCACGCTGCGAGTGGCATAAAGAATTATGTCGATTAGGGCCCAAACGCCCAACCCGCCAAAAGTTAGCAACTTGCCTATACCTAGACCGATGTGTCCGGTGTAGAAGCGATCTACGCCGAGAGTGCCCAGAAAAATCGAAAGCAATAAGGCAATTAGATATTCCTTTTGTGGCGGAAGCTCGGTTGCATTCTGATTAGCCGAAGGAGAAGATTTGGCCGCAGGCTGGGCGGGTACCGAAACCGTAGCAACAACTGCACGAGGTGTTCCACAGTTAGTGCAGAATGCAGAATCAGCGATGTGTTGAGTTCCACATTGGCTACAAAAAGCGGCCGCGTTGTTGTTTGTCATTGATTCCCCAATCTA
>CAZIFS010000059.1:3081-6156 GCA_964539165.1 uncultured Rhodoluna sp. | reverse complement strand
AGAGGACTTCGCCCGCTCCCCCGCCGTAGCCGTATTGGGATGCCCCACCACCGGCAATCAGAATCGCCTCGAGAGTGGTGACTCCAGACGGCGACTCCCACACGCCGGTCGTCGTCACGACGTATTCGCACACGCCGTCGGACACTTCGACCGCACCGACGGACTCGCAGGTCTCTAATGCACTCGCGGGAGTGGCTACGAGCGGCAGACTGACCAACGCAACGATTCCCGTTGCAGCACCCACGGACTTCTTCACGATTGCCCTTTCGACGGTTGGACGCCAGTTTACTCCTAACTCCACCGTGATTATTGAACCTGGTTGACCGTCACAATCACCGACGGTGTAGACGGTCGTGTTGGGTTGGACTGCACATCTTCAAACCAAATGTTGATGTGCAGATCGGCGTACGACCACATTAATTGGTACTGGTCACAGGTCGTCACGTAAACGACCGTGGAACAGGTGACGGGAACGAAAAAGTTCCAGGCAGCCACGAGCTTGCCCGCGCCGGCTTGGAGAGTGACGTCGGTGTTCGTGGCGGGAACATCAACCCCGTTTTTGCGTAACCAAAAGCTGGTCGTCGCGGTGGACCCGCCTTGAGTGCGATGCAATTGCGCCGAGAAGGCGATGTTGTAAATCCCGGAGCGTGAGAACGTGATGTGCGACTTCAATGAAACCTCGTCGCCATTGCCGTGGAGAACGGTCACACCGTCGGTCACGGACGGGTCGGAGTCGCTGAGGTAGATGGGAAACGCCGTATTGACCTGTTTGGAGACCTCGGGTGAGCTGTCCCAACCCTGCGTCGTCAGGTCAAAGAATGACCCCACATCGCCAAGTCCGCCCGTTCCGGCAGGGCCTTGGGGACCCGTTGCACCCGGGGCGCCGTCGGCACCGTTTGCACCGACGAGCGAAGTGAGAAACTCGTCGACCGTTCCACCGTTCCCTGCGAGAACCCAGAGATCGTATGCAGAAAGGCCGTCGGCACCGTTTGCTCCGGGCAATCCGTCGGCGCCGGCGGGACCAGTCGCTCCCGTTTCACCTGGTGCGCAGACGCCGTCTGCTCCGTCGACACCGTCGGCACCGGCGGGACCGACGAGAGTTGAGAGGAAGAACGCTTCGTCACCTATTCCACCCTCCACGAGCCACAAATCGTAAGCTGACAGCCCATCCGAACCGGACTCCCCGTCAGCGCCTGCCGGACCGACGAGCGAACGAAGGAAATCTGTCTCGTCCCCGTCACCCCCCGTTGCTACCCAGACGTCGTAGGCGCTCGGCCCTTCGGGACCCATTACTCCGTCTGCGCCGGCTTCACCGAGCAGAGAGTCGAGGAAATCTTGCTCGGTTCCGGTGTGTCCGTTGTCCAACCAGAGTTGGTAAGCGCTCAGTCCCTCGTCCCCCGCTGGGCCGGTTTGCCCGTCGTTTCCGATGTAGACAACTTTCCCGTCTTCGCCGGCGGGCCCGGGGTCACCGACGAGTGAGTCGAGGAAGTCTTGGAGTGTCCCTGTGTTTCCGACCACTTTCCACAGTTCGAATGCGCTGAGCCCATCGACTCCGGCGGCGCCGGCAGACGGAACTGGGCACGGAGTCGACGTTGCCGTGGGAGTGCTCTCCGAAAACGGACGTATCGAACACTGGCTGAGTAGTAAGGCAATGATCGCGATCAGAAGTGCGGTGAGCGAGACCAGCCAAATGGATCGACGAGCGGGTTTCTCCCTGTCGATGCGTTTCTGGGGCGGTTGCTGCGGGCGTTCGTTTGACATGGGGCCGCGATTCGGATCGAAGGAAACTTCAGTACCTTGACCATAGTGCTAATTGACGGATTGTCGCATTCCTTGTTGCGCTCAGAATACTTCTGCGCGCCACATGTATTAGCGCGCGAGGAGTCGGATTTCGACGGAATCCGCCGCGTTAACGAGCGAATCATTCGCGGACACCGCGTATTGAGCTAAGGCGAGGAGTTCTGTTACCCGGGTTTCTGACAGCCCCGCGGGCAGCGTTATCACAACTCGAAGTTCAGGACCACTCCCCGATGCGGTGGGGTCCCCGGGCGCAAGATCGACATTAAGAACGTGGTCGATGTCCGCAAGCGCCGCGCGCAACTGCCCCACGAGTTCAGCGGACTCCCATGCACCGACCACGGGTTTTCCCTGCGCAATCGCCCACACGGCCGGTCTGCGAAGGACGATCTGGTCGGTTCCGGGGTTCACGACCACGCGTTCGGACCCCTCAGCGGCGGCGGCGACACAGACGCGGCGAAACTCAATCGGGACGGGCCGTGCGTCACGATTCCACGCGCGCATCGACTCGACCGAGGTGAAAACCGGCAAAACTTTTTCGCCGCTCGGCCCAGCGACCGTGACGACCGCGAGTTCCTGAACCTTGTCCTCCATCACCGGGTTGTCCGCGTCGAACTCATCCCCGGAATGGGTCACGAGCGGGATGAGTGCACGTGACTCGGCGAGCGCCGCCGCCAATTCACTGAACAACTCCGACCCGTCACGAAACGCGGTGACGGCAGCAGCGACCGCGGACGGGGTCAGTCCGTCGTCTCCTGCGTGGGGGTTCGGCGCGAATTCTCGCCCCTCCCACGGGACCCCGGACGAATCCGCACGGTGGTCGTGCGCCATCAGCCGCCGTTCGCGACGGCGAGCGCTTCGCGGAGAGTGAATGCGCCCTCGTACAGGGATTTCCCGAGGATCGCGCCTTCGACTCCGAGCGGGACGAGTTCTCGAATGTTGACGATGTCGTCGAGCGTCGAAATACCGCCGGAGGCGATGACGGGTTTGTCGGTTCGGGCGCAGACGTCGGTGAGCAGGTCGAGGTTGGGACCCTTCATCATGCCGTCTTTCGTCACGTCGGTGACGACGAATCGGCTGCACCCGTCCGCGTCGAGGCGGGCAAGCACCTCGTAGAGGTCTCCGCCTTCTTCGGTCCAGCCGCGTGCGGCGAGGGTCGTTCCGCGCACATCCAACCCGACGGCCACGCGGTCACCGTGTTGGGCGATTACGGTGGCGGTCCATTCGGGGTTTTCGAGGGCCGCCGTCCCCAGGTTGACGCGGCGTGCGCCGGCACCG
>CAZIFS010000059.1:0-3071 GCA_964539165.1 uncultured Rhodoluna sp. | reverse complement strand
ATGTTGACGGAGCCGGCGAGCGCGTCAACAACCCGGCGCAGGACCGCGGTGTTCTCGCCACGGCCGAACGCCGCGTCCAAATCGACGAGGTGCAGCCATTCGGCGCCCTGTTCCACGAACGACTCGGCCGCTTCGAGCGGATCGCCGAACGATTTCTCGGTGCCCGCGGCGCCTTGTGACAAGCGCACGGCGAGACCGTCGGCGACGTCCACCGCGGGAAGAAGGATCAGTTTCGACATGGTGACTTTCGGCTAGAACGTTTCGAGCCAGTTCCGCAGTAACTGAAGACCGGCCTCCCCCGACTTTTCGGGGTGAAATTGGGTGGCGGACAGCGGACCGTTTTCGACGGCGGCGACGAAGCGTTCCCCGTGGGTTGCGTAGGTGACCGCGGGAGCCTGAAATGCGCCGTGCGCGTCGAGCGACCAGTCCTTGGCGGCGTACGAGTGCACGAAATAGAACCGTTCGCCCTCGATTCCAGCGAACAGGCGCGATTCGGCGGGGGCGTCGACCGTGTTCCACCCCATGTGGGGAAGGACGGGGGCAACGAGCTGGTCGACGGTTCCGGGCCACTCGCCGAGCCCGGCGGTGTCGACGCCGTGTTCGACTCCGCGTTCGAACATAATTTGCATGCCGACACAAATACCGAGCACGGGCCGTCCGCCCGCCAATCGGCGTTCGATGAGTTCGTTGCCGCGCACCGCGCGCAACTGGTCGATGACGGCGGTGAAGGCGCCGACGCCTGGGACGACGAGCCCGTCGGCGTTGAGGACGGCGTCCCGGTCACGGCTCAATTCGACGTCCGCACCCGCCGCCTGGACCGCTTTGACCGCGGAGTGCACGTTCCCCGACCCATAGTCGAGGACCACGACGGTGGGTCGAGCCACCTAGAGTGCGCCTTTGGTCGACGGAATGCCGACGACGCGGGAATCCCGCGCAATCGCTTTCCCGAACGCGCGGGCGAACGCCTTGAATTCGGCTTCCGCGATGTGGTGCGGGTCGCGGCCGTCGAGGACGGTGACGTGGACGGTGAGGTCGGCGTTGAGCGCGATCGCTTCGAACACGTGTCGAACGAGCGACCCGGTGAAGTGTCCCCCGATTTTGTGCAGGGCGAAGCCGTCGGGCTCGCCGCTGTGGACAAGGTACGGGCGACCCGAAATGTCGACGACCGCGCGGGCGAGTGCGTCATCGAGCGGGACGTGGGCGTCCCCGTAGCGGGTGATTCCCGCCTTCGCCCCGAGGGCCTGTTTGATTGCCTGACCGAGCGTGATTGCGGTGTCTTCGACGGTGTGGTGAATGTCGATGTGCAGATCGCCCGTTGCCTTGATGGTGAGGTCACAGAGGGAGTGGCGGGCGAACGCGGTGAGCATGTGGTCGTAGAACGGGACACCCGTGTCGACGGTCGACTGGCCCGAACCGTCGAGGTTGAGCGTCAGTTCGATGGACGACTCGCTCGTCTGGCGCGACAGTGTCGCGGTGCGGTTCGGCTCGTTCACCCGCCAATTCTAGCCGAGGCTAGCAGGGGGTGATTTGTGCGAGTGCACCGAGGAACGCAGTGGTTTCCTCTTCGGTGCCCGCGGTGACGCGCAGGTGGTTCGGGATTCCGACGTCTCGGATGATGATTCCGCGGTCGAGCAGCGCTCGGAACGTCGCGTTCGGGTCGTCGACTCCGCCAAAAAGCACGAAGTTGGTTTGGCTGTCGTGTGGCGTGTACCCCAGTTTCGGCAGTTCGCGAATGATTCGGTCTCGTTGCTGGCGAATGTCGTCGACCATTGCGAGCATAGTCGGGGCGTGCGCGAGGGCGGCGGTCGCCGCCGCCTGGGTCAACGCGCTGAGGTGGTACGGCAGTCGCACGAGTCGCAGTGCGTCTATGGCCGAGGGGTCGGCGACGAGATATCCGACCCGTGCACCCGCGAAGGCGAACGCTTTCGACATGGTGCGCGAAATGAGTAGTCGTGATCGGCCGGGCAGCAGCGTTGTCGCGCGCGGTGATTCGTCGGGCATGAATTCGTGGTAGGCCTCGTCGACGATGACGATTCCGCCGGTGGCGTCGTATGCCGCGGCGATTACGTCCAGGTCTACACCTGTGCCCGTCGGGTTGTTCGGTGCGCAAAACACGGTGATGTTGGGTTTGTGTGTGCGGATGGCGTCGACCGCGATTTCAGCGGTTATCTCGAAGTTGGCGGCTCTTTCCGCGGTGATCCACGTTGTGCCGGTGCCTTCCGCGAGCAGCGGGTACATCGAATAGGTGGGTGGGAATCCGAGCAGGGTGCGGCCGGGTCCACCGAATGCTTGCAGGATTTGTTGGAGTGCTTCGTTGCTGCCGTTGGCGGCCCAGATGTGGTCTGCGGTGATGCCTTCACCGACGTATCGGGCGAGCGCTTCACGCAGTCCCGTAAATTCGCGGTCGGGGTATCGGTTGATGGTTGCGAGGGTTTCACGAACCGCGTTCGCGATGTCGTCCGCGACATCCGTGGGGACGGGGTGCGTGTTTTCGTTGACGTTGAGTTGGATCGGCACGTGAACCTGTGGCGCACCGTATGGCTTTTTGCCGCGCAGGTCGTCGCGAACGGGCAGGTCGTCGAGGCTCACCCATTAATCGTAGGTGACGACGACAGCCGGGTTCCCGTTAGTCACTGAATTCGACAGGAATCGCCAACTTCTGTCCCGGCTGAACGGTAAGCGACTCGAGCTGGTTGAGCGCTTCGATGCCTGCAATGACCGCCTGTGCATCGGCGTTGGGTGCGATCTTCTGCGCGATCGACCAGAGCGTGTCACCGGGCATGACGGTGATCGTTTCGAACGAAACCGTCGATTGCACCGAGTCGGCACCGGCCGACGACGATCCGAGACCAATGAAGTACGCGCCAACAACGATTGGCAGCGCCACAAGTGTTCCGACGACGATGCGACCGCGACGCGTCAGGCGCATCGGGGCGGGGCGGGTTGCCGCAGCAGATCGCGTGAATGCCACGGTGGGGTGCATTGCGATGGTGCTCATGGTGTCTCCTTCGGTGTGTGAGATGTGAGTCCGACCCTCGGCCGGGAGGGCCGGTCTCGCATCTTTGTTTCGA
>CAZIFS010000058.1:277-6597 GCA_964539165.1 uncultured Rhodoluna sp. | reverse complement strand
TTGGCAGTATTCACACAGCGGGCTTTGGCTTTTTCTAGGCCGCCGTCTGAATAATCCATGGCAATCGCAATAGCAACACCCGGGGTTAGGTCGGCCTTATCTTGCCAAACCAGCCCTGAGGTTTTTTGTCGATTTGAAACGGCCAACGCTAGGTTCACTCCGTTGCCGGTCACATCAACGTTCAATACTTTCGAAAACAACCATTCACGGCTCTGCTTAGGGCCAGCAAAAACCACGCGTTGATTGGTGAAGTAGGCCACGCCCGAATCAATGATGGTTAGCTCTTCAGGGTTCTTGGTCAGGCTGCCCGAGCTTGACCCAACGTTATAAGCCAGCCCCTTGGCGATGCGAATGCTAACTCCCTGGGTGCCGCCCGAATAGGTTGATCCGCTGCTCACATATTCGGTGAGGCCAACCTGGTTCAACTTATAAACGATGACTTCACCAGGGTTTAGCGAGAGAGTCGAGTTGATCTCAAGCCCAAGCCGCTTGCTTAGGTTTTCAAGAATGTCAGCCAGCGCCAGATGTGTTTGGGCGGCCTTTGCCAGATTTTCGCGCTTAAAGATGCGAACGACAAATACGATCAGGGCAATGGCTAATACCACCAGGATGGCCACTTGTGGGTCTTTTTGAATCGCGTTAAGAATGGCCACCACGACAAAGATTAGAAAGGCCACCGCACAGCCAATATTCTTCTTCATGTAAGCCCCCTTATGACTTTTAGATAGTCAAACTTCATCTGATTAACAGCCTAATTTGTAGGTCTGACATCTATTGCCGAAACCGACTAAACAAAATGTCAGAGGTACCCTCGATAATTACTCCACTAGCAAGCAGGTCAGCGAAGGGGGCAACAAATGAACAAGAAGACACTCCAGGCAATCAAGGCAAACCGCACCATTCACTTAATCGACATCGAGAACCTTTGTGGTTCTTGCGATTTGACCATTGCCTCGGTTGAGAATGCTCGCGAGGCATATTTTGCCGCGGCTCAGCCAAACGCTGACGACCTATTCGTTATCGCCGCCTCAAACCACAACCAAGAGGCAGCTGCCTTTGGTTGGCCCAATGGCAAGCACGTCTTTCGCTCGGGGCAAGACGGTGCCGACATCGAACTTGCTCTAGTGATGATCAACGAACACCTAGAAAAGCGCTTTCAAACTGTGGTGCTAGCCTCTGGCGATGGCGGCCTGGCCCCGTTTGCCGAGCACCTCATTCAGTTGGGCAGCGAACTCAAGGTGGTTAGCCTCGGTCGCTCACTCTCACACCAAATGCGTGCCCTGCACTGCCCAATCTTGAATATCGAAGAAACCTTCGGTCTAGCAGCTTAGGAGCAAACCATGGCTAAAGGATGCCTCGCGGCACTATTCGGAGCCGGCCTAAATGAGCCGTCAACCAAGCGCCCGCAGAATTCGAACACTAAACCCGAACTTCTTGATTACGACATGGATGAAGGCGATGTTCACTCAGGCCCAGGTGGTTACGAGGGTCCAAGCTATTCAGGTGGCTACGCCGCCGACTATTACTCAGACGACGAAGATCGCTAATTAGATTAAGGCTGAGCGTCGCCGGTTTCGTAAACCTCGTTTGGCGCCTTAGCAGCCTTGCGGCGGCGAAGAACCAAGATAACTGCAACAGCTATAACCACACCTGCACCGAGGCCAATCAGAATCATCTGCATTGGGGCTGATTTTGGTGAGTTGGTTTCAGCAGCAATCACAAGCTTCTCGCCAAACTTGCCAGTCCAGGTGATCTTGTTGCCTTCGATTTCACCTGTTGAAGAAACAATCTTGCCAGGCAAGGTCATTACTACCGAGATGTCTGCACCCATATCAAAGCCATCGAGTAGCGGGTTTTCTTCGCCAGCTGAAGCGCCGCCCGAAAGGTCAAGCTCACCAGAGACAACAAGGTTGTCACCATCGCGAACAATTTTTAGCTGCCCGGCATCGTTTGATGCCTCAGAGAACTTTTCAATCGGAATGCCCGCGAAGCTGTATTTACTTCCGACGAATTTTCCGTCATCAAACTCAGTGACTTTAACTGCGTCTGACTTTGGCAACAAAGTGTCAGTCTCGGTAGCGCCATCTTCGCCAGCTAGATCAGCTAGGTCTTTAGAGATTGCAAAAACAATGTTGCCCGAGACAGTGTCATCGGCCGCAACATCAAGATTCATGTTTAGTTTGATGCAACCGGTAGTCAAAAACATGATTGACAACATGGCTGCGACACTTGCGAAAATACGCTTCATTTAGATTCCCCCTGAATAAAAGTTCAATTCAAGGCTAGCACTGCAAAGTGCGTAACCTCAGCAGTCGGTCTAACCCTGCCTAAAGGCCCGCTTTACGGGGTACTCCAGATAATCAGCCGCATATTCAAGTCTCGGGTCGCGCCAAGCGTAATCGCGGGCAACTTTGGCCATTGCAGCCCAGAAGAAAACGTTCAAAAGATCAACGGCGATGTGTGACATCGAGTCACCCGGAAAAGCCTTTCCGATGGTTCGACGCAGCAGTGTCGGAATGTCGCTGACCCCAAATCGGTGCAGCGCCGCTCGCACTTGAAACTCAAGTTCGCGAGCTCGGCGAGGGTTCCAAATTAGGTTTCCGCCCGAACCATCGCCCATGCGGCCGTATTCATCCGTGGGCAAATGCAACAGAATGTGGGCCACGGTTGCGTGCCGAACGTGAGCGCCGTCGAGCATGTCGAAGAGTTCGGCAAAAGCATCTAGCTCATAGCCACACTTTCGCAGATCGAGCACATCGGGGTAGTAGGGAAACTTATAAAAAGGAATGTGTTTGACGCTCAGGCGACCGTCTTTGACCAGCACTTTATTGGTGACATCGCCACCCCAGGCGTCAATTGCCTCGTCGATGTCACCCGCCCCAGACCAGTCATCTTTTTTCATCAAGTCCATTCTCGCAAGGTAATCTTGCTGAGTGAAGAAAACCGCGAAATCATTCTCGACATTAACCAAAGCCCTTGTAATTGCTGGCGTTCTGGCAGCAGTGGGCATCGGCTGGTTGGTTTATTACGGCTCAGTTATCTTGCCTGAGCAGAACCTGGCCAACGATGTTGCCGCTTGCGAAAAGTATGAAGAACTAAAGTCAGCGGCTATGAAGCAGCCGACCATGAAAGACACCCTTCGCGAGCTATCACAGGCTGGCAATAACTCGTTTGAGTTGGCTACTAAAAAGGGTCAGGTTCGCTATGTGCTTCGCGACCTAGGCACCTTGGCAGTCAAAGACCTTGACCCAGCCAAGGCCGAGGATGTTCAGTCAGTCACCACCAAGATGGTTTCAATCGCTCAGATTTGCGAGCCCCTGCTGAAGGCTGCGAACTAGAGCCTGTTGCGCATCTTGCTCGGTTTCACCACTGCGCAAGAAACTGCTGACGTAGGCAAAACCAATCTGGTTTTCTAAGTCACCAAAACCAATTTGCCCACCCAAACCATCGTGCCCAAATGAGCGTGCGCTGCTGAATTCTCTGAATCCAGGTGTGTGCAGCATGAATCCGAGGCCGCGTGCCGGCCATGGGCCTGGTTCACCCCAAACTGATGCTCCGGTTGATGCCGGAACTATTGCGCGATCGATGGTTTCATCACTCAGTAGGCGAATTCCATCTGTCTCGGTAACAGCGGCTGAATAAATCTTGGCGATGGCGTCTGCGCTCATCACGCCGTTTGCTCCGGGCAACTCGGCTTTCAACACTCTCGGATCATTGAAACCTGTGTTTGGGCCAGCAACCGTGTGGTCAAAGGCGTTGCCAAAGGTCATCGACTTGGCCATCCAATAATCGGGGCTGCCCACTGCAAACGGCACGGATGGAGCTTCGCGTTTGCCATCGGTAACCAGCGGAGCCAAGCGGCCAAAGGCCGACTCAGGCAAGCCAACGTAAGCATCGAGGCCGAGTGGGCCAGCCAGCTCTTGAGCAAAGTATTCGCCAGCGGTTAGCCCGGTAACCGAGTGAATAAGTTTGTGTGCCAGGTGGCCAAAGGTTAGCGCGTGATACGAATAGCCAGTGCCCGGTGCCCACAGTGGTTCTTGCTTGGCCAGCTCGTTTAAAACTAGTTCGGTGTCGAGAAGTTCATCCAAGGTTAAATCGCGACGAACGGCCGATAGCCCGGCGCGGTGCTGAAGCAACCACTTGACCGGAACCTGGTCTTTGCCAGCCTGCCCAAACTCTGGCCAATAGTCGGTGACCAAAGCCTCAGGGTCAATCAGCCCCTGCTCAATCAGGCGGTTAACCAAAATCGCCATCAAACCCTTGGTGCAAGAGAAGATGAGTGAGATTGTGTCTTTCGACCAAGGGTTGCCAGGGGTTGCCTCACCAGCCCAAACGTTCACCACCTGCTTGCCTCGATGATAGATGGCCATGTTTGCCCCACCGGCTGGCAATTCACGGCTTTGTTTGGCGAATAGATCTACTACCGATTGAAAGCGCGGGTCAAAGTTGCCGCCGATTGAAGTGTTCATGGCACAAGCCTATTCCTCTGTTAAATCAGCAAAGGCCCGGTCTTTCGACCGGACCTTCGCCAAAACCAAATAACCCAACGACGAGATAGCAGTGATTCAAGGCACCACTAATTTATTTGGTTGATGGTCCCAGTTAGTGTGCTCAATTCGCGCTCTAGCTCGGCCATCGCTTCGCCACCGGCCATTAGGTCGGTAATCTGTTCGCGAGTGCGTTCACCCTTTGCAAAGTCATCCGCTTTTTCACCACGGATAAGCACTGCAAAGTGGTCACCCACGGTCAATGCGTGTGAAACGTTGTGGGTGACCAAGATAACTGCAACGCCCTTGTTACGAGCTTGCATGATGATTCGAAGCACGTGCGCGGCTTCTTTAACACCAAGGGCTGCAGTTGGTTCATCCAAGATTAGAACATTGGCGCCAAAGTGAACTGCACGCGCAATTGCTGATGCCTGACGCTCACCGCCTGAAAGACCGCCGATTAGACGGTCACCGTCGGTAACGCGGGTGATTCCCAGCTGCTGCATCTCGCGCACTGCAGTTTCATTTGCATACTTCTTGTCAAAGCGCTTGAAGATTCCGCGGCCCTTGGTTGGCTCTGCACCAACAAAGAACGAGCGGCCGATGCTCATCAGTGGAAAAGTTCCTCCGAATTGGTGAACAGTAGCGATGCCAACGTTGCTGGCATCTTTAGGGCTCTTGAAAACTGCGGTTACGCCGTTCACCTCAAGAGTGCCTGCAGTTGGTTCGTGAAAACCTGAGAGCACCTTGATCAGAGTTGACTTTCCGGCACCGTTGTCGCCCAACAGGCAAAGTACCTTGCCCGGGTAAACCTCGAGTGAAACATCGTTCAGCGCGCGGTAGCCTGCGAAGACCTTTGAAACATTCTTGAGGCTAAGAATTGGAGTCGCTTTTGACATTAGTTCTTCTTCTCCTTTTTGTTGCCACCCGATAGAGCTAGGCGACGGAATGTGTTGTTGGTTAGAACTGCGATTAGTAGCAAAATACCTAGGATGAGCGCAGCCCAGTCGGCGTTCCAGCCGGTGTAGTAGATGCCCTGGTTCACGATTGCGAAGGTAAGGGTTCCAAGAATTACACCAATGGTTGATCCGTAACCACCGGTTAGAAGTACGCCACCAACAACAACTGCAATGATCGAGTTGAAGACGAATGACTGACCGTTAGCTACCTGAGCACCGTTGTACATACAGGTTTGAAGCACACCAACCAGTGCGGCACCAAAACCGCTAGCGGCGAACAAGGCGATTCGAACTTTTGCCACTGGAATTCCAGTTGCGCGAGCTGAGATTACATCGCCACCAATTGCGAAGATCCAGTTGCCGAAGATGCTCTTGTAGAGAATCCATGAAACCAGCACTGCAACACCGATCCACCAGAAGATGGCTACTGAGAACTTGCCATCAAGCAGGGTTCCAAAGAGTGCCTTGGTGGTTGGGTCAGCGGTCATTGATACAGCGGTTGAACCAACTAGCAAACGGGTTAGACCAAGAGTCAAACCTGAAACAGCAAACAAGGTTGCCAGCGTAACCACGAAGGCTGGAAGGTTGGTTTTAGTAACAATGTAACCGTTAGCGATACCAATGAGGGTTCCAACTAGCAGGGCGGCGATGATGCCAACCCAGGTTGGTAGGCCATAAAAGCCAGAAAGAATTGCGAGAGTCATCGAGCTAGCTGCAAGAACGGAACCTACTGAAAGGTCTAGGTCACCAGCGATCATTACCAATGCCACTGGAAGAGCGATGATGCCGAGCTCTGCGGCTACGTTTAGCCAGCTAGCAGAACCACCGGGTGCCATGAATGGTGCACCGCCGGCGATCGCGAAGAAAATGTAAA
>CAZIFS010000058.1:0-267 GCA_964539165.1 uncultured Rhodoluna sp. | reverse complement strand
AGCCGAAACCGACGGATTGCTTCTTCACTTGAGTGGACATAATTTTTGGTAATCCTCGTCTTTGAGATGAAACTTAGGTGATTTGGTTGGGCCGTGCCGAAGCACGACCCAACCAATTCAATTTTCTAACTAGCGAACGCCTGCTGTGACACCTGCGATAACAACGTCAACGTTGCTCTTGGTGACTAGAGATGGGCCGGTTAGTACTGGGCGTGATGCAGGCAAGATGCCGTACTGTGCGTACTGCCATGCTGCTGAAACAGCCAA
>CAZIFS010000057.1:0-7024 GCA_964539165.1 uncultured Rhodoluna sp. | reverse complement strand
GCGATGTCTGGCTCCTGGCCAGCTTCGATCTTGACCTTGATGTCCTTGTCGAATGATGCAAGAGAAGTGAAAGTGATTTCGATGCCGTTTGCGTCACCGAATTCGGTCAGGCTCTCCTGGAAAGCCTTTGCGTCAGCTTCACCGTAGCCACCGAAAATGGTTACTTTTCCGTCACCCTCTAGTGCGCCGTCAGCGGCACAACCAGTTAGTGACACAGTTGCTAGAGCTGAAACAGCTGCAACAGCGAGGAAGCGAGTTCCTAGTTTCATCCTTGTATGTCCTTTCGAAAAACACTGAAAGCGGTTGCAATCAATGTGCTCTATGAGCCTATTGCGCTAAAAAGGGGTCGTGGATAAAAAAATGGCCAATTTTGATAACGTTTTGTAAACGCTTAGAACACGGATTTATTACTTCCGCGGAATAACGCCAAACTCGGGATGTGCCGTTACTGGAATCGGGTCACAAAGTTCACCCAGAAACTCTCCATTCACGTTATTTAGGAATGCAATTAGGTTCCACTCGCCATTTTTGTCTTGAACCAATCGAGAGGCATAAAGACTAAGGTCGGGGAACAGCACAGCTCGGTTGAAATCCACATCGCTCAGGTCTGGAGCAACCGCAAGGCTATAAACGCCGCCGATCTCGCCATTCGCTTTGCGCTCATCTGACAACCAAAGCGGACCGCAGCAGAACAACAGCACTGGCACACCGTCAACTACTTCAAACTGGAATACCTCAGTTTCGCCGAATCCTTGGCCTGGCGCACCAAGTGGCGGCTGCACGGACCAATTCTTTAGGTCGGTCGACTTAGCCACCCCCATAATTGCCTCTTCGCGGCGACTATCCGCTACCGGTGAGCCAGCGGTAGTTAGCATGGTCCATTCATCCTGGCCTGGCAGTTTAAATACCCACGGATCGCGGAAAGGCTCGTTGTCGAACCCTGCGGCGAGGGTTTTGTACCAGCGCGAATCGGCGGCGACGATCGGAAGGTCATCGATTTTGGTCCAAACCATTAGGTCGGTCGAAGTTGCAGCGCAAACGGTCTGGCGCTCCCCCGCGTCTTCACGACTTGTGCCGGTATAGAACATCCACCAGAGGCCATCATCGCCACGGACCACTGAGCCGGTCCAGGTTGTCCAACTATCTGGTGCCGGAGAATCGCTAGGGGCAAGGGCATCGGCAACGACAGTCCAGTTGGTTAGGTCATCAGAAATAGCGTGACCAACAGTGACGTTGCGGTGTCGGCGATTTTGGTCGCCCAGGGCGCGACTTGCCTGAAGGTAGAAGGCGTGGTGCTTTTCGCCATCGAAAACAAACCATGAATCCCAGACCCATTGGCCAGGTAGACGAAGTGCCATGCAAACTCCCAGTAAATTGCGACGGACAATCAAAAAGCCTATGGCATAGCCAAGGTAGGCTTAGAACGCACCCTGGCCCCTATAGCTCAGGGGATAGAGCGTCGCTCTCCGGAGGCGAAAGCGCAGGTTCGAATCCTGCTAGGGGCACATGTTTGGAATCGAATGGCTACAGCCTGAAACCCTAATCCAGTCGTTTGGCGCGTTCGCCATGATTGGCGTCTGCGCGATTGTATTTATCGAGACCGGATTGCTGGTCGGCTTCTTCTTGCCTGGCGATTCACTTCTGTTTGTAACCGGCTTGATGGTTTCGACCGGTGATGTTGTTTTTCCGACCGGAGGCGACCCTTGGCCTGTGCCAATTTGGTTGGCTTGCGCGATGATTTCGCTGTCCGCTTGGCTGGGCGACCAAACCGGCTACTTCATTGGCCGAAAAGCAGGGCCTGCCATCTTCAACAAGCAAGAGTCGAAGTTGTTTAGCCAAAAAAACGTAGACCGCACCAACTCTTTCTTTGAGCGCTACGGCGCGAGGGCAATCATCCTTGCTCATTTTGTGCCCGTAATGCGTACCTTTGTGCCAGTAGCTGCTGGCATCGGGCAAATGCCTTACCGTCGCTTCTTGAAATACAACATATTTGGCGTTATTGGTTGGGGTACTGGCGTGACGCTGCTTGGCTATTTCTTGGGCAAGATTCCATTCGTTGCCCAGCACGTTGAGTATTTCACCATCGGATTTGTCATCGTTTCGACAATTCCGATTGCACTCGAGGTAATTCGAGCAAGACGCGAGCACAAGGCCGAATCGATTATTAGCTAATTGCCTGCAAGTAGCTGGCCAACTGTTCTAACGCCAGCGCTCGGTGGCTCATCGAGTTTTTAACCTCCGGTTCGAGTTCGGCTGCTGTGACTTCAAAACCCTCTGGGATAAAAATCGGGTCGTAACCGAAACCGTGTTCGCCTTGCTCGGTTAGGGCAATGCGACCTGGCCAGATTCCAGTAAAACTGATCTCGTTTTCGGAATCAACATATGCGATTGTGCAAACGAACGAAGCTGCGCGATGCTCTGGCTTAACATCTTGAAGTTGGGCCAAAACCAATTGACGATTAATGACGTTGTCGCGGGTGCCTGACCAGCGAGCGCTGAAAATTCCAGGTGCTCCCCCGAGAATTTCTACAGCCAGACCTGAATCGTCTGCGATTGATGGCTGGCCGGTAAATTCGAAGGCTGCTCGAGCCTTGATCATTGCGTTTTCTAGAAAACTGGTGCCGTCTTCTATTGGCTCCGGGCCGTCATAGCCAATAAGCTCGAGCCCTTCAACAGAGCTGGCCAGAATATCCCCGACCTCAGCGACTTTGTGCTGATTGTGGGTCGCCAAAACCAACTGCATTAGTTGAGATCCTCGGCCAGAACCTTCGACTGGATTTGGGTCAATTCGGTGGTTCCCTTGAGTGCAATATCAAGCAGTGCATTTAGTTCGTCGCGATCAAATGGAACACCTTCAGCGGTTCCTTGAACCTCAACAAACTTGCCTGACCCGGTAACCACAACATTCATGTCGGTGTGCGCTCGAACATCCTCGGTATAGGCAAGGTCAAGGAATGGCTCGCCGTCGATGATGCCCACCGAGATAGCGGCAACGCTGTCGGTAAGCGGCTTAGCTTTTGCGCTGATGAGTTTGTGCTCGCGTGCCCAAGTGATGGCATCGACCAGTGCAACATAAGCACCGGTAATTGCAGCAGTGCGAGTGCCGCCATCAGCCTGCAAAACATCGCAGTCAATAACGATGGTGTTTTCGCCAAGTTCGCGAACGTCAACGATTGCGCGCAAGCTGCGGCCAATCAGACGAGAAATCTCGTGGGTGCGACCACCAATTTTGCCCTTGACTGCTTCTCGGTCGCTTCGGGTGTGAGTTGCCCGCGGAAGCATCGCGTACTCGGCAGTTACCCAACCTTCACCCTTGCCGACTTTCCAGCGTGGAACACCTGATGTGAAAGATGCGGTGCAGAGAACTTTGGTTCCGCCGAAAGAAACCAAGACCGAGCCCTCGGCATGTTCGCTCCAGCCGCGCTCAATGGTTACTTTGCGCAGTTGATCTGGGGTTCTGCCATCGGCGCGAACGGTCATGGTGCTCCTTATTTTTAGTTACTTTAAAAGTTCAACCTGAGCCACTTCAGGGCCCAAGAAACGTCTGGCGAGCTTTTCGAATGAAGCGGCATCGCCAGTGGCTTGAAAGCGCAGAGTCGGTGCTGACTTAGCTGTGCGAAGCAAATCGTGTGCCACCAGAGTTCGGTAGACATCCTTGGCGGTTTCTTCAGCGCTAGAGACCAGAGTTACTTCTTCGCCCATGACATAAGAAATGGCACCGGTGAGCAATGGATAGTGGGTGCAACCAAGAACGAGAGTGTCAACACCAGCAGCACGAATCGGGCTAAGGTAGGCCTCGGCAGCGGCCAGAAGCTGAGGGCCAGAAGTTATGCCTTGCTCAACAAAATCTACAAAAGTCGGGCAAGCCGCACTGGTGATTTCTAGGTCTACCGCTGCAGCGAAGGCATCGTCATAGGCCTTTGAAGTAACGGTGGCCTGAGTTCCGATTACGCCCACCTTGCGATTGCGAGTGGCGGCTACTGCACGGCGAACTGCGGGTTGAATAACCTCTACCACCGGAATACCGCGAGCAACCGTGTAGCGCTCTCTAGCGTCGCGAAGAACTGCTGCTGAGGCCGAGTTGCAGGCAATTACCAAAACTTTGACACCCTCATCGACCAGGCGATCCATTACGGCGAGCGCTAACTCGCGAACCTCTGGGATGCTTTTTGGGCCATATGGCGTGTTGGCAGTGTCGCCGACATAAATGATCGACTCGTTGGGCAATTGATCGATGATTGCACGAGCTACGGTTAGCCCGCCAACACCGGAGTCAAAAATGCCAATAGGAGCGTCATTCACGTTGCTAAGTCTACCTTTGGCACTAGATCTGCCGGCTATTTGCCTTCGCCCGAGCCCTGATCTTTGCTCTTTGGGTCTTCTGGTCTAAGCCCGTCATAAATGTCTTTGCAAGTTGGGCAAACCGGAAACTTCTGTGGATCGCGACCGGGAACCCACACTTTGCCGCACAGTGCAATTACCGGGGTACCTAAAACAGCTGATTCGACGATCTTTTCTTTGCGAACATAGTGCGAATTGCGCTCGTGGTCGCCGGGCTCAACATTCTGAGTTACCTCTTCGAGCAGAGTAGAGCCAGAACTCTGGCCACCAACGGTCTCTGATCCAAAATCACTCATGATGCTCCTTAGTGCTAGGTCTGCGGCTAACCGACTACTTGAGTTCGGTCGCATCTCCCAAGACTACATTTATGGTCTGTTCTTTTGAGTCGCGGATGAAAACCACCTCGGCCTCAGCTCCTGCGGCTTCTTGACGAACTGCTGCAGTTAGCTCTTTTGCCGAATTGATGTCGACTCCATTGAAGCCAATGATGATGTCGCCAACCCGGATTCCAGCCACTTGTGCAGCACCACCATCGGTAAGGGCCATGACCTCGGCTCCAACAGTGAAACTACCAGCTGCCTTTGATGCAGCGGCATCGCCCACAGATGCTCCAAGCAAAGCGTGACTTGCCTTACCAGTGGCCATGATCTCGGTTGCAATTCGATGTGCCACATTCGACGGAATCGCAAAACCAACACCGATGCTTCCAGATGAGCCGGTGGTTGAACCTGCGGTTGCAATAGCAACGTTGATGCCAACCAACTGGCCCTTCTCATTGACTAGTGCTCCGCCTGAGTTGCCAGGGTTAATTGCGGCATCGGTCTGAATAACGCGCAGGTTGGTGGCGTTACCAGAGCCGTTGAATAGCTGAAGGCTGCCACCCGAAGAATCTGGTGCTGCAGCAGAAGCAACCTGGATAGTTCGGTTTAATGCCGAAACAATACCTTCAGTCACAGTGTTCTCAAGACCCAGCGGCGCACCCAGTGCAACAACTTGTTCTCCCACGTTTAGCGCCGATGAATCTGCGAATTGAATCGGAGTGAAGGTTAGTGGAGATTCGACCTTGATTACTGCGAGGTCGTTGGTTGGGTCAGTTCCAATAATCTTGGCGGCGAGCACGTGGCCATCCCAGGTTTTAACTTCAATGGTTGGGTCTGCCGTTGCACCATCTAGGGTTACCACGTGAGTGTTGGTCAAAATGTAGCCGTCTTCGGTTAGAAAAACGCCCGAACCTGTGCCACCGCCATCGGCGCCGGCAACACTGATTGTCACAACCGAAGGCGAAGCCACCGATGCAGCAGCCGTTACCCAGTTCACCTGCGAGGTGTTGTTCACCACGACGGGTGCTGGTTGAGAAAAGTAATTAAACGCTGTTATGCCTACCCCGGCACCAACTCCGCCGCCAAGAATGGCGCCTACTGCTAGAGCGGCGGTTCCGGTGAGGAAAGTGGTTTTGGCGGCAAGTCTCTGACGAAGGGTTTGCTTTGCCTTAACCGGGTAAGCGGCCTGGGCCACATCGAAAGTGAATTGGCGGTTGTAGTCAGACATTGAAACCTTTCAAGCTTTATCGATTGGCTACAGAATGCCAACCCAGCCTGACTAGTTTATGAAAACTAACTGACAGAAACCTGAAAGGTTATTCCCGAGTGCGGCGATACTTCAATTGCAACCGAAACTTGTCGAGTATCGACTGCAGGGTGCACCCACAAGAAGCACCTGTGCAGGGTTGCTAGCGACAACGCTGATGGAGGTCTGCGAATCGGCATCGACAATGAGCGCTAAGGAGTCACTCAGTGTCACCGAATTTTCTGAAACCACCCAGGCTCCACCGCTCAAAAAACGATAGGCAACACTGTAAGTAGCTTTCACCGTTGCTGAATAGTTTCCCGCTTGATCGGCAGACCAAATAAAGGTCTTGGTTGACGCCGTCGCTGCCCCAACCTTCCAGCTCACCGACTGCAGCGAAAATCTAACTTCGGCAGATTTTCCGAGGATGATTCCCTGGCGAAAGTGCGTTTTGGCATTAGACGTGAGGGTTGCAGCTTGGTGAATGGCTAACTCAGCGGATGGGCTGACCTCCGCCACTAAACCGGTAGGGGTAAAAATTGCTTGACCGTTGTTTGTGTTTTGGGCTGGAGGCGTAACCGAACGCTGCGGAGTGGTGACAATTTGGCTCACCGGGGCTACCACGATGTGTTGCCCAGGTTGCCAGTGATTCTGCCAGGCTGGCAATCGAGGGGCTGGCGGTCGAGTCACCGGAGCTGTTGCCCCTGGCGTGTTCGTTCGACCACTCACTACCGTGGTGACGGTTCTCGCAGGCACGACCACATTGGTTACGGCACAAATAACCACCGTGCTGCCAGAAACATATGAACCATGTTGAAACCCTGCCGAACCGGTGCTTGCCGAACAAGGAGTAATCGCGTTTGCGTAATTTGCCACCGGGGCCAACAAGCTAAACATCAGCGCAAGACCCATAACCATTGGTATTTTCTGAAAAGTGAACATGCCCAGAGGCTAAAGCAGTAAGTTCAACTGGTTTTAAGTTATGCACAGCGACTGAAGTAGACCAAAAAACGGGTCGGTTAAACGAAAAACTCGACCGGTCTAAGACCAATCGAGTTTTTCGTTCTAGTTGCGGGGGCAGGATTTGAACCTACGACCTCCGGGTTATGAGCCCGGC
>CAZIFS010000056.1:0-7146 GCA_964539165.1 uncultured Rhodoluna sp. | reverse complement strand
TCACTGCTGCGTCTAGTGCCATTTGAATGGTCCTCTTCTACTAACTGCGCGGTGCACAAAACCCGACGTTTTGGCGCTCTTTATCCGCGGCCGATACACGGCAACCTGTCTATCCTAGCGGTTTTTAGTTTGCGTCGCCAGTGTTGATTGGTGTTGCCTCGGCTGTTGGCTTTTGAAACTTGGCACTGGTCGGCAACAGAGTTACAACGAAAAAGAACATAGAAAGGATCATTATTGACAACAGGGCTGGCAGGAACGGCATGATGACATTCGCAAATTCATCTTCGGTCGGATACGCCGAGAGCTCGGTAATAGAAGTGATCGCTGCCGGTAGCGCGATGATTACCAGAATTAGCGGAACTAGGTTTAGCCACTGAAAATGTGCCGAGAAGCCGGCATCTCGAAGTCGTCGAATTTGCACGGCAAGAGTTGGCAGAAACAAGAGCAGCTGGCTAATCGTGCCAATGGGAGTGGCCGCGGTTAGAGAATCAATGAATCCAGCATTTGGGTCTACCGGCCAAATGACTGAGTCGATAGTGCCGGTTACCATAGCGAGCAGAACGCTGAACAAGAAGAAATACCAATATTCAGGCCTTGAGGCGGTGCCGCGAAAATCGGCATACTTGCTGAAAACGGTCTTGATTGCGCCGGCAAAAGACATTTGCTTTGGTTTTAGATCAGTCATGTTTGAAGTCTAACTATTCACCCCAAAACTGCCGCAACCGCCATGGTTAAATGCGAAACCCCGGCCAACCAGGGGAAATTGACCGGGGTATCTCGAGAGAGAAGCAGTGCGCTTCGAGATTTATTAGACGCGGATGTGAGCGTTACGGTGTGGTGGTGCTAGGCGTGGTGGAGGTGCTTGGTGCCGGAGCATCAGGCGAGAATTGGCCACCGAAATCGCCGTCACGGTCTCCGTCTGGGCCGTGGCCGCCGCGACCACCCTCGAGAGGACCCTGAGGTCGCTGGCCGTCAGCAAAATTGCCACCGTCGTGGTCACCAAATTTAGAATTACCGGCGAATCCGGCTGGGCCGTGCAATGGTCCGGCCGCCAGGGCGCCGCCGGCAAAAGCCGCTCCTAGTGCTAGCGAACCACCGACCGCAATAGCGGTGATCTTGGCCGGGCGCGAACGCATCCATGCCATTTTGCTCTTCTTTGGGGTGTCTGTCTCATAAACAGTTTCAGCATCAACCGATGCCTCGTTGTGGTTCAAATTCTCGTCTCCGAGATTTTCTTCTGCCTTGTTTTTCGCCATGGGGTTTTCCTTTCGTAGAAACCAACTCATGGAATAAACCTGTCAGGCTAGTTTGAGCGAATCATTAGAAAGGCCTGAGATTTCGCTGTTAAAGCCTCAGCTAAATGGCCAAAATCACGCGGCACTTTTCGAGGTCGCGATTGATTTCTGCCACCAACGATTCAACGCCATCAAATTTGGCCGCCGGTCTAACGAATTCAATAAATTCAAGGGTGACTACCCTGTCATAGAGGTCTAGGTCAGTTCGATCAATCACGTGAGACTCGACTAGGCGTGGCACTGCCTGAAAGGTTTCGTTAATGCCAACCGAATGCGCCGCCGGGTAGCGCTCGCCATCAACGCAGAGCCAACCAGCATAAACACCGTCAAGCGGCAAATAACCCTCGCAATCACGAGTCATGTTTGCTGTCGGAAAACCGATGGTTCGACCAATTTTTAGACCATGCTCGATAATGCCCACGCTCGTGTGAGGCCTGCCCAATAATTTGGCAACCTGGGCAACTGCTCCTTGATCGAGCAAATCACGGATGAGTGAACTTGAAACCTTTTGACCATCAATCTCAACGCTTGAAACCACGCGAACCACGAAACCAAATTGCTGACCAAGAGATTTCAACGTGTCGACATCGCCTGCTCCCCTAGCCCCAAACCTAAAATCTTCACCGACCAGAACTAACCGGGCATGCAAACCTTCAACTAGAACGTCGCTCACAAATTGCTCCGGCGACTTCGAGGCAAGCTCTTGATCGAAAGGCATGGTCAACAAGACATCCGTGCCAAAATCTTCGATGAGCTGCTGCTTTTGAGTAGGGCCAATCAGAGGCAACTTAGCACGCTCGGGTGCTAGCAGCTGGTCGGGGTGGCGGTCAAAAGTGAGCACCACACTTGCCAGCATTTGATCGTCTGCTGCTTCTTGAACTGATGCCAATAATTTTTGGTGGCCGAGATGAATGCCGTCGAACTTACCAATAGTGACCACCGTCTCAGCAAAATCGACTGGCAACTCTGTCGGCTGTGAAATCTTTAGCACTATGCCTTACGCCTCTTTAGCCAAATTAGGCCGAGAACAGGAAGCACCAGTGGAACAAAGCCATAGGCGATGCCGAAGAATGACCAAACGGTTTTAACCTGCTTGCCTGAATAATTAAATATTTCGGGCATAAGAAGGCTCGCAGCACCAATGACAAGCACTCCGACCAGTTCAACTGAAACGGCAATTAGTGCAATGCGGTTCCAGGTTTGACCGCGTTTGGCCAATGCAATGGTCGCAAGGATGTAAACCAAAGCCGAAAATAAAGACAGCGAATACGGCAGTGGGGCCTCATCAAACTTAGCGACGAGCTCGTAACTTGCTCGCCCAGTTGCTGCAAGGGCCAAAACGCCATAGACAGCAATTAAGACGCGGCCGAGACCAGAGGTTTTTGCAGAAGGCATTCCTCAAGCCTAGTAAGTTTTATACGACACCAAACCAGAGTTGGTACATGCGCACCAACATCACAGCTACCGTGAATGCGCCAATCGCCAAAATAATTGTCGAGAAACGCGTACGCTCGACCAAAGCCCAGAGTGCAGCCGCCACCGGCACAATCATGGCAACGATTAGGTAGGCAAAATACTCGACGGTGTCGCTTTTGGCTCTCTCCCCAAGAAAAACTACGCTGATTGAATAAGCCAATTGAATGAGCAGCCCCAGCTCGACCAACGCAATCGCGCCAATGGTGAGTACTGAGGGTTTTCTCTTAGCGAAGCCCAGAATTAGCGAAACGGCCCCGACGCCGGTAGCCACCCAAAGTTGAGCCAGATAAAGCCACTCAGCCATTTGCACCCTCCGGAAAAACCACTAGAGACTTAATTTCTTTGCCCGATCGGGTAAGCACGGCAATCAATTTGCCATCGCCATCAAACCCACCAAAAGGGCTTGGTCCTTCACCATTTGCTGTAAGCCGCTTACCATGCCTCAGATCGGTAACGTCTTGGGCTGAAAGTTCGCGAACCTCAAACTGCTGCGCGGCAGCGGCATTGATATCGAGCACCTTCAGGCTCTCAGAATCAAGACCATCAAGTGCTTGCGCCTGGTCAATTGTGTAAGAGCCGACTTTTGTTCTGCGAAGTGCAGTTAGGTGACCACCAACATTCAGCGCAGCACCTAAATCGCGGGCTAGTGCACGGATGTAGGTTCCGGATGAACAGTCAATTACGGCGTCAAAGTCAATGAAACTATGCCCTGCTTCGACCACGCGTCGGACCGCACCGAGAATTTCAAATTTGTGAATATTAATTTCACGGGCGGCCAATTTAACTTCATCTCCGGAACGGACTTTGGCATAAGCGCGCTGACCATCAACTTTTATTGCGCTAACCGAACTCGGTACCTGGCTGATTCTTCCGCGGAGATAAACTAATTGCTGCTCGATTTCAGCGTCACAAACATTACCAATGCTGATGGGGTCGGCAATTTCTAGATATTCAGATTCTTTATCATCGGTGATTGTGGTTGCACCGAGGCGAATCGTGGCGAAGTAAGTTTTGTTCTCCCCCACTAAGAATGTGAGGAGTTTGGTTGCAGAGTTGATGCCGATCACCAGCAGGCCGGTAGCCATTGGATCCAGTGTTCCTGCGTGACCAACCCGACGGGTGCCCGCTAACTTTCGCAAGCGAGCAACCACATCGTGACTGGTCCAGCCCGAAGGCTTGTCGATCAGGATTAGGCCCGAAGACATTTAGTCTTCGTCCTCTTCTTCGATCTGTCTAGGTTCTTTATATGGGTTTGCTTCGCCGGCCCATTTAGCATCGGCTGCCAAGGCATTCACCTGGGCGTCGCGAGCTTTAGCTTCGGCTAGCAAGTCATTCATGTGAGCTGCTGTTTCAGGAATCTCGTCAGCAACAAACTCGATGGTCGGAACCAAGCGAATCGAGAGGTTTCGACCAACTTCGCGTCGAATCAATCCGCGGTTCTTCTCAATGATTTCGGCACTCTTGGCCTTTTCAGCAGCTGAGCCATAAACGGTGAAGAAGATGGTCGAGTGCTGGAGGTCTGGAGTTACCTTGACATCGGTGATGGTGACGAAGCCCAAGTCGGGGTCTTTAACCGCGCGCTCAAGAGCTTCGGCCACCAATACCTTAATTCGTTCGGCTAGTTTTCTAGCGCGTCCGGCGTCTGCCATTTGCTCTTACCTGAACCTAAACTCGTGGCTTTTCGCGCATTTCGAAGGTCTCGATGATGTCTTCAAGCTCGAGGTCATTGAAGCCCTGTAGGCCGATACCACATTCAAAGTCAGTCTTGACTTCAGTGGCGTCATCCTTGAAGCGCTTCAGCGATTCGATCTTTAGGTTGTCAGCGATAACCTTGCCGTCGCGAAGAACACGGGCCGAAGAGTTGCGCTTGATCGAGCCTGAGCGAACGATCGAACCAGCAATGGTTCCGACCTTCGATGACTTGAACAATTCGCGAACCTCTGCGGTACCAAGCTGTGCTTCTTCGTACTCTGGCTTGAGCATGCCCTTGAGTGCCTTCTCGATGTCGTCAAGCACAGCATAGATAACTGAGTACTGACGAATGTCGACGCCCTCGCGGTCTGCGCGGTCTTTTGCCTTGTTGTCTGGCTTGACGTTGAAACCAATGATGATGGCGTTGTCAACAGTTGCAAGGTTGACGTCAGACTCGGTAATTGCACCAACACCACGGTGGATGATGCGCAACTGAACTGAGTCGTCAACTTCGATCTTGAGAAGCGAGTCTTCAAGAGCTTCAACGGCACCAGATACGTCACCCTTGATGACCAAGTTGAGTGACTCAACCTTGCCGTCTTCGAGTGCCTTGGTGAAGTCTTCAAGGCTAATGCGCTTGCGAGTCTTGGCCAATAGAGCGTTGCGGTCAGCAGCCTCACGTTTTTCAGCGATTTGGCGGGCCTGACGTTCGTCGTCGGTAACAACAAATGTGTCACCTGCGCGAGGAACAGACTGAAGACCAAGCACCTGAACCGGACGGCTCGGCTCAGCAGCCTCAACTGCGTTGCCGTTCTCGTCGAACATGGCACGAACACGACCGTGAGCGGCACCGGCAACGATTGAGTCACCAACACGCAAGGTACCCGACTGAATCAGAACGGTAGCAACTGAACCGCGACCCTTGTCAAGGTTGGCTTCGATGGCGACACCGCGGGCATCCTTGTTCGGGTTTGCTCGCATGTCTAGCGCAGCGTCTGCAGTAAGAAGCACTGCATCTAGAAGGTCAGGAATACCCTTACCGGTCAATGCTGAGACGTCCACGAACATTACGTCGCCGCCGTATTCTTCGGCAACCAAGTTGAACTCAGTTAGTTGCTGACGAATCTTGGCAGGGTTGGCTGATTCTTTATCGGTCTTGTTTACCGCGACAACAATAGGAACACCAGCAGACTGAGCGTGGTTCAACGCTTCAATGGTCTGAGGCATTACGCCGTCGTCAGCTGCAACCACAAGGATTGCAAGGTCGGTAACCTGAGCACCACGTGCACGCATAGCGGTAAACGCCTCGTGACCCGGGGTGTCGATAAAGGTGATTGCGCGGTCGATACCCTCGTGCTCAACGTGAACCTGGTAGGCACCAATGTGCTGGGTGATTCCACCGGCTTCGCCAGCGATAACGTTCGAGTTTCTAATGCTGTCAAGCAAGCGGGTCTTACCATGGTCAACGTGACCCATAACGGTTACTACCGGCGGGCGAGCAACTAGATCTTCTTCTTCGTCGTCGTAATCGGTTGAGACATCAAGACCGAAGCCTTCGAATAGCTCGCGCTCTTCGTCTTCTGGAGAAACAACTTCGATCTTGTAGCCAAGCTCCTCGCCAAGAATCTGGAAAGTCTCTTCGTCAAGAGATGCGGTTGCAGTTGCCATTTGACCGAGGTGGAACAAAACGGTGATCAGCTGAGCCGCTGTGGTTTCAATCTTGTCAGCGAAATCTTGGATAGATGAACCGCGACGGATGCGAATAACGGTTGAGCCATCACCGCGTGGAACAATCGCTCCACCAAGTGATGGGGCATTGTTACGCTGTTCGAACTCTTCGCGTTTCGCGCGCTTTGACTTGCGAGCCTTGCTCTGGCCACGGGCACCGCCCTTACCGAAAGCACCAGCAGTACCGCCACCGACTCCGCGGCCACGACCTGCGCCTGGGCCTCCGCCTGGACGGCTGAAACCACCGGCTGCACCAGGTGCACCACCCGGACGAGCAGCACCTCCGGCTGCACCACCAGGACGCTGGAAACCAACACCGTTAGGGCGAGGTGCTCCTGAGAAACCACCAGGGCGACCAGCGCCACCCGCTGCGCCACCAGGACGAGGTGCTCCACCAGCAGGGCGTGCACCAGCTGGGCCGCCTGGGCGACCAGCCCCACCTGACGGGCGAGGACCGCCAGGGCGGCCCATTCCCTGAGATGGTGAGAATGGGTTGTTGCCTGGGCGGGCTACTGGGCGGGGAATGCCCATGCCTTGGCTTGCAGCAAATGGATTATTGCCTGGGCGAGGAATGCCTGCGGCTGATGGGGTTGAGGCTGCTGGACTAGCCGGAGCAGCTGGAGCTGGAGCTGCCGGAGCCGCTGGCGCTGCAGCCACTGGAGCCGCCGGCGCTGCAGGTGCGACCGGTGCAGCAGGAGCTGGAGCCGCTGGTGCTGGGGTAGGTGCACTGCTCGAAGCAGGTGCAACTGGGGCTGCAGGAGCCGCCGGAGCAGCTTGCTTTGGTGCGACCTTAGGCTCTTCTGCCTTTGGCTTTGCGTCTGGGAATGCCTCACGAAGCTTTTTAGCAACTGGTGGGGTGATGGTTGATGAACCGCTCTTTACGAACTCGCCGAGTTCTGAGAGCTTGGCCAAAGCAACCTTGGAATCGATTCCAAGTTCTTTAGCAATGTCGTAC
>CAZIFS010000055.1:6933-7316 GCA_964539165.1 uncultured Rhodoluna sp. | reverse complement strand
CCGCTCAAGTTATTAACAGGCCAAATTAGTTGTCGAGCAAGTCTGTTACCAAAGCGGCAATAGTCGAACGCTCAGAACGCATCAGTGTGATGTGGGCAAAAAGATCGTGGCCCTTAAGTGACTCAATCACCGCTGCGATGCCGTCGTGACGACCAACCCGCAGGTTATCGCGCTGGGCAACATCGTGAGTCAACACAACCTTCGCGTTTTGACCGATGCGCGACAGAACGGTTAGCAAGACATTTCGCTCAAGCGACTGAGCCTCGTCAACAATCACAAAAGCGTCGTGCAACGAGCGCCCGCGAATGTGAGTCAGGGGCAAAATTTCTAGGATGTGCAAAGCCAACGGCCAACAACAGTGGCACAGCCAGTTCTACCTGCGA
>CAZIFS010000055.1:0-6923 GCA_964539165.1 uncultured Rhodoluna sp. | reverse complement strand
ATCTTTTCGGTTTCGCCACCAGGGAGGTAGCCAAGCTCTTGCCCACCGACTGCAAAGATTGGGCGAAAAACAATGATTTTCTTGTGTTGGCGGCGTTCGAGAACTGCTTCTAGGGCAGCGAGAAGCGCCATAGCCGATTTACCAGTTCCGGCGCGACCACCAAGCGAGACAATGCCAACCTCAGGGTCAAGCAACACGTCAATTGCGAGGCGCTGTTCGGCAGATCGACCGTGAACGCCAAACACATCGCGGTCTCCGCGAACCAGTTTGATTTTGCCGCCTTTTTCAACGCGACCGAGGGCACTCCCCCGATCTGAAGAAATCACTAAGCCAGTGTTTACCGGCAGGCCGGCTGCATCCTTGGATTTAATAACTTCGGTTTCATAGAGGTCGGCCATCTCGTCAGCAGAAAGGCTAACCTCGGCAATACCTGTCCAGCCGGAATCAACCACGTTGTCGTTGCGATATTCCTCAGCACTCATACCAAGCGCCGAAGCCTTTACGCGCATAGGCAAGTCTTTAGAAACCACCGTGACATTCGAACCTTCACTTGCGAGGTTGAAGGCGCAGGCAAGAATTCGACTGTCGTTGTCACCCAGTTGAAAACCTGCCGGCAAAACTGACTGGTCAATGTGGTTCAGCTCAACGCGAAGAATTCCTCCGTCGCCTACCTGAATCGGAAAATCAAGTCTCTCGTGCTCAGCACGAAGGTCATCCAACAGTCGAAGCGCCTGGCGAGCGTAATAGCCAATTTCAGGGTCGTGCCGTTTCTTTTCAAGTTCGTTGATCACAATTATTGGAATAACCACTTCTTGTTCTTTGAACTTGAAGATTGCTTTGGGGTCTGAGAGCAAAACCGAGGTGTCAAGAACATACGTCTTGGTTGCCTGCGAGGCTGCTGTGGTCATTTTTTCTTTAGCTGCTGATGTCTTACCCACCAAAGCTCCTTTATCTCAGCTTGAGGTGAGATTACGCCCGCTCCTGGCCCGACAATCACAAAGACACGCCAACTTTTTCAGGACGTTATTTAGTGTTCACCTATGCGCCAAAGCGACGGTGTCGGGATTCAAACGCACGAATCGCTCGCAAGAAATCAACGCGTCTGAAATCTGGCCACAGCGCCTCTTCGAAGTAAAACTCAGATTGAGCCGACTGCCAAAGCAAAAAGCCCGACAGGCGCTGTTCACCCGAGGTTCGAATAACCAGGTCAGGGTCGGGCTGGCCCGACGTGTAGAGGTGCTGCGTGATTAATTCTGGGTCTAGCAACTCGGCTAGGTCGTCAATGCTTGTGCCCTCTTTGGCATGCTGCTTCAATATCGAGCGCATAGCGTCGGCGATTTCTTTTCGGCCCCCATAGCCAACGGCAAGGTTTACGTGCAGACCCTTATTTTTCGCGGTTTTTGCCTCTGCTTTGGCAATCGAATCACCTAAGTGTGTTGGTAGGGCTTCACGATCGCCAACCAGCTGAGCCTTGAAACGACCATCATTAGCAATGTCTAGCGCCAAACCTCCAATGATGTCTTGAAGTTCTTTCAGCTCTTCGCCGGCACGCCCTTTGAGATTATCGGTTGACAAAAGGTAAAGGGTTACAACCTTGATTCCGAGATCAGAGCACCAACCCAAGAATTCGAGAGTCTTTTGTGCACCAACAGCATGGCCGTGACTCGCCTTGGCACCACCCTGGCGCTCAGCCCAGCGGCGGTTGCCATCAAGAATTACGCCAACGTGGCGAGGCAAATCTTGAGCAAGCAGACCGCGTTCAAGGTTGCGCTCATAGAGTCGATAAATCAGGTTTCGCACAGGCTTAACGCTAGCCCAGCACGAGGCGTAGAGTTGGCATATGAGCATGCCAATCTCCGAGGGCTTTCGTGAACAAACCGCCGATTTAAAGCCAACCTGGCGAGGCTGGATCCACGCGGGAATCCTTCCACTGGTGATAGCTGGTGGCATTGTTCTTATTGTGCTGGCCAACGGCATGCCGGCAAAAATAACCACAGCCATATTCTTTGCTTCATCCTTGTTGCTATTCGGAAACAGCGCTCTCTACCACCGCTTTAACTGGAGCCCAAAGGTCAAAGTCACACTCAAGAGAATTGATCACGCCAATATTTTCTTGTTGATTGCCGGCAGCTACACTCCAATTACTTGGCTGGCATTACCCCAAGACAAAGCTCTCATTCTGATCATTATCATTTGGTCGACCGCCATTCTCGGAATAGGTTTTCGAGTCTTTTGGATTCACGCACCGCGTTGGCTCTATGTGCCCATCTACATAGCTATGGGCTGGGGTGCCTTCGTCTTCATTGTCGACTTCATGAACGCCAATGCTCCAATGATGATTCTGATTTTGGCTGGCGGCCTCTGCTACACCCTTGGTGCCGTGGTTTATGGAATGAAGCGACCTAACCCGTTCCCAGGCAAATTCGGTTTTCACGAGATTTTTCACAGTTTCACCGTGCTCGCTTTCATGTGCCACTGGACCGGCATTCTGCTGATCGCGCTTTCTCCAGCTGCCGGCACATTCGGGGCTTAACCTTAAAGCATGAACTTAGACGCGCTTCTTCAAACGGCAATCGAAGCTGCAAATGCAGGGTCTGCCGAACTAGTAAAACGCTTTCGTGGCGAATTGAAAATTCAAACCAAGACCAGCATCGCCGACTATGTCACAGATGCCGATCTGGCCAGCGAAACAGCAGTTCGTGAAGTCTTGAAGCGGTTGAGACCAAACGACGCTGTGACGGGCGAGGAATATGATGCAACTGAGGGCACGGATGCCGCTTATCGCTGGAGCATCGACCCACTTGATGGAACCGTAAATTTTGCTCGTGGCTTACCGAATTTTGCCGTCTCAGTTGCCGCCCTAGATTTGGCTACCGACCAATGGGTTGTTGGCGTTGTAATTGCCCCCGCACTTGGTGACACATTCTTAGCAACGCGAGGTAGCGGTGCCTTCAGAATTCGAAACGGTAAACGCCAAGCCATTTCTGGCCCACCGATTGAGCGCGAGGCGCGCATCCTTGCCACTGGTTTTTCATATTCTGCTGAAACCCGCAGAGCAGAATTTCAAAAACTTACTGAACTAATGCCCAACTATGTTGATGTTCGCAGATTCGGTTCAGCTGCGTTAGATATTTGCCACGTGGCCGAGGGAACAATCGACGCCTATTACCAGGTAGACATCAAGGAACACGACTGGGCCGGAGCCATGTTGATTGCCGAAGAAGCAGGGCTTGAGATCAAGCGTCCAACCGCAGATGACGAACAGGCTTGGGCAAAACTGCCCGCTTAGTTAGTCGCGCTTTGGCTTGGCCGGGGCAGCTGGGCGAGCCGGCTTTGTTGCAGCCTTTTTGACAGTTGCAGCAGGCTTTTCTGAGGTTACGGTTGCCTGTTCGGCATCTAGTCGAGCGGCGATTTCTGCACGGTAACGAATACGGCGCACTCGACGAACCATGTCAAAAATCAGAGCGATTGCCGCGGCTGTTATTCCGAAAACAGCAAGAAAACCAACCGTGCCTGGGCTGTACCAAACTTCAGAAGGATCAACCGACGGGCTTGGGCTTGGCGACGCAGCTAGTAGTGCTGAAAACAGAATGTTCATGGTTTAAGTATGTAGCCTTAAAGCCTATGAATTCTCAAGCTGACCTAATGTCTGGGCGCTATGGCAAAAAGCCTGGCGACTCTCTTCGTCAGCGCAAAATCGTAATTGTTCTCGCATCGACGCTGGTGTCACTTTTTGTAATTTGGGCTGTCAGCACCACAATGTCGAACGCAAATCAAATCGTCGCTAAATCGACCGGCTATGAAGTTTTGAACTCGGGTCAAACCAAAGTGAACTTTAACGTCAAACTTCCAAACAACACGGATGAAGCCACTTGTGCTGTGCAAGCACTCAGTGAAAGTTACAGCGTGGTGGGTTATGTCGAGGTTGAAATACTCGCTGCTGGCTCAGGAAATTACGAAACCATCGTAAAAACGACTGAATTGGCAGTTACTGGTCAAGTCGACAAATGCTGGTTGAAATAAACTAGAGAAATTATGTCTGAAACTCATGAGCCAACCTGGCTAACCCAAGCGGCCTACGACCGACTCGCTGCCGAGCTCGAATATCTCTTGACAGTTGCTCGCTCTGATATCGCTAAGAAGATACAAGAGGCTCGCGAAGAGGGCGACCTTAAAGAGAATGGTGGCTATCACGCAGCCAAAGAAGAACAGGGCAAGATCGAGGCTCGCGCAGCGCGACTTGAAAACATCCTGACTAACTCTTTGGTTGGCGAAGCCCGCGAGAGCCACGGTGTTGTTGAGCAGGGCACCATTGTTCGCCTGAACATGAATGGCAGCGAACTTGAGTTTCTATTGGGTAGCGCAGAGATTGCAGAAGGCACAGACATTGATGTTTACAGCCCCGATAGCCCAATCGGCACTGCCATCATGGGAGCCAAAGTTGGCGACACTGTGAGTTTCTTTGCTCCTAACGGCAAAGAACGTTCGATCGAGATTCTTGAAGTAAAAAACTTCGAGGGCTAGAAACCTCAATAAAAAACCCCGGTCAGTTTGACCGGGGTTTTTTATTTGAAACCTATTCAGCTTCAATGCGGGCCTTTAGGCAGGCAAAAGCCCTTTGCCCACGATTTTGACTTCAATTGGGTCGCAAATCTCGCCAACAAACTCACCATCAACTTCATTGATGAAACCAAGCATGAACCACTTTCCCTCATGCTGCACCACACGAGCAGCATAAAGCGACTTGTGCGGGAACCACACTGCATCCTGAATATTGAACGGTCCCAACTTGCTTTCTCCGGTTACTGAAAACATTCCTCCGTATGGATGCTTGGCACGCAGTTCTGGTGTCAATTCGTTCGGCCCACTGCACCAAAGGAGAGTAGCAACACCATCAATCTCCTCAACTTGAAATACTTCCATCTGACCAAAACCGCCGTCAGGCTTGGTTAGGGGCGGCAAGACTTTCCAGTTGAGTAAATCTTCACTCACTGCATGGCCGGCCACTCCGCGGCTGAATTTGTCTCCAATATTGGCTCGGGCTGTAATCAGCATGTGCCACTCGGCGTCGTCGCCTTTGAATACCCAAGGATCACGCCAAGCCTGGTCGTGCCACTTGTTGTAGTCGAGCATCTCGTATTCAACTGGGTCAGCCTCAACCATGGCTCGATTTGAAATTTTCGTCCAGGTGAATAGGTCATCACTCGTAGCCGCGCCAATTCTCTGCTCATCGCCGGAGTCCTCTCGCGATGTGCCGGTATAAAACATCCACCATTTTCCTGAATCATCTCGAATGACACTTCCGGTCCAGGTGGTCCAGGAATCAAATGCTGGTGAATCTGAGATAGCGATAGCGTCGGCACAAACCTGCCAGTTTTTCAGATCTTTAGAAATTGCGTGCCCAATGAATGGGTGCCTATGGCGTCGGTCTGGATTACCCAGCGCTCTCGAGGCACGCAGGTAAAAAGCGTGGTGGTATTCACCATCGAAGGTGTACCAGCTGTCCCAAATCCAACTGTCTTGAAGCTTTAGCATTATTAACCCTTAACTCCAGATGTTGCAACGCTTGCGACGAATGCTTTCTGGAAAACTACGAACAGAATGATGATTGGAATGGTTATGAGGGTTGAATACGCCATAATTTGACCCCACGCGGTGCCATCTTCAGTGGTTGACGCGAAGAAATAGTCCAAGCCAACCTGTACTGGCCTCAAGCCTTCTTGTTGCACCACCATAACTGGCCAGAGATATGCATTCCAGATTGCTAGAAAAGAAAGGATTGCTGAGGTTGCGAATGCCGGCCCTGCTAGCGGAACTATGATTCGCCAGTAGACACCAAAGAATCCGGCGCCGTCGATGATAGCTGCCTCATCAAGCTCTTTCGGAATTGTCTTGAAGTACTGAACAAATAGAAAGATCGAGAACGCACTGGCCACAAATGGTGCGATTTGCACCATGTAGGTGTTCATCCATCCCTGCTTGATGGCGAAACCATTTTCAAAATCGAATCGCGGCAACTCATTAATCACAACGAGTAGCGGCATCGCAATGGTTTCAAAAGGAACAATCAGTGTTGCAATCAACCCAGCAAGCAGAACATTCTGACCGCGAAATTTTAATCTCGCAATCGCGTAGGCCGCCATGCTATTTACGATCAAGCCCAGACCGACAACCATCACCGAAATAAAAATTGAGTTGAACAAGAAACTGAGCATCGGTGTGCGTTCGAAAACGCCGGCGTATTGATCCAGGTTTACGTCACCCGTTGGAAGAAAAGCATTCCAGCTCCTGAGGTCCTGGAATATCTGCGCTGGGTCTTTGAAACTTGACATCACCATGAACACCAATGGCAGAGAAAAAATTAGGCCAAAGAGAATTGCCAGAACGTATTGAATCGAGAGCCCGAATATTTGCTTGTTTTTCATTAGTCTTTGTCTTTCGTTGCGGCACGCTGAATGAGAGAAACGGTCACGACGATCAAGAAGAAGATAACCGCGATAGCTGCTGAATAACCGACCTCCTGCTTGCGGAAGCCTTCTCGGAACGAGTGGAATACAAGCGTTGTCGTGGAATCAACGGGACCGCCCTGAGTCATCACGTTCACCTGTGTGAATAGGCCCATCGCTTGAATAGAAATCGTTATCAGCACAAATATGAAAGTCGTTCTCAGCCCGGGCCAAGTAACGTGACGGAACTGTTGAATCGCATTTGCGCCGTCAACCTTCGCTGCCTCATAAAGCTCGGCTGAAATGGTCTGCAAACCCGACAGCCAGATCAGCATGTGAAAGCCCACACCTTGCCAGATCGACATCACCATGATTGCTGGCATTGCAAGTGATGGCTCCGCAAGGAACCCGATCGGCTCCCAGGCTGGGATAAAGAATCCGAGCAAGTTGTTGACTAGTCCCTTTTCTTGGTACATG
>CAZIFS010000054.1:4732-7527 GCA_964539165.1 uncultured Rhodoluna sp. | reverse complement strand
ACGCCGTGCAGAGCGGCGCACCTGGGCCGCTATCCAGGAGCACGGCGACAGCATAAGTGTTCTTCCGGCGCAATATTTAAATAGATTGTCAGACCTGCTCTTTGTGCTGGCTCGGTATGCTAACCGCGACCGCGGCGATATCCTGTGGATCCCCGGCGGTAAGGTCGTCTAATTTACGGGCCAAAGTATATACACAATGTATATACTTTTAGTATGCCCAACGCACCTAAGACCCCGACTAGGACCATCCGCGTATCTCATGACCTATGGACCGCCGCCCAAGCCCAAGCAGCTGAGCAGGGAATTACGGTAACTAGCGTGCTTATCGAAGCCCTAGAAAAATTTGCCACAAAGAAAGATAAGACCACAAAGAAAAATTTGTCTATCCCGAACTTGACAACTAGGGAAAATAGCCTTAACGTTTGTATTGCTAAGAGTTAGCAAATCCTACGGGATTTTAGACTAATGAGGAATACATGCCAATCATTACCAACGAACCAGGACCAGACCTGGACCCAATCCGCCGTGAAGTTCAGCAGTACGTCACCCTAAAGGACGAAGCTGAAGCGATCACCGAGCGCGTTAACACTATCAAGAAACGCCTAACTGGTTACATCGAAGACCTAGGCGAGCCAAACGAAAAAGGCAGCCTTGTTCTTACGGTCGATGACGAACGTACCGGAACCCGCTCAATCGTAAAGCAGCGTCGCGTCTCAAAACAGTTTGACGAAGACAAGGCAAACTCGATCCTTCAGTCAAAGGGCGTGTTTGAAACCTGCACTAAGACCATCACTGTCCTAGACCAAGACGCGGTTATGGCCGCTTACTACGAGGGCAAGCTAACTGACGAGGACATCGACACCATGTTTCCTGAGAAGATTACTTGGGCAATCGTCTTGGAGAAGAAGTAATGTCCAAGATGGCCGAGCTACACGCTCGGGGAGTAACTAACCTACATGACTATGTTGTCGGTCGTCAGGACGAGAGAGAAGACCTGCTACGCATCCTGGAGAAAGAACTAGCGGCCGCTGACAAGATGTATGACACCGACATGGTTGAAATCTGCACTAGCTTAATTCAATTGCTAAACGCATTCCCTATTACGGCGGAGAACCCAGAGTGAGCCCATCATTTTTTGAGCTATTTGCAAAGTTCAACCCGCTAGAAATAATTAAAGACGAACTGCGGGTAGATCTAAATAATCCTTCTCCGGCCGTTGAGAAGCTACTTGAGTTGGGTGCACAGTCAGAACGTGTGCGTATTTACAACGCGGTATGCAAACTTAACGTCGACTCGTTTGATGATATCTGCTACAAAGCAGACGTGCTCGCGCTGCTAGAGGTAGACAAATGAGTATTGTTGCTTACGACGCCGGGCTCAATGACGGTAAAGCCGAAGCTGCACAAAAAGTGCTTGACAAGATTAGTGAAATGCAGGTAAACCCGCCAATGCGCGGAGATATAGCCTTATCCGATCTTCGGCGGTTTATCGAATCTGAGTTCCCAAAGCAATGATAGGTTTTATTCTCGGAACCCTACTTGTAATTTTGGTAGCAATTTGGTACCTTAACTACGGGGACGACGACGCACTTTAGGATCGACATGGCATCAGACTTTTTTGACGAAACATTTGCTGACCTGGATAAGTTCTACCCAGGCAGTAAGCGTAAGCGCCGTGAACCTGTCGCACCCAAAGCTCCAGTTGTAACTAGCTGGGAAGATACGTACTTTGAAAAAACTTTGCCAAATGGTAGACAACTTCAAATGTATACACTAGGCTCTTTAGCTAAGGCCCTAGGACGTTCAACCAAAACCATGAGGCAATGGTTGGACAAAGGAATACTTCCATCATCTCCTTACCGGCTCCCTTCCAAGCAGGGAGCCAACGGCAAGGAGTATGCTGGGAGGCGCTTGTACAGCAAGGAAATGGTAGAGGCCACGGTAGTAATTTTTGCTAACGCTGGACTTATGGACACAGATCGTGTAGACTGGTCTATACACCGGAACCTTGTTGACAAGATCGCCGAGGCGTGGGAAACTATCCGCGCAAAAGAAATGCAAACAACTATCTAAGGAAAAACATGCCAATACAGCAAAATGCCCCAGATGCCGCCAGCTACGTTGCCGACGACATTGATTCACGTCCAGAGCAGAACACTGCTTCATCGACCTCAGTCCTTTCGGGCTGGGACGCCGCGGACAGCATCACCACTTCAAGCGACTACCCAACTGAGGTAAAGTTTGAAGAGAACAAGCACCAGGTCTTTAAGTTCCTGGACGAGAGTGGCCCATTCGCCATCTACAAGCAGCACTTCCTAAAGCAGAAGACCAGCGGTAAGCGCTCGTACGTCTGCATTGGTGCTGATTGCCCACTATGCGTTAAGCTTCAGGACCGCCCGGAGAACAAGCGCGCATTCACCGTTGTTACCCTCAACTCACCAGAGGGAATGCAGCGTCAGATGCTCATCTCAGGTGCACGCCTTTACCAGGCCCTGCACGCAGCTCACTACTCACCACAGGGCCCACTTACCAAGGGTTACTGGGCGATTGTGCGCCTAGGTAAGGGTCCACAGACCACTTACACGGTAACTCCTATCAAGGAGCGCGACCTCGACGAGGACTGGAACATCAGCCAGGACAAGGCTGCTTCGGTAGTCTCTGCCTCAGAGGTATACACTCGCGGACTCATCAAGGAACACTCGCTAGAGGAACTTGACGAGATCGCTGACTCGCTTATCTAGATAACCTAGCGATTGGCGGGGGACTAACCTCCCCCGCCTTTTGCGTCAATGCCAG
>CAZIFS010000054.1:2208-4668 GCA_964539165.1 uncultured Rhodoluna sp. | reverse complement strand
ACTCAAGACGCATTTGCGTTTGACGTAGAAACTGTGGGACCCCGCCGAGGCATGACCCCGGTGAATGAAGTGCTGTGGATTACACTAGCCACACACGGCCGATGCGACGTTATCCCTATGGGACACCCTAATGGTGATTTTATAGAAGAGGTATTCCCGTTAACAGGCCAGGGAGAGATCCGTAAACAAAAAGGTTTGCCACTGCGCCCGAGCGACTACAGTCGGGACAGCAAGAAAGCTACCAAGGTTTTTGGCCCAGCTCCTCAACAGCTTTATCCAGCTGAAGTTTTTAAAGCGCTTGAGCCACTTATGTTTAACGACGAGATACTTACTATTGGACACAACCTTGTGTTTGACGTTACCTCTATTGCCAAGTACTACGGCGGTCGTATTCCCAGCGCGCCATACTTTGACACAATGGTTGCCTCGTTTGTAGTAGACAACCGCAACAAGAACAAGTGCGGTCTTGCAGACTGCCTAAAGCGCGAGTTTGGTTACGAGATGGAGAAGGGCGTAGGTAAAGAGGTAGAGGTCTATGACTTTGATACTGTAGCCAAGTACGCGTATCTCGACTCTAAGTACACCTTCCTACTCTGGAAGTCACTAGTGCCAAAGCTACAAGCTGCCGATCTTGACCGAGTGATGTCCATAGAGATGGATGTACTTGGCGTGCTGTGCGACATGAAGCTCACAGGCGCAACGATTGATATCGAGTCGCTAAAGCAACTGAAAGAAGACCTAGAGGCAAAGGTAGAAGAGGCCAAGGGCAACATCTACAGAGCTGCTGGGCGTGAGTTTAATATTAACTCCAACCAGGAAAAGCAAGCCTTGCTTTACGGCGCAAAGGAAGACGGCGGTCGCGGGCTAAAGGCTAAGGTGCTTACCCCAAAGGGAAACCAGAAAGACCGTGACAACGTTGACTTGTCTTCGTCAGACTACTCAGTCTCAGCAGAGGCACTGGAGCCCTATCGTGACAAGGACCCGCTGGTGACCGCACTGCTGGAGTATGCGGACTACAACAAGCTTTTGTCTACCTACGTTATTCCGTACCTAGGCGGTGACATCGAACGCACTACTGCGGGCAAGACTAGAACTGAGACTAAAGAGACCATGCTAATTAACGGAAGATTGCACGGTGACTTTATTCAGATCGGCGCAGAGACTGGGCGTTTCTCAAGTCGTAACCCAAATCTACAGAACGTGCCGGCCCCGCACACCCCCCACGGCAAAGCTATTCGCAACCTGTTTGTAGCACCTCCGGGGCACAAGCTAGTGGTGGCTGATTACTCGCAGATTGAGCCTCGCGTTATTGCCTCGTTCTCGGAAGACCCGATTATGATGGACAACTACCTAAATGGCAAAGACATATACACCACCGTGGGTGACACTATGGGCGTAGACCGTAAAGCTGGTAAGGTGCTCGTGCTAGCTATGGCATACGGCGTAGGGCCAGACAAGATCGCTGCAAGCATCGGGTGTAGCAAGACTGAAGCTAAAGACCTGCTCGACCGCTTTGCTCAGGAGTTTAGCTCAATCTCTAAGTACCGAGCTAAGGTGCTAGGGGCAACTCGCCAAGGTAAGCCTGTACCTCACATCAAAACCATCACAGGTCGCCGCCGTTACCTGCCAGAGATTCTATCTAGGGATAACGGATTCCGGGCCGGTGCAGAGCGCCAGGCGTTCAACACAAAGATCGCTATGGTCCGTGCGCACAAAATGATCCCAGAGGGTACTAAGATTATTCTTACGGTTCACGATGAATTGGTGTTGACCACTCCAGCGGAGACCGCAGACCAAGCAGCCGAGGCGCTGCGCCAAGCTATGGAGGACATCCAAGTGCTAAAAGTACCATTGATCGCAGATGTAAAGGTAGTGGATAGATGGGGAGAGGCAAAGTAATGTGGCCCTTTTCTAAAGGCCCTTCAGATAATGAAGGCGAGTCAGAGCAAGAGGCAGAGTACGCTATAGATAAGATTCCTCTGACGACTCTTTTCAGGTGGTACATGTACGACATGAACGTAGATGAGCCAAACAAACACACCAAAGTCTTTGACCTAACCCCAGTAAGCCCAGAGGGCGACGAAAAGGAAAGACAGGAGTCTGACGCTCGTTCTGACCAAGTCGAGCCGTTGTTGTCGTTCCTTAACTTGTACGCTAATATGAATGCTAGATACATATTTGAAATGCAGAAAGCTGACTTGCTAGACGCACCAGATATGACCGAGTCCAAACTTAAAAACGAGGCACCAGCCATTCAGGCATTCTACAGACAGATTACCTTTGCCGGTCTGGTGACTTCTTTTTCAAGTGCACTAGAGCTAGGGCTAATTACACTTAACGGGTCTTACGCTGAGATAGATGAAGGAAGTATATGAGTAATTCATGGTGGGCTGACAAGCTCGGAAACCAACAAGCACCTGCACAGAGGCCGGCTTCACAGCCTTATGTAGCTCCTCCAAG
>CAZIFS010000054.1:1700-2198 GCA_964539165.1 uncultured Rhodoluna sp. | reverse complement strand
GCTACCCGTCGCAGACGCCTCCTCCGATCGCTCAGGCGACCGCTGAGGGCCGTAGACTTCCAGCTAGCGCAACTTCTTACGACCGCTGCCCTAACTGCGCCAGCGGCAACTACGGCAAGATGCCGGGCATGCCTGAAGCAAAGGCACGATGCTATGACTGCGGGTACCCGATTACTCAGTCTGGTACGGGCATGCCGGGAATGCACATCCCATCTAACGGAAACACCGAGGCTGCAAAACAGATCAGTACCGGTAACAACTTTAACCCTGGAACTATCATCGATCGGATTGGCTAATGTCCCTACAAAAACTCGTTGCATCACTCAACAAAAAATACGGAGAAAACACAGTAGTCCTAGCATCTAATGTTGCTCCGCCTACCCGTTTCACTTCTGGCTCACTATCCCTTGACATGATTCTAGGCGGCGGTTGGCCTACTAACCAGTGGCATGAGATTATCGGCGAGGCAAGCAACGGTAAGACTGCGCTTGCCCTTAA
>CAZIFS010000054.1:0-1690 GCA_964539165.1 uncultured Rhodoluna sp. | reverse complement strand
CGACCCTAACTTTACAACAGTATGGGTTGCTGCGGAGGAGTGGGTGCCGGAGTACGCAGAGATGTGCGGAGTAGATGCTAGCCGTGTCCACGTGTTTACCAGCAACGTCATGGAAATTGCACTGAGCGCTGTTCTAGAATTCGTAGAGACCCAGGAAGTAGACTGCGTAGTTATTGACTCGTTGCCGGCTCTAGTCCCTGCTGCAGAGGACGAGAAAGAGATGGACGAGTTCACTGTTGGTCGAGGAGCTATGCTTATGGGCAAGTTCTTCCGCAAGATGGAAAAGGCCGGTAAGCGTAGCATGCTGGGCGAAGATCGACCATTCATCGGGCTAATCATTAACCAATTCCGTATGAAGATCGGCGTTATGTACGGCGACCCTCGCACCACTCCAGGCGGGGAAGCTAAAAACTATTTCTTCTTTACCCGCATTGACGTAAAGCGCGATGAGTGGATTGAGGTAGGGACTGGCCAGGAAAAAAAGAAGGTTGGCCAGACTATCAAGTTCCAGACTCGAAAGAACAAGTCGGCTCCTCCAGGACAGACCGCGTTCGTAGACTTCTACTTTGACGAGGGGACTGGAATTGACAAGGGCGAGTACGACTTTGCTAAAGAGATTGTATCCCTAGCCATTATTAATAAGCTAGTTACTCGTGCCGGAGCTTACTACCGCTACTCAGACCGACAGTGGCAGGGCGCTGACGCACTGCTTAGCTCGATCCGTGAAGAAGTGGACCTGCAAGAGCAGCTAACCGCTGACGTTATGGGCACCCTTAAGCTGGCATAATGCAGCGAGCTAAAAGAAACGCACAGGCTGTATGTAACCAGTGCGAGAAACCTTTTTACTCCAAAGGCCTTTGCAAAAACTGTTATATGGCGTTATACAGAAGCCAGCTAGGAAAACCAAGAGCTGACCGCGTTACCGGCCGACAGTATACTCAATCTAATGCACCTGCTCACGACCCAGAAGACTTCTGGTTATTTGTAAAAAAGGAATTAAAAATTGGCTAAATCAGAAGGTCAGAAGCAGTCCCTTAAGCACGAGAAGCGTCTAGCTAAAGCCGTCGGAGGTCAGCGTAACGTTGCCTCCGGCGCTTTCTGGTTTCGTAAAGGCGACGTGAGGTCTCAAGACCTGCTGATTGAACACAAGTGGACCGGTAAGAAATCGTTTACCCTTCAGTCCTCAGTGCTAGAAAAGATCACGACTGAAGCGTTACTGGATAGCCGTACCCCAGTGCTGGGGATTAGCTTAAACGACGTGAACTACGTGGTCATGGATGAAAACGATTTCTTGACTATTCGCGAATATTTGCTAGAATGTCTAGAGGAGCACACAGGAGAGAAGTAGGCCCGACTATTTTTGGAGCCGCTTGTCTATCAACGATTTTGAATTCCTGTACTACCCCTGGATGGACGACGCCAAGTGCGCCGAGACCGTGCCCGGTACTAAGCCACCGGTAGCTAAATATGATCCAGACATGTGGTTCCCACCTCGTGACAAAAGCCTGTACAAACCAATCGCCGATAAAGCTAAAGCTATCTGCTTTGGTAAGGACGGCAAGGGTGAATGCCCTGTTCGTATGCAGTGCCTTTTAAGCGCAGACGAGCGAGATGAAGTCCACGGCATCTGGGGCGGGATGAGCCACCGCGAGCGCGCGGCCTTGAAACGTAAGGCAATCAGGCAAGGAAC
>CAZIFS010000053.1:0-7820 GCA_964539165.1 uncultured Rhodoluna sp. | reverse complement strand
CCATGCCGCCCTCAACGCTGCAAAGCGATAGGAAGGTGCGGTTTGATCGGTCAAGAAGCACTGAGAAATAGAATTCCTGGGCGATTGAGGCGCCCTGGGCTACCATCACGCGCTTTACTATGTGGCCCTTAATGTCTAGACCAAAGATGTTCTTTGAAAGCTCTTTAGCTTCTTCAGGTGACTTTGCCACCTTAACGCCACCGGCTTTGCCACGGCCACCAGCCTTAACCTGAGCCTTGACGACTACTACGCCGCCAATCTTGGCAGCAGCTGCCTCGACCTCTTCAGGAGTGTCTGCGGTAAGACCCTGCAGAACTGGAACGCCGTAGGCCTCGAACATGTCGCGTGCCTGATACTCGAATAAATCCACTGTGATTTCCGTTCAGATTGTTGTGGGCAACCCTCTCAGTTTAGACCTTTTCTGGGCCCACAAATTCGGCTGTGCCGCTTTAGCTTTCTAGTTTTTCTATCGGTGCAACCTTGACCAGCAGGCGCTTTACGCCGATGCTGCCAAAGTGAATTTCTGCGGTCTGGCGGTTGCCTTCACCGGCAGTTGCAATTACTTTGCCCTTGCCGAAATCTGAGTGATTGATCAGGTCACCAACAGCTAATTGCAAGCCTTCGTTGTTTCGGACCGAGCTAATTGCGCCCTTCCACTCTGTCTTCGGCTTGGCAGATGGTGTGCCGCCATAACCGCCAGAAGACTCTGAAGAATCGCGTGATCCATAGCCGGCTCCATCGGCTATTGAAGGTCGGTAGCGGCTGGAGTTGAGCGAACGAGATGAACCAGCTCCAGATTCGCGCCAATCAATCAGTGCATCTGGTATTTCTTGCAGGTAGCGACTCGGGGTCGAAGCTTCAGATTCACCAAACGTGGTTCGGGTCATGGCAAGGCTAATGTGCAATTTCTTGCGCGCTCGAGTGATGCCCACATAGAACAGCCTTCGTTCCTCGGCCATACCGCCCGGAGTAATAAATGACATTCGGTGCGGCAGCAGACCCTCTTCAATTCCGGTGAGGAATACCGCTTCGTACTCCAAGCCCTTAGCGGTGTGAAGAGTCATCAATGAGATGGTTCCCGATTCATCGTCAAGCTCATCAGCAGCTGCAACTAGTGCAACTTCGTTCAAGAAGTCTGGCAATCGCCCCTCTGGATTATTGCGCTGGAATTCTCGGGCTACAGAAACAAGTTCTTCAAGGTTCTCGACTCGAGCTTCGTCTTGAGGATCACGGCTCGAGCGCAAAGACTCGAGGTAACCCGAACGGTTAAGCATTTCGCGCATAATGCTGTCTACTGATTCGGTCTCAACCATGGCCTGAAGCTCATTCAAAAGATCAGCCAATTGATTTATCGCACCAGTAATCTTTGGCCCAAAACCAAGCTCACTTACGTGAGCCAAAACTTCACGCACTGATAATCCGTTTTTAGCTGCGAAGGTTGCCAATGTGGTCTCACTGGCATCGCCAATTCCGCGCTTTGGAACGTTCAGGATTCTTCGAGTTGCTAGGTCATCTTTGATGTTGCTGATGGCCACTAGGTATGCCATTGCATCCTTGATTTCTTGGCGCTCATAAAACTTTGTGCCGCCAACGACTCGGTATGGCAAGGCTGAACGAATGAAGATGTCTTCTAGAGCACGGGTTTGTGAGTTGGTGCGATACATCACGGCTATGTCGCGATAGTTGATGCCATCGCTGTGAAGCTTGTTGATTTCATCAGCAATAAACTGCGCTTCGTCATGTGCCGAATAACCCGTGTAGCCGACGATTTTCTCGCCATCGCCAGAGGCGGTCCAGAGGTTTTTAGCCGGTCGGTCAAAGTTGTTCGAGATAACAGCGTTAGCCGCCGAAAGAATGTTCTGGGTTGAACGGTAATTTTGTTCGAGCAAGATGGTCTTGGCGCCACCAAAGTCTTTTTCAAACTCGGTAATGTTTCGAATATCAGCGCCACGGAAGGCATAAATCGACTGGTCTGAGTCACCCACCACGGTTAGCGATGCTTTAGCGGCTAGCTCTTTGATTAGCGCGTATTGAGCGTGGTTGGTGTCTTGATATTCATCAACCAGAATGTGCTTGAACTTGTCTTGATAGCGAGCCAAAACATCAGGAAAAGCCCGGAACAGGTGAACTGTTTCGCCGATGAGGTCATCAAAGTCGAAGGCATTGTTCTTTCGAAGTTCTGCCTGATAGCGAGTAAAAATTTCAGAAATCGCACGAGCAACTGGATCATTTTGATCGATGTTGCGGGCGAATGATTCAGCATCTGCAAGTTCATTTTTGGCATTAGAAATTGCTGCGGCAACACCGGCTGGAGTCAACTTGTGAATATCGGCCGCAGTGTCTTTGATCAATCGCTTGAGAATCGCTCGGCTATCGCCCGAGTCATAAATGGTGAAATTTGAATCATGCCCAAGACGTTCTGCCTCGCGACGCAAAATTAGCACACACGCCGAGTGAAAGGTCTTGAGCCACATTCCATCAGCTGCTTCGCCCAGCAAGTCTTTGACTCGTTCACGCATTTCAGCAGCGGCTTTATTAGTGAAGGTGATGGCCAGAATCTGAGAAGGCCAGGCCTCTCGATTTGCCAACAGGTGAGCGATGCGGTGGGTAAGAACTCGGGTTTTGCCTGATCCTGCTCCGGCAACGATAAGCAAAGCTGGGCCGCGGTACTCAACGGCAGCTTTTTGCTGCGGATTCAAGCCTTCAACAAGGCGTTCGCTTGCGCCAAAGGCGTTTGAAAAAATATCTAACTCAGACATAACTACGCAAGTTTAGGACAGCCCTGCGACAAGTTCGGCAAGCAGGTCGGGCTGGTCGGCAAAGATTCCATCCGTGCCCAGATTAATGAAACCAACGTAATACTCTTCAATGCTGGCAACTGCCTCTTCAACCTTGGCCGTCCAGGCATAAACCAAGAGATTCCGGTCATGCATTTTTTTCACCAATGAGCCATCATCAAAAAGTTGTTTGGCCTCGATGCCGACACCGTCAAACTTGCTAGCGATTTCGTCAAGCCAAACTGAGACGCCCAAGTCGGTGCGGTCGCTGGGCATGCCCCAGCTCTCGACTAAAAATACATATTTTGCGATGTCGCCACACAGGCGTTTAGCCTGCGATAGCACCGCGGCGTCAAACGACTCGATGGTTAGCGTTATGCCACGCTCGCGCCAATCGCTTTCACCCAAAATTCGAGCGAGGATGGCGGCCACCGGAAAGCCAAGCAGCGCAAAGTGAGATCCGTGTTTGATCTCGATGATTAGGTGTTTGCCATCGTTGAACGATGCGGCGAGAAATTCATCCAAGGATGGAATCTCGAATTGGCCATTGAACTTTGCGCTACCCGGGCGCAAATCAGCGAGCCTTTCGGTAGCACGAAGCGTCTTGATTTCAGCGAGCGTAAAGTCTTCGACAAACCAGTCTTGGCGGGTCATTTGCCAACCAACTAAGCCCTCGCGCTTGCGATCGGCAAACTCAGGGTGTTCGGCAATGTCGGTGGTGTCAGAAAGCCACGAGTCATGACGAACAATCAAATGTCCGTCTTTGGTCGGAACAACGTCGCACTCGATTGCATCGGCACCCTGAATAAACGCCAACTCGAAAGACTCGAGGGTATTTTCTGGTCGATAACCGCAGGCTCCGCGGTGCCCAAAAACGAGCACCGGTTTTGTTATTCCCACTCGATGGTGCCAGGTGGCTTAGATGTGACGTCGAGAACGACTCGGTTTACGCCGTCAACCTCGTTGGTGATACGGTTCGAGATTTTCGCAAGAACTTCGTAAGGAACGCGGGTCCAGTCTGCGGTCATTGCGTCTTCAGAAGAAACTGGTCGAAGCACAATTGGGTGGCCATAGGTGCGGCCATCGCCCTGAACACCAACCGAGCGTACATCGGCAAGTAGCACAACTGGGCACTGCCAGATCTCAGAATCTAGACCGGCAGCGGTTAGCTCGGCACGAACAATCGCATCTGCCTTGCGCAGAAGGTCTAGGCGATCTTTGGTGATTTCTCCGACGATGCGAATACCTAGGCCTGGGCCTGGGAACGGTTGACGCTGAACAATCTCAGCTGGCAAACCAAGTTCGGCACCGATGGCGCGAACTTCATCCTTGAAGAGAGTGCGAAGAGGTTCAACAAGCTCGAACTCAATGTCGTCTGGCAAACCGCCAACGTTGTGGTGGCTCTTAATGCCTGCGGTAGCGCCGCCACCCGATTCAACTACGTCTGGATAAAGAGTGCCCTGAACCAAGAACTTAATAGGTCGGTTGTCGGCTTTCGACTCTTCGTAAAGCGCTGCTTGAGCCTCTTCGAAGGTGCGGATGAACTCGCGGCCGATAATCTTTCGCTTAGTCTCTGGATCGCTAACTCCGGCTAGCGCGTTCAAGAATTTCTCTTCAACGTTCACGGTAACCAGGCGAATTCCGGTTGCCGCAACATAGTCACGCTCAACCTGCTCAGCCTCGTCTTGGCGAAGTAGGCCGTGGTTCACGAACACGCAGACCAATTGGTCTCCAACAGCTTTGTGAACCAGCGCGGCTGCAACGGCAGAGTCAACGCCGCCAGAAAGGCCACAGATAACGCGGGCATCGCCCACCTGCGCACGAATCTTCTCAACCTGCTCGGCAATCACGTTGCCAGAATTCCAGTCAGCCGGAATACCAGCGGCATTGTGCAAGAAGTTCACTAGAACGTCTTGACCAAACTGCGAGTGCTTCACCTCTGGGTGCCACTGAACGCCATAAATCTTCTTCTCGTGGTTAGCGAAGGCAGCCACAGGAGTAATCGCGGTTGAAGCCAATACCTCAAAGCCAGCAGGGGCCTTGGTTACCTGGTCGCCGTGGCTCATCCAACAGATTTGTTGAGCTGGCTGACCCTCAAGAATTTCTCCGCCTGAGATAACCGAGAGTTCAGTTGCACCATATTCGCGAATGCCGGTTGGTTCGACTGTGCCACCAAGAGCATTGGCCAGAGTCTGAAAACCGTAGCAAATACCCAGAACCGGCACACCCAATTCAAGGATGGCTGGGTCAAGCTTTGGGGAACCAGCTTCATAAACCGAAGACGGGCCACCAGAAAGGATGATGGCCAGAGGGTTCTTGGCGGCTACTTCAGCAGCGGTCACATTGTGGTGAACGATCTCTGAGTAGACCGAAGCCTCGCGAACGCGACGAGCGATCAACTGGGCGTATTGTGCACCAAAGTCGACGACTAGAACCGGACGTGAATTTGTTGATTGGGTCATTTAGACAACCTTTTTCAGATCGGCTTCGGCAACCTTGGCGAAGTATTTTTCGGTAAAGAATGAAAGAAATGGAATGATTCCACCGAGAGCAATAATCAGGAATCGGGTGAAGCTCCAGCGCAGCAGAGTCCACAATCTGAAATCGCCAAATAGGTAGGCAACATAGAGCCATCCATGAACAATTAGTGAGACCGAGGTGAGGCTAAAGCCATTGGTTGGTAACCCTACTTTGACGCCGTCAGCACCCTCTGAATAAAACGCCAATGCTAGAAAACCATCAGGGCCAGCAAGCCACAGGTCGGCATGAACGCTCAAGCGAATTGCCCACATAACCATGATCAAAATCAAGAACACACCGGTGATATAAGAAGTCACTTTGAAATACTTCAAAACACCGCGGATGGTTGGAATTTGCTCGGGAAGAGGGGCCAAAGTCATGCCTCTAGTTTACCGTTTCGAGTTGAAGGCGAATTTGCTCATCTTTGACCAGGCGCCACCAAAGGAAGACCGCAAAACCGGCGAAGAGGCACCACTCTAGAAAATAGAAAGCGCTCAGCCAATTGATGCTTGCGCCGCCTTGCTCGTAGGTGACTTTAATTTGTTCTAGCTTTCCGCTGTTAACCTGAAAGTCTTGGGCGAGCACAAATACATCTGGGTACAACTCGGTGCCGGCGTCTAGGTCATAAAGATTAATAAGTTGGGCTAGCGATACTGACTTGAGCAAAAATGGCTGCTCGACATTAGTCTGTTGCGGCGCCTCGGTTGGCACCCAAATTCCCTTGTGCGGCATGAATGCCTGGGCCTGCACTGATTGCATGAGCGCCTCTCGGTCAGCAACCAGTTCAGCAAGGTTTTCGCCCCAGCCGAGCGCGACCGTGAGCGATTTTCCGGCTTCGTCGTGGGCGCCTGAGATCAGCCAGAACCCGAGTTCATTCGACTGCAATCGGTTTTCGACGATAAAAACATGTTCAGTGTCGAGCATTAGGTTCACGGTTTCAACCGGAAGCTCTTGGGTTTGACCTGGAGTGTTTTTAGTAAAACTTCGTTCAAGCTGCCATTGACCCAGTGCTGCGAAAACTGCTGCCACCATGAGCGAGAGCAATAAAGCGCCAATCCACTTCGGCTGCCTTGCGACAGAGAAGAAGGTTGGCGCCTTTGCTGGCATGCTTTTGCCTAAACGTGATATGGGGCAACTACGACGTCAACGCGCTGGAACTCTTTGACATCTGAGTAACCGGTGGTTGCCATCGAACGGCGAAGTGAACCCATTAGGTTGGTTGTTCCGTCAGCCTTCGAAGACGGGCCAACCAAAATCTGCTCGAGTGTGCCAGAGGTTCCGACCTCAACCTTGTTGCCGCGCGGCAACTCTTGGTTGAAAGCCTCTTGACCCCAGTGCCAGCCTTGACCAGGCGCCTCTTCGGCACGAGCAAGAACTGAACCGAGCATCACTGCATCGGCACCAACTGCGATGGCTTTCACGATGTCACCGGCGGTACCAAGACCGCCATCGGCGATTACGTGAACATAGCGACCGCCAGATTCATCCATGTAGTCACGACGAGCACCAGCAACATCAGCAACTGCGGTTGCCATTGGGGCGTGAATGCCCAAAACGCGGCGAGTTGTCGAAGCTGCGCCGCCACCGAAGCCAACTAGAACACCAGCAGCACCGGTGCGCATCAGGTGGAGAGCCGAGGTGTAGGTTGCTGCGCCGCCGACGATTACCGGCACCTCGAGCTTGTAAATGAACTCTTTTAGGTTTAGCGGTTCTGAGTTTCGTGAAACGTGCTCAGCCGAAACGGTTGTGCCACGGATGACGAACATGTCGAGACCCGCCTTGATGACGGTGTCGCTGAACTCGGCAGCACGCTGCGGGGTTAGTGCACCGGCAACGGTCACACCAGCTGCACGAATCTGAGCGATTCGATCGCGAATCAGTTCAGCCTTGATTGGCTCTGCATAAATCTCTTGCATGCGCTTGGTAGCAGATTCAGGAGAAAGCTTGGCAACCTCGTTTAGCTGCTGGGTTGGGTCTTCGTAGCGAGTCCACAGGCCTTCAAGGTCTAGAACACCGAGACCGCCGAGCTTGCCGATGGCAATTGCTGTATCAGGTGAAACGACTGAGTCCATTGGCGCACCCAACACAGGCAGGTCGAACTCATAAGCATCGATTTTCCAGGCGGTCGAAACATCGCGAGGGTCGCGGGTGCGTCGTGACGGCACGATAGCGATGTCGTCGAATGCCCAGGCACGATTGCCGCGCTTGCCGCGACCGATTTCGATTTCACTCATGAGTTCTGTTTCCTAATCCGCGTTTAGCGGGTTCCGTAGTTTGGAGCTTCGACAGTCATCTGAATGTCGTGCGGGTGAGATTCTTTTAGTCCGGCAGCTGTGATGCGAACGAACTTGCCCTTCTCCTGAAGCTGAGGAATGTTTTCGGCACCCACGTAACCCATCGAGGCACGAAGGCCACCGATTAGCTGGTGCACTACAGATGCAACTGAACCGCGGTATGCCACGCGACCCTCAATGCCTTCTGGAACAAGCTTGTCTTCGCGAAGCACGTCATCCTGGAAGTAGC
>CAZIFS010000052.1:0-8758 GCA_964539165.1 uncultured Rhodoluna sp. | reverse complement strand
GCGCCACCATCGCTTGGCGAAGACCAAAAAATCGTTCCCCGAAGTTCACCCTCAATTAGGGTGCGGATTATCTGAGTTCCCAATCCAGCACCAACTTGGCCGCCCTCGAGACCTTTGCCATTGTCTGAAACAGTGATTATCAGTTGCTTTGCCTTGCGTTCGGCGTTAACTGCGACGACGCCACTTCTGTCGGCCAACCCATGCTCGACCGCGTTGGTGATTACCTCGGTAAGAGCCACTGCAAGCGGGGTTGCCAGCTCACTCTTCAACTGACCAAACTTTCCGTCCAGGATTGTCTTGACCGAAGTGTTCATACTCGAAGCCACCTCGGTTGCCAACATCAAGATACGGTCAAAGACCTCATCAAAATTCACGTCTTGGTTCAAACCCTCTGAAAGGGTGTCGTGCACCAGCGCAATAGCAGAAACCCGTCTCATCGCCTGCTGAAGCGACTCTTTAGCCTCTTGGCTTTTGCTTCGTCGAGCTTGAATTCTTAGCAAACTCGCGACGGTCTGAAGATTGTTCTTCACACGGTGGTGAATTTCACGGATAGTGGCATCCTTGGTGATCAGTTCACGCTCTTGGCGGCGCAACTCAGTCACATCGCGACAAAGAACAATTGCGCCAGTTCGTTCAGCGCCTTTGCGAAGCGGAATCGCACGCACTGTCAAAGTAACGTTGCGCGATTCCATGTCGGTTCGCCAAGGAGCACGCCCGGTGAGAACCAGTGGGAGAGATTCGTCTACGTTGCGATCTTTAAGAACAGGAGTCGAGGCGGTGGCCAGCGATTGGCCCTCAAGCTCGCCTTTGATTCCAAGTCGGTTGAAGGCCGAAAGCCCGTTTGGGCTAGCAAAGGTAACCACACCTTCAACGTCTAGACGCAACAGGCCATCGTTCGCACGAGGTGCGCCTCGGCGAGGGCCGGTTGGGTTGCTGAAATCTGGATAGTTTCCCTCGGACATCATGGTTAGCAATTCATAACCACAGGCCAAGTAATTCAACTGCAGGCGGTTAGGAACCTTAACCTCACTGAGGTTGGTGTGTCTGGTAACAACTGCGATTGGCGACTTAGACACCTCTTCAGACTTAGTCGAAAGTTTTCTGCGCACCGGAATCGCCGTAAGTCGTGTGGTCAAACCATCTTCAGTTGAAGTTGTTCTATCTTCAACAACCTGACCGTCGTCAAAAGCCGACTTGACCTGCTGTGCCCAGTCTTTTCGAATCTGCGAGCCAGTGATGTCACGATAAAAAATGGTGGCGTCGCTTGAAGGGCGGGCGTGGCCAGCGGCAATGAAGCCGCCTTTGGAGTCAGGAATCCAAAGCACTAAGTCGGCGAAAACTAGGTCGGCAACGAGTTGCCAGTCGGCCATGAGCAGCTGCAGCCATTCAATTTCAGCATGGCTGCTCTGCCCCTGATGGGCCTTTACTAATTCGCTAAGCGTAGACACCTAACCGAGTTTAGTCAGGCGTTTGTCTAAGTTTGAGCGTTGCCCCAGCAACTGAGTTCTCGCAAACAACTCAATTGCTTGCTTGGCCGGCGAACCTCGCTTCGCTATGGAAATCGGCAGAGCATTTTTTAACGCCAAGTCAAAAGCGGTTGAATCATCGGGAATGAATCCGTCGGGTGAAACCTGGCCAAGCCTGACGAGAGTTTCAGAGATTTGCTGTTTGGCGTTTGCGCCAAGCACTGATGTTCTAAGGCGATTCACCAGAGTGTAAACCTCACCTTTTGGCCGAAGGTCAATCAATTCTGGCAACTGCTGCAGGTAACGAGAAATACCAACTTGGTCGCCAATACACACAGCGATAATTTGCTCCGCAGCTTTCAAGACCGAGCGGGTAAGAGCGTTTCTCTCCTGACCACTCCCCTGTTGTCTGATGCCAGGCTCGATGTTCGAAGCCAAATCGCAAATTATGAAATCAAATTCATCACGGATACTCTCAAGCAAATTCTCAAATCGCTCAGGTGAAACCTCTGGCCAGCGACTTGCAGAAGCCATGCCGGTCATGAGGCTGAATTCTTGGCCACCCACGGGAACGCGAACCGAAAGTCTCTCAAGTTCAAATTGGTTAAATCGATCTTGTGAAGCTATACGGCAGGCCGCTGCCAGACCCGCAGAGTGATCAACTAATCCGAGCATTAATGCCAAACTCGGCGAATAGATATCAGCGTCAATCAGAAGCACCTGTTGTTTGGCAGTTGCTAATTCGGCGGCGAGGCCAAGTGCAATTGAGGACTTTCCGGCAGCACCACCCGCTGACCAGATGCCGATGATTTGGGCACTACCCATCGGCAAGCGTTGGTCGCAAAATAATGGATAGTGCAGACTCATTCGCGATCGCGGCCAGCACAGGTGAAACCGCATCAACCGGAACACTGAGTTCTACCTGAGCCACGCCATTTGCCATCACACCGGTGGGTTCGGTCACGTTTGAAACCTCTGCAGAGAGAATCATCGCGTAAGGAGTGCCAAAGGTTCTGTCGACATTCTTTTCTGCCACCCAGACATCCACAGAATCACCCGGCCCCAGGCCCTTGGGAAGGGCCATTGAGGGAGTGAAAACAACCGGCACCCTCGCATCAATCGCCGTTCCCGCGACATTGCTTTTGGCAATTAATTGACCTTCACCAACCGGCACCAAAACGTATGCTCCATCCGGAAGGTCATTCGGCGACAAGTATTCACCTCGACTAAGCCCGAGATTCATCTGGACGCTCTTTAGTTGGCCCGATTCAATCTGGGCGCCGGCCGGTAAATCTGTTGCGGCAACAAGCACCGTCGTGGTCACTCGCTCAGACTGCACGGTAAACCAAAGCAAAGCTACAGCTGAAAGCATCATTAGGCCGGCAATCAAAAACAACTTGAATTTTCGCCCTGGGGCGCGAAGGGCCGCATTATTTTTTCTCATGGCTTTAGTTCAGTTCATATGCAAAATCGCCGCCGAAATTATCCACAGACTCAAATCTGAGCACCTCAAGACCTGCAATCGGCACTGCTACCTCTGTTTTTTCGGTCTGCACGAACAAAAACTCATCCGAGTGTTTTATGAATTGCCCAGTCTTCAGCGCCGCATCTCGCACCAAGGCCACCCGCCAACTTATCGGCCCAAATTGCGGCAAAAGATCGAGCATGGCACCAACACCGCGATGGCTAAACCGAATCTTCGGCAATTGTGGTTGATCTCCGAGCTTGAATTCGACGCTGGCCAGGCTGCCCGTTTTATAGACGACCCAGATAGGTCGATACAGGTCCATCCCAGCGATGAAATCCTTGCCTATCAGAGGTGCGATTAATTCTTCACGGATGCCCCTGGCGGTCTGAACTTCAACTATCCGCAGCTTGTCATCAATCATCGCCGAGGTTTTTTGGCAATCCTGGTTGTCGCTACCCGATGGCTGCCTAGCACCCAGTTCCGCTGCATATTTAGCTTCAAGATCTTCGAAAACTGCATCAAGGTTCATGGTGTGATTTTGGTTTAGAAATAAGCTTTTGCGAAAAGTTATCCACAAGATACCTCAAACCATTGCGCACGCATGCCAACGCCCAATAGCGTCAGAATTCCTACAGGAGTTGTGGGTTCAAACGGACGAAGGGGAAAGTCCATGGCAAGAGAGATTCCAAACCGGGGCGACCCGGAACGCAAAAAGCGCAATGTGCGCAATCTGATTGAGTCAGCAGAGTTTTTTGGCGCCCAATACACGGGCACAGCAGACCTGCCGAATCCAGAGCAAAGTCTTCAAATCTTGGCTACGGGGGTTGTCGAGGTTATTTCGGGTATGCGGCAGGTAGATCAGCTGGCCCGATTGCTGTCAGATGATGTTTATCAGCGGCTATCTAAGCGCGCTATCGAAGCCCAGCAAAGCAGAGAAGCAAAGGGGCAAAAGGCACATCATCAAATGTTTGCCGTTCAAAAGATGATGAGCACCTCGCCGCGCGACGGCGTAATTGAGTCAGTTGTCGTTCTCAACGGCCAAAAACGCTCTCGCGCCGTCAGCATTCGACTAGAAGGAATAAACCAGCGCTGGCGAGCCACCGCTTTATCAATCCTTTAGTTTCTATTTACGAAAGAACGCGCTGCCCTGGCCACCAGACTCAGGCTTTGAGTTGGTAGGGGCAGCGTTTTCGTTGGCTGAATGCGCCTCAGGCGCACCATCTTCATTCGGTGCGATGTAGGTTAGCTGCTCTGCGCTTGGGCGTGGAGTTTGCTTGACCTCAACCTCTAAGTTGAACAAGAAGCCAGTGATTTCTTCTTTGATTGCGCCCATCATCTGCTGGAACATGCCGTAACCCTCACGTTGGTATTCAACCAACGGGTCGCGCTGAGCCATTGCACGAAGGCCAATTCCCTCTTTGAGGTAGTCCATTTCATACAGGTGATCGCGCCAGCGGCGGTCAACAACCGAAAGCACAACTCGACGCTCAAGCTCACGCATTGCACCTTCACCAATGGTCGCGGTGCGAGCAGCGTAGGCGATTTTCAGGTCGCTGATGATTTCTTTGGTCAACCACGCTGAGGTCAAGCGTGAACGGTTACCCGCCTCGGCCAAAACTTCTTGAATTTCTAGACCGATTGGATAAATGGTCTTGAGTTCAGCCCAAAGAGCCTCTAGATCCCAGTCTTGACCTGCGTGGTCAGAAATGTGACCTTCAACAACTGCGGTGATTGCATCAGACATGAACGACTGAACGCGTTCGCCGATGTCATCGCCTTCAAGGATGTGACGGCGGTCACTGTAAATAGCCTCGCGCTGACGGTTTAGAACGTCGTCATACTTGAGAACGTTCTTTCGAACCTCAGCATTGCGACCCTCTACCTGAGATTGAGCGCTGGCAATAGCGCGGCTGACTACCTTTGACTCGATAGCCATCTCATCAGGCACACCCGAACGGTTCATCAAAGCGCTGGCGGCACCTGAATTAAACAGACGCATAAGGTCGTCAGTAAGCGAAAGGTAGAAACGAGACTCACCGCGGTCGCCCTGGCGACCTGCTCGGCCACGAAGCTGGTTGTCGATTCGACGAGACTCGTGACGCTCGGTGCCCAGAACATAAAGACCGCCAACTTCAAGAACCTTTTCGGCTTCGACGCTAACTTCTTCTTTGATCTTTGCGAACTCGGTTGCCCAAGCTGCTTCATACTCTTCTGGAGTTTCATCCGCGTGAAGGCCGCGCTTGTTCAAAGCCTCCACGGTCATGAATTCGGCGTTTCCGCCAAGCATGATGTCGGTGCCTCGACCAGCCATGTTGGTTGCCACAGTTACGGCGCCTAGGCGACCAGCCTGGGCAACGATGGCTGCTTCACGAGCGTGGTTCTTGGCGTTCAATACTTCGTGTCTTACCCCAGCCTTAGCCAAAAGCTTCGAAAGGTATTCGCTCTTCTCCACGCTGGTGGTACCAACCAAAACTGGCTGGCCCGCCTTGTGGCGTTCGGTGATGTCAATTACCACCTGGTTGAACTTGACCTCTTCGTTCTTATAAATCAAGTCAGGCTGGTCGATTCGAACCATCGAGCGGTTAGTTGGAATAGGTACAACACCAAGCTTGTAAGTGCTCATAAATTCAGCAGCTTCGGTCTCGGCGGTACCGGTCATGCCCGATAGCTTCTTGTATAGGCGGAAGTAGTTCTGAAGAGTCACTGTAGCCAAGGTCTGGTTTTCAGCTTTGACTTCAACGCCCTCTTTGGCCTCAATCGCCTGGTGAATACCCTCGTTGTAGCGACGACCAGCAAGGATGCGGCCGGTGTGCTCATCGACGATCAAAACCTCGCCATTCATGACCACGTAGTCTTTGTCGCGCTTGAACAAGGCTTTGGCCTTGATCGAGTTATTCAAGAATGAAATCAACGGGGTGTTAACCGACTCATAAAGGTTAGAGATACCTAGGTAATCTTCTACCTTCTCGATTCCTGGTTCGAGAATTCCAACGGTGCGCTTCTTCTCATCAACTTCGTAATCAATAACCGGCTGCAGTTTTTCGGCAATCTTTGAGAACTCGCCAAACCAGCGGTTTGCCTCGCCTGAAGCTGGGCCAGAAATAATCAGTGGGGTACGAGCCTCATCGATCAGAATTGAGTCAACCTCATCGACAACTGCAAAGAAGTGGCCACGCTGAACCATGTCAGACTGCTGCCAAGCCATGTTGTCGCGAAGGTAGTCGAAACCAAATTCGTTGTTGGTTCCATACGTGATGTCAGCAAGATACTGCTCGCGACGCTCAGCTGGCTCTTGGCCAGAGATGATGCAACCGGTGGTCATTCCGAGGGCACGGAACACGCGACCCATCAGGTCACTCTGGTATGAAGCCAAGAAGTCATTAACAGTAACCACGTGCACACCGCGACCGGCGATGGCGTTTAGGTAAGCCGGCAGGGTTGCAACCAGAGTCTTACCTTCACCGGTGCGCATCTCGGCGATGTTGCCCAGGTGAAGAGCGGCGCCACCCATTAGTTGTACGTCAAAGTGACGCAAACCCAGGGTACGTTTTGATGCCTCACGAACGGCAGCGAAGGCCTCAGGCAACAGGTCATCAAGGCTTTCGCCTGCTGCATAGCGCTCGCGCAAAACCTCAGTTTCGCCGCGCAGCTCCTCGTCACTGAGGTGACTGAAGTCTTCTTCCAGAGCATTTACAGCCTCGGCATAATTACGCAAACGAGCAAGGATACGACCTTCTCCGGCGCGAAGAAGTTTCTCGATGATTGATGCCAAAATTATGCTCCATACCGTTTGTTATTACTTCATCAATCTTAGCCCGAGGGCCCAACCGGAGACCGGTTGAGCCCTGCAGTATGGCTAATTCTCAGTAAACGTTAGGAAAGGGTAATAACGCCGTAATTCCAGCCTTTGCGTCGGTAAACCACGCTCGGCTTTGAAGTTTCTGAGTCTAGGAACAAGTAGAAATCGTGACCGATCAGCTCCATGTGATACAAAGCATCATCGACTGTCATTGGTGTTCCAGCGAATTCTTTACGGCGAATTACTACCGGGCTTTCGCCTAGGTCTACATCGGCTTCGAGTTGGTCTGTGACCTTTGCTTGACCAAGCAGCACGTCGGCATCAACTGGTCGAATGTCGAGTTCGGCAAAATCATGTGCCGTAAGCTCGCTGGTGCCGATTGATCCGTGGTGGCCGTGGTGAATTTTGCGACGATCTGCTGCACGACGAAGTCTCTCAGTCAACTTTCCGAATGCGATGTCAAAGGCTGCGAACTTGTCTCCTGCGTGAGCTTCAGCACGAACCACGTGGCCCGGTTCGAAAACTGTGAGCTCTACCTGATCTTCGGGGCCGGAGGTTCGGCTGTGATCATGACGCGTCACCTTGATGTCAAAAGATTGAGCCTTGTGCGACAACTGCTCAACTTTGTGGGTGCGGTCTGCAATATATTCGCGGAATCGGTCTGAGACGCTTAGGTTTCGTGCCGAGATGTTAATTTCCATGATGACCTCCATCGTCGGGCGACATTGCCCGTGAAACAAAAGTTATACCCAAAATCGATTTCATGTTGCAAATTTTCGTTTTGTCTCAGCAAATGTGCAGAAAAATTTCACGGATGCCCCTGCCTCCTCACATGCCCGAGCAGCCTCGAGCAAGGTTGCTCCCGTGGTGCACACATCGTCTACCAGCACCACGGCCAAGCCGGTTAGGCTAAACCGGCTTCTCATGGCTCCGGAAAGGTTTTTCGATCGGTCGGTGATAGTTAGCCCAGATTGATCGAGAACCTCACGTTGATAACGCAGTGCGTTGACTAGGCCCACTGATGTTCCAGACCTTCGCAACGCAGCCACCATCGGTGCGGCTATTTCTCGAGCTGGCTGAAAACCTCGTTTGAGCGCGGCAGCCCGACTGCTGGGCACCGGAACCAGCACCAATCGTTCCAGCGGTTGCAGATTGGCCGCTGCCATACCAAAAAGCAAGACTTTGCTCATCAGAGTACTGAATGAGCGAAAAATGCTGGTCTGGCCGCGCTCTTTGAACTGCTCAATCAAGGAGGCTACCTCGGTTGAATAATCCACCATCGCAAACCCAAATATCCCAGAACGCCGAACCTCAAATGGTGAACCGGCGTAACTTGAAAGGCATGACTCACATACTGGGCTTCCCGACCGATTGCACAGAGCACAGCGGGTAGGCAAAAACATGTCGAGAAATTCATCCAAGAGGTTCACAGTTCAAGACTGCGCAAACTTTTCGAGAGAGGAGCCCCGATGGCCAATCTGTGGAGAAGTTACATGCCAGGAAAATGCATGGCCAGTACATTTGAGCTGACCTTAGACCAGAATGCCGAGCGGTATTGGAAGAACTCGTTTTCTTCAGTCTGAATGAACAGTGAACTAATTGGGTTAGAACCGATGATGGCTTTGGCATGCAAAACTTGAGGCAAAGCGCGTGACAAACCGCCGATAGTCAGAATCTTCGGTGTGGTGTATTCACCTAGCCCCTGATCAAGAATCGCTAGCGAAGTTAGGCCAACCCAGCTGACCGAGGTGACACTCGAACTTTCACCAAAAGGCTTAATCGGCAGTCCGAAACTAATTGGCTTTCCGAACTGGTCACGGATGATTGACATCACATACAGGCGCCGGTTTGCGCCGCTGCCGGCGATTACCGCTGCGCGACTTCCTTCTGGGCTTACTGAAAATTGCGAGCGCTCTAGGCCATGTAGCCAACCAGATGCAAATTGCACCTGCTTGCCGAGTGAATCAAAAACAAACACCGGGCTATTGGCCGAGCTAGGCATTGCCCAGGCAAAGTTCTGACGGT
>CAZIFS010000051.1:0-8844 GCA_964539165.1 uncultured Rhodoluna sp. | reverse complement strand
TGCACGCTCAACCTCGCGAGGAGACTTGCTTGAGGTTCACGTGCACCCAGACGACCTGGGTAGAGTGATCGGGCGCAACGGCCGCACCGCCAAGGCGCTTCGCACACTTGTGAACGCCCTAGCCGATGGCAAAAAAGTCCGCGTTGACGTGGTGGACACAGATTTCTAATAAGACAACGCTCCGAGTTGGTCGCCTGGTCAAGGCCCATGGCCTAAAGGGTGCTTTCAAACTCGAGTTATATACAGACAGCCCGGATGTTCGCTTTGCGCCCGGAGCCGTTCTAGAACTTCAGGTTCCTGATTCTTCACCTTGGTTCGGCAAAACCGTAACCGTAAAAGAACTCCGTTACTACAACCAGGCCCCGGTTCTTTTTCTTGAAAATGTAGAAGACCGAAACTTAGCTGAGACTCTAATCAAGGCGATTCTTTTGGTGAACGCCGACACTGAGGTGCTACCTGAAGAGCCTGACGCTTGGTATGACCACCAACTCGTTGGCCTCAAGGTAATCCGTGACGGACAAGAAATTGGCAAAGTCGTTCGCGTTGACCACCTGCCAGCTCAAGACTGTTTGGCCATCAAAACTGCATCGGGCGAAGTGCTTTTGCCTTTTATCAAGGCTTTTGCTCCATCGGTTGATGTTGTGAAGGGTGAGGTTCAAATCACTCCTCCTGGCGGTCTTTTTGAAGAAATTGCCGACGAAGACTCAGAAGACGAACCTGCCTTCGACTCAGACCAGGCACAAGAGTCGGAGTAATCGAAAATGCGTATCGACGCTGTCACGATTTTTCCGGACTACTTCAAGGCGCTTGATCTTTCGCTTTTGGGCAAGGCCCGCGAAAAGAACCTAATCAACTTTGAGGCGCACGACCTTCGTGATTACACTCACGACAAGCACAAGACAGTAGACGACAGCCCATATGGTGGCGGTGCTGGCATGTTGATGAAACCAGAGCCTTGGGGCGAAGCGCTTGATGCGATTTTGCCTGAAGACGGCAACTGCACCGTCATTTTTACTTCGCCAGCTGGTGAGCAATTTAAACAGGCAACTGCCTACGAGCTGGCTAAAGAAGACCACATTGTGTTCGCCTGTGGCCGCTACGAGGGAATTGATCAGCGTGTAGTTGAATACGCGTCGACAAAAGCGCGTGTGAGACTTATCAGCCTTGGCGACTACGTTCTGAATGGCGGTGAGGTCGCTGCAATTGCAATGACCGAGGCCATCGTGAGGCTTATCCCAGGGGTTATTGGCAACGCCGAAAGCCTAATTGAAGAATCGCATTCTGACGGCTTGCTTGAATACCCGAGTTATACCAAGCCGTCTAATTGGCGAGGCATGGATGTACCCGAGGTTCTAACCAGTGGAAACCATGCAGCCATTGCCGCTTGGCGCAGAGAACAGCAAATAGAGCGAACGAAAAAAGTACGCCCCGACCTGCTTGGTGAATAAGCGCCAACCGTTGCTGAATCTCAGTTTTCTTGGCTAAACTAGAGACTGTTGTTCGCCACTAGTTGCTCTGCCGCAGGGGAGTCTGGCAATAAAGACAACATTCAACTTATAACTAACCGTTGTTGACCTGCGTGCAGTGACAGAGAGTGATTCAAAATGCACATTCTTGATTCAGTAGACGCAGCATCACTGCGTTCAGACATCCCAGAGTTTCGTGTTGGTGACACCGTAAAGGTTCACGTAAACATCATCGAAGGTAACCGCAGCCGTGTTCAGGTTTTCCAGGGCATCGTAATTCGTCGTTCAGGCGAATCAGTTCGCGAGACTTTTACCGTTCGTAAAGTTTCTTTCCAGGTTGGCGTTGAGCGTACCTTCCCAGTTCACTCACCAGTGATCGAGAAGATTGAAGTTGTTACCCGCGGTGACGTTCGCCGTGCAAAGCTTTACTTCTTGCGCGACCTTCGCGGCAAGAAGGCGAAGATCGCCGAAAAGCGCGACAACATCTAAATCGCCTAACAGCATGAAGAACCTCGGGTCTTTGATAAGCCCGCAAAGCAAAGCACCACGCACTTCCGGCAACGGCAAGTTCAAAAAGTTTCGAAGAAACGTTTTCGTCTCTTTGATTTTTGATCTGGTCGCAATTGTCGGAACTGCGTTGGTGCTTTCTCTGTTAATCAAGACTTTCTTGCTGAGGTCATTCTTCATTCCATCGGGTTCAATGCTCGAAACTCTTCAGATCGATGACCGCATCATCGTGAATGAATTAACTCCAGATCTAATGCCAATTCAACGTGGCGATATTGTGGTTTTTAAAGATCCCGGCGGCTGGCTTGGTCCAGTGGTTGAAGATGAAAAAAACCCAATAGAAGCTGGAGTTGAGTGGTTCTTGTCTGCCTTTGGCTTGGCTGCACCAGACAGTAGTCAGCACCTAGTGAAGCGCGTAATCGGTGTTGCCGGAGACCACGTTCAATGCTGCGACGCAAACGGCAACCTCATGATCAACGGCGTTTCGATAGACGAAACTTACCTGGGCACCGACGTGCCACCTTCGAGCATTGACTTTGATGTGGTTGTGCCTGAGGGCTCTATCTGGGTAATGGGTGACAACCGCGAAAATAGCCAAGATTCGCGCTTTCACGAAGATTTGCCTAGTAAAGGTTTTGTTGGCGAAAGCTTTGTTGTAGGCCGTGCCCTAGTGGTCAGCTGGCCTTCGGCCCACTGGAAATTTTTAGACAACTACGCAGATGTCTTCAAAGACGTACCCAAGCCTTAACTTAGAGCGCGAGCTGTGGGCAGCTGGCCATAGGTTTGTTATCGGCATGGATGAAGTTGGTCGAGGCGCGATTGCTGGCCCTGTTGCCGTGGGTGTTGCGCTTATTGATCGCGACGGCAAAGCCAATTCGCAACCCTGGCCCGAAAAGCTTTGCGACTCCAAATTAATCAGCGAAAAAGTTCGCAATGAATTGCTTGCTCCGGTTTCTGATTGGGTCGAAGCCTCAGCTGTAGGCATGGTTTCTGCCCAAAGAATCGATAGCGAGGGAATCGTGGCTGCCTTAGCCGCCGCGGGTGCCGAGGCTTTACGCGAACTTCTAAACGATTCACTATTGCGCCAAGCGATTGCCCAAGATGGCGCGGTAATTATCCTTGACGGTTCTCATAATTGGCTTGGTGAAAAGGCAATGGGAATACCAGTGATGGTGAAGACCAAGGCTGACCGCGATTGTGTTTCGGTTGCTGCCGCTTCGGTTATCTCAAAGGTGCAACGCGATAGTTTGATGATTCGTCTGGCTAACCAGCACCAGGCGTATGGTTTTGATGGACACAAGGGTTATGCCTCAGAGGCCCACATCCGTGCCATTCATGAACATGGGCCAAGCAGCGAACACCGACTAACTTGGCTCACCAAAATTCTGGCTGAAAACTCAACTCTCGAAGGCATTTAGACTTAAGCCATGGATGAGAACGAGATCGAGGACTACGACCGCGAGGCTGAGCTTGCGCTCTATCGCGAATATCGTGACGTTGTCGGCACGTTCAAGTATGTAATCGAGACCGAACGACGTTTTTATTTAGCCAACGAGGTTGATTTAAAGCGAGTCGACGCCGGAAACGATTTTTATTTTGAGTTGGCAATGAAAGACGTTTGGGTCTGGGACATCTACCGCACCGACCGTTTTGTAAAGAATGTGCGAGTGCTAACTTTTAAAGACGTCAACGTCGAAGAGCTGACCGGTGCCGCGTTCAACCTTCCGAAAGAATTTGCAGCCGGCGAAAACTAACAGCGTCAGTCCGGTTGATTTTCTCCACAGATGAGCGCGCAGGCGCTCATTTTGGCTTTAAGCAAGAAATGCTGGCTAGATGATTTCAAATCAAGCCTTAGGCAAATACGGAGAAGATCGAGCAGCTGATTACCTGAATGATCGGGGTTATCAAATCGTTGAGCGAAACTGGCGATGTTCGGTGGGTGAAATTGATTTAGTTGCCCAAGATGCAAATCGGCTCGTTTTTGTTGAAGTAAAAACTCGAAGTGGTTCTGGTTATGGCCACCCTTTTGAGGCGATTAATCCTCAGAAAGTCTCGCGAATGCGCAGGTTAGTTGCTCAATGGTGCGCGACTCACGAGATTTCTGGAGTGAATGTTCGGCTAGATGCCATCGCAGTTTTGGTGTCACACGGCAGAGTTTCAATTGAACACCTAAAGCAGGTTTACTGATGAGCGTTGCCAAGAGTTTCGCAATAAGTTTGCTTGGTTTGGCAGGAACTCTAATTGAAATTGAAGCTGAAATTTCGAGTAATTTGCCAAGTTTTGTGCTGGTCGGGCTTCCCGATGCAAGTCTCAGTGAATCTAAAGACCGGGTTCGGGCGGCAATTCAAAACAGTAGTTTGAAAATGCCCGCTCGAAGAGTGACAGTGAATTTGTCTCCTGCATCGGTTCCTAAGCAAGGCGCAAGTTTTGACTTATCGATTGCGGTTGCGATATTGGCAGCTACGAGCGAGATTAGTCACCATTCGGTACGAAATTACATTCACCTTGGTGAACTTGGGCTTGATGGCTCGGTTCGATCGGTGGCTGGTGTCTTGCCTTCACTTTTATCGGCCAAGTCGCTCGGATTCTCTAGAGCCATAGTGCCTGCAGCCAATCTCGAAGAAGCCAAATTGGTATCAGGCGTCGAGGTGATGGGAGTGAATTCGCTGGCAGAAGTTGCAAATATTCACGGCGCGAATTTGGTTATTCAAAAACCAGAACCAATTGTTGCAACAGTTTCGGAGTCAAATATTGCCGGAAAATCAAACCTTGAAAACATAGATGTTTCTGACATTCTCGGTCAGGCAGACGCGATCAGGGCCCTTACCGTTGCTGCCGCCGGTGGCCATCACCTGCTTATGGTTGGGCCTCCTGGCGCAGGAAAAACCATGTTGGCCGAACGCCTACCCACATTGCTGCCCAATTTGCCCCTGGCCGAGGCTCTCGAGACCACCGCGGTTTTGTCGATAGCTGATCATCGAAGGTCGGCAGTTGTGGCCTTAAATGGTTTAGTAGAGCGCCCACCATTCGAAGCACCTCACCATTCCGCATCAGTGAGTTCGCTCGTGGGTGGCGGTGTCGGGCTCCCCAGACCCGGGTTGATATCAACAGCAAATAATGGCGTTCTCTTTCTCGATGAAGCACCGGAGTTTCAATTACCAGTCTTAGAGGCACTCCGGCAACCACTCGAATCTGGCGAGGTGCTAATCAACCGAAGCGCCGGAACGGCACGTTTTCCGGCTAAGTTCCAACTGGTGCTGGCAGCTAATCCTTGCCCCTGCGGCCGAAGCTTTGGGCAAGCCCGAGGTTGCACCTGCAGCGAGGTAGCCAAGAGAAAATATGCAAATAAGCTAAGTGGCCCTTTGCTCGATCGAATAGATATTCGGCTGGCTATATCGGCTGCGAACGCTGGCCAAATGGCGCTTGATCTCGAGGCTGCTCAGGAAAACCAAATGACCTCAAAACAGCTCAGACAGCAGGTGCAATGTGCCCGTGAACTAGCGGCAGATCGACTTAGTGCGACACCTTGGTCGTTGAATGTGCAGGTTCCAGGCTCGTACCTTAGAAAGCAACTGAGACTTGCTTCCGAAGTTACCCAACCAATTGATCGAGCACTTGCCAAGGGCAAAATAAGTATGCGCGGTTATGACCGTTGCCTCAGGTTAGCTTGGTCGATTGCTGATCTCGCGGGTTGTGACCAACCCCGGCGTGAACACATCGTAGAGGCGGCATATCTTCGAGGTAGCGATTCTCCGATGGTTGGAGTTTGAGGTGGCTGACTTGAAGATATCCACCGAGCATATTGCTGCATTGCTAAACGGAATTAGCCCTGGTGTTGAACCAGAGCGAGTCACTCAACATTTTGCTTATCTTGCTTGGAGTCTTATGTGTGAGCCAGGTGACGGGCTTGCCGGTTTTCTAGTGCAGTCTCTCGGCTCTGATAAGGCCTTAGAGCTTGTACTTCACGGTGCTTCTGCGCAAGTCGTATACCAAGAGTTGCAGCAAAGTTGTGAGCCCAACATCGAATTTATTGGCGAACAAGAGTTTCAAAACGCCTATGCAGATGGTCTGGAGCGGTGGGGGAGCCGCAAGTCGCTTGCCGAATTGTCAGCAACACTCGAGCTAGTCAGGGGTCTCGGCGGCTCAACAGTTTCTCCTGTCTCTAACTTTTGGCCGTCTCAGCTTTTCGATCTTGGAGTTCATTCTCCAATGGTTCTTTGGTGCAGGGGCAAAGTTGCAAACCTAGAACGACTTGATTCATCCATCGCTGTTGTTGGTTCTAGAGCCATCTCTGCCTATGGCCGCGAAGTAACCGCCGAGTTTGTTGCTGCTGCGACAGCGATGGGCCTCAGTGTAATCTCAGGCGGTGCCCTTGGAGTCGACGGCCGAGCTCATAGCATTGCACTGGCAACTCAAGGTAAAACCATCGCTGTAATGGCAGGTGGGGTTGATCGTTTTTATCCCTCGGCTCATTCTGAACTTCTACACAGAATTTCTACGGAGGGATTAGTAATCAGTGAAATGCCGCCAGGAACGGCACCTACCAAATGGAGATTTCTGCAGCGAAATCGGTTGATTGCAGTCCTCAGCCCGGTCACTTTAGTAGTAGAGGCAAACTGGAGATCAGGAGCGTTGAGCACGGCAAGGCATGCGCTGGCGCTGGAGCGAACAGTCATTGCAGTTCCGGGCCAGATCACCTCTGCCATGTCGGTGGGGTGCAATCAATTGATTCGAGATGGTCTGGCTCAACCGGTGATTCGAGTGGAAGACCTAAAAACATACTTCGCAAACGATGAAAGCAGGCTCTTTGGTCACGAAGGCTCAGCTGATACTTCAAATCAAGCCCAAGATGAAATAGCAGTGCAGGTACGTGAACTCGGTGCTCTCGAAACCAGAGCGTATGACGCAATAGGTTTCGGCTCCCTCGAATCGCCTGAAATCGCTACCACAGCGGGATTAACCCGCTCAGAGGTGCATATTGCGCTTAGCTCACTTGAACTCGAAGGATTCATAGTGCGCCAAGGCTCGGGTTGGGCTCGAAGCCAAACTATTGTTTGAAACGTGAACTTACTTTTCGCCGAAGCGCTCGCTCAATATGAGCAGCAGCTTTCAGGCGCCCGAGGGTTTTCACCGAACACGTTGAAGGCCTACCGATCAGACATATCGGAATTGTTGGATTTTGCTCAATCCCGCGCCATTCAAAAACCTGCGGAAATTTCAATCGATCTTTTGCGAGATTACCTTTGGGCTCTGAGCGAAACAGGCTTGGCAAAGTCAACCCTGGCTCGCAAGAGTGCTGCATTTCGATCTTTTACTGCTTGGTTGCACAAGAATCAGGTGCTTGAGGTAGACCCTGGACTCAGGCTTCGAACGCCCAAGCAAAACAAGGCCTTGCCAACAGTGGTTTCTCGTGAAAGCCTTGCTCAAGTATTTGAGAGTCTCCAATTGAAAGCGACCTCCGATAATCCTCAGGGAATGCGAGACTTGCTGATATTTGAACTCTTGTACGCAACCGGAGCTCGAGTTAGCGAGCTAGTCGGGATAAATCTCGAAGACATTGATTATGGGCGCTCGCTGCTTCGGGTTTTGGGAAAAGGTTCAAAGGTGCGCATGGTTCCTTATGGCAAGCCGGCTGCCGAAGCTTTAGATAGCTGGATTCGCCAAGGTAGACCAAAACTTGAATCAGAGCAAAGCCACAGTGCGCTTCTTTTGAATTCTCGAGGCAAACGTGTTGGAGTTCGTCAGGTTTATGGACTGGTTGCATCCTGCCTTGAGTCAACACCAACTGGAGCAACCGGCCCTCACTCTCTTCGTCACAGCGCAGCAACTCACCTGCTTGATGGGGGAGCCGACCTTAGATCTGTGCAAGAGCTTCTGGGGCATGCGAGCTTGGGTACAACGCAGATTTATACGCATGTCTCGATTGAAAGGCTCAAAGATGGCTATAAAAATGCCCATCCTCGTGCCTAAATCTCGCTGATCGGCAGTAATCGGCTCGGATTCAACCCACCGATGAGAGCAAGTGGTGACAGGTATTCACCTGAGTATCTCAGTGAGAAGTGCATGCAAACCTCGGATAAACAATGAGCCCGGTAGTTTGCGTGTGCCTCGCAAACAACGCCGATTAGATCACCGGTTCTGACAGTTTGACCAGCGGAAAACTCACTGCAAACTGGTTCATACTCGGTCAGATAACCGTTGGCGTGCAAGATTGAGAGCACTTGACGATTCACCACCTTGCCAGAGAACCAAATGCGACCATCTGCCGGAGCAATCACGGATTCACCCACTTTTGCAACCAAATCAACACCTCTATGACCTGCTGAGTAGTCGCTGCTCGGTTGTCGATAAGGGTTCACCAATCTGGTTGGCGGCTCTAATGGCATGATCCAAATTTGATCATCATCCCTCTGTTTTTGATCTTCTGCCGAGGCTAGATCAAAATTGAAGTTTGCACCGATCGCCACCGTCAAAATTGCCAGTGCAGTCGCCTTCCAGAGAATGTTCGTGATCATTTTCCTAGACTGTCAAAATACAGATAATCCTTATAAACATTGAGAAATCGGTGGATAACTCGGTTGAGTCGCTGCTAGAGTTATAGAAGCGGCTAGCTTCGCGAAATCCACTTTTTAAGTTGACCTTCAAAAAGCATGCCGACTTCGCGTGTCGAATCAGATTCATGTTTCACTCGGTCCGAAGCAATTCGGCGAAACAGATCCGGCACCAGGCGTCTCGAGCAACCGCTCGAAACACAAACTGAGTGGCGCTTCATCGCGCCTTAAAAAAAGGAGACTGCTCATGGCAGTAGTAACAATCCGCCAGCTGCTCGACAGCGGCGTGCACTTCGGGCACCAGACCCGTCGTTGGAACC
>CAZIFS010000050.1:0-8847 GCA_964539165.1 uncultured Rhodoluna sp. | reverse complement strand
GCTAGTCGAACAGCGCTAAACCCACACACGAGAAGAACATCCGCAATACGGCGGAATCTCAATTAGAGGAAAAGACTGGTACATCTCAGCGGTGGCACTTAGGTGGCCACATGATTCAAAATGATGTACTGCAAACGACTACTGTCACGAATTCGTAACGTTATTAGGCTACCTGAAGGTTTGCCATTTGGCTAGTGTCTCGCCAAAAACAGTTCTTATACCGGGATGCCTATGCGAGATTGCGCTCGGCGAGAGCGGCCTCAAGCTCTTTGTCGCTTGGTTCAACCAAAAAGTGGCCGTCTGCAAACAAAATAACTGGGATGTTTTTTCGACCGGCTATGTTCTCAGCCTCGCTGGCCAATTCAGCGCTTTCGGAGACATCCTTGGTGTCAAAGTCAACGGCCAGTCGGTTTAGCAGAGCCTTTGAGCGTCGACAATCTACGCACCAGTCAGCACCGTAATAAGTTACATCAGCCATTTTTTGTCCTATCGCAATCTGTTCTTGTCAGGAATAACAAGTGTGTCGCCATCAAATGTTATTCCCCGAAGGTCTTTGACAACAATATCGGCCGGAGTCTTCAGTGCAACTTTCGAGACACCAATAACCAAGCCGATCTCAGCTTCAATTGCAGCTTCAATTCCGGCGAGCGCATCTTCAAAGACCACACAATCAACGGGGGAAAAACCCAGTCTTTCTGCACCGAGCAGATATGGGTCCGGGTGCGGTTTTCCTCGCTGAACATCGGCAGCGGTAACCAACTGAGCTGGCACGGGCAGGCCGGCAGCAATTAGGCGTGCCCGGCCGAGATTCGGATTCGCCGAGGTGCAGACCGTCCAGATTCCCTCGGCGAGCGAGTGGAGCAATTCAACCGCTCCCGGCAGGGCAACGGTATCGCCGGCACTTAATTGCTCAAGCTCATTGATTCGATTATTTGCCTGTTCGAAGCGGTCTTCCTCAACATGCATTCGCACGATGTCTTCGGCTCTGGTTCCAGCGTTTTTTGGATCATTCCAGTTCCAACCCGGCACATATTCATCGGCCCACTGGGCCCATGCCGCTGCAGCTGCTTGGTGCGAGTCAACCAGCACACCATCGTTATCAAAAAGCAGCCCTGCTGCTGAAACCTTCAAACCCTATGCCTTGTTGCGCTTGGTAAGGCTTAGATAGATGCCAACTACCGCGAGCAACAGCAAAACCTTTGCGGGCAAAAGTTCTTCGACTAGCCACTGGCCAGTGATTGCGTTGACTGTTGAATCAGCAACACAGTCTGTGTCTTTGCAGTCGATTGGCACTTCACTCCAGGAGCGCAGCTTTTCAATGGCAGCAAATCCAAAGGTGAATGCCATGATGCTCACAACAGCACCAAAGACGATAGATAAGACAAAGTTTAGGTTCGATGCACCGGCAGCCATCATTGTGCGAGGTTTCGGTGCCGCCGGTTTGGCCGCGCGAGCTTTAGCAGCAAACCCGGTTCCGGCAATAATTCCAAAGCCAATAATTGCTTGGATAATTACCCAAACCCACACCTGCAAATTGGTTTGGGTCACCTGATACACAACTAGGCCAAAGATCATGGCAACCGCTGCTGCCAAAATAGGCACCGCATATCCGAGACCGAGGGCCTTCTGCGCTTCTGACATCTTCGGCTTCGAGCCATCCTCAGTTTCTTCAAACCCGGTGCGGAACACAAATGCTCGAAGAAGAACTGTAACTACCAATGCCGTGGTCAAAATGATTGGAAGGTAAACGTTCAAAAAATGAATTCCAAGGTCTGATCCTTGGCCGTTGTAGCTGTTGAACGAGCTCATGAAAGTGCCGATTGCAAAAATCGTGCCGATAACCAGCGATAGCACTACGGCAAGATTCGCGAAGCGGTGAGCCGCACGAGCAAGTTTGTTTTCTTCGCCCAGCTCTTCGCGGCCACGGATAGCCAGAGTCTGCGAAAACAACGAAGCAATTGAGCCGATTGCAATGGCGGCAAAAGCCAGGTAGACCGAAAGTTTGAACGGTTCGGTGTAGATAACTCCGTTTTCTGAGTAATACGGCTGAGGCATAAACAAATCTGAATACTGAGCGGCCATTGACAAAGCCCAAGCAACCATGAGGCCAATTAGCGGAAGGGCTACGGCACGCTGTGCCAATGGAATTTTCTTCATATCTTCACCTTAGACCCCTCTAAACTTTGAAGCATGATTCTTGTTATCGGCGAAGCCCTAATCGACCTAATCGAAAACCGCTACCAGGCAGGAGCATTCAATGCCATCGTTGGCGGAGCTAATGCGAACGTCTCGATCGCTCTCGCTCGCCGAGGCACCAAGCAGCAATTTTTGGCGCGACTATCAAAAGATGGCTTCGGGCAACTCATCCGTGAAAAATTAGTAACCAATGGCGTGGGCCTCGACTATGCAATTAGCGCTGACGAACAATCAACTCTTGTTACCGTTTCAATTGATTCAAATGGCGTGCCTTCATATTCGTTCTACGTGAACGGAACCGCAGACTGGGGCTGGACTCCAGCAGAACTACCAACCGATGCGGACCTCGAAAACATGCATGCAACAGCTATTCAATTTGGTTGTTTGGGTATGGCGATGGGGCCTGGCAATTTGGTGATCGAAGACTGGGCTCGAGAGCACTACAAGCAAAAGTCTGTGACCATTAGCCACGACATCAACATGCGCCCGGCGTTGGGTTTTGAACGCAACCACGAGCGCCTTCGTGTCGAGCGAATCAACGACATTTCTCACGTGATCAAAGCCTCGGATGAAGACATCGAGTGGCTCTACGATCTTGAAACGGGCAGCGACGTCGACAAGATTGTCTGGAAGTGGATCGGCGACAGCGCCCGCCACGTGTTTATTACTCGCGGTGGTGATGGAGTATCGGTTTACCGGCTGGCAGCAGACGGCTCGAAGACTCGCTTTGATGTACCTTCACGAAAGATCAACGTTGTCGACACCGTTGGCGCCGGAGACACCTTCTGCGCAAACCTGATGGGTCAACTCTCAGATGTTGATGCCCTTGGTTCAGATGCCTTTGACCGCCTGCAGAACTTGAGCGACGATGTGCTTCGAGAGTTCGTTTACACAGCGGGAATCGCAGCATCGATTACCTGCGAACGCGCCGGAGCCGAGCCGCCAACCAAGGCAGACCTAGAAGCCGTATTGGCTTCTCTCTAGCGCTTGAATGGGCAGTGGCGGCAGGCCATTGCGCAACATTTGCCTTCTTCGGCTAGTGCCTTTGCAGTGAAGACAAAGTAGCCGGTTGCCGGATCGGTGTATCCGGGTTTATCAAGTGCCATGGCTAGTTCGTGACGCATCAAAATCTCACTGCGATTTGGGTCGTCAAACGCCAAACGATCTTCGTGCGGCTGGCTTAGCTCGCGCGGCAAGACTCGTTCTCTTTTTGGCATAGATGTAGAGAGTATTTGCTGAATCCAGTTGACTCGGGCAGGTCGCGCGGTGTGTTCCACATATTTTGTGTCTGGTCAATAAATGTCAGACCCTGGTGAGAAAATTCAGGAACAAAGAAAACAGCTGAGAGATCAGCTAGAACAACATCGGGGAACTCAAATGTATAAATTGAATGACGGCTTGTGGGCATTTAACACCCGCGACCTTATGCGAGCATCAAGCTGCGATCACTGCACTCGACTCTCCATCGCACGTGAACTTCACGTCGAAGGCTTAGCTGAATTACTGGCCGAATACCCAGCTGAAAAGAACCTCGCTATGGCCTATGGCGACAAATTTGAAGCCGACATCGAAGCCGAAGTCTTTGCCAGCCTGGGCGAAGACAACTTCAAGAGGCCATTGGGCGAAGACGGCTTTGGCGAGACTATTGAACTGATGAAGGCTGGCACCCCCGTTATCTATCAGGGGCACCTTCGTCGCAGCACAGGTGTTTCTGAATTTCGCGGCCGCCCTGACTTCTTGGTTCGAGCAGACTATGACCTAGATTTTGTCGATGGAGTTTTGGTTGCCTCACCTAGCCATGAACGCCAGGGCAATGCTGGCTACATCGCCTGGGATGCAAAACTCGCTAGCTCGGCGAAACCGCATTACCTGTTGCAAGTGGCTCTCTACGTTGACGCCCTTGAATCGCTTGGTCTAAAGGCCGAAGCCAAGCACGGTTTGATTCTCGGCAGTCGTCGCATTGAGCTTTTTGAAGAAGGCGAGATTGTGCCTGCAATGAAACAGGCTCGCAGCTATCTCGAGGCTGCTTTCGAAGAAGCATCCGCGTCGCTTTCTGGCTTTGAGCTGTCAAATCTTTCGCTGCACTGCGAGACAGTTAAAAACTGTGATGTCTGCGAATACCCGGGGCTATGCGATCAAAACCGCAAAGATGTTGATCACCTGGTTCAGGTGGCAAACATCAACAAGAGCCAAATCGAGAAACTTCGCAAGAGCGGCATCTTGACAATGGCCGATCTTGCTAACGCCGCTGACTCGCAGCGCCCCGCAGATTTTGTGCCGAACAGTTTCGATAAGTTGCGCAAGCAGGCCAAACTGCAATCTGGTTATCGCCAGACCGGAAATCACGATTTTGTTGTCATTGATGACCCAGAAATCGGAGTATTGCCGCCAGCTTCAAACAACGATGTCTTCTTTGACATGGAGGGCTTTCCATATTTCGAAGAAAAGGGCGGCCTTGAATACCTATTCGGGGCAGTCGACCGCGACAAAAAGTTTTATGCCTGGTGGGCCCACTCGCGCGAGCAAGAGGCAGAGGCATACATTGGTTTTGTAACTTGGGCACATGCCCGAATGGTTGCCGACCCGGGCGCCAGAATTTATCACTATGCAGCATACGAAGTAACTGCTCTAACCAAGCTTGCTAATCGTCACGGCGTGATGGAAGCCGAGGTTGATTGGCTAATTTCTGAAGGCAAGCTTATTGACCTATTCAAAGTTGTTCGCGGCTCGATAATGATCAGTCAGCCAAGTTACTCGATAAAAAAGTTAGAGGCGTTCTATGACTTTGCTCGAAAGAGTACTGTGATCGACGCCGGTTCAAGCATCGATGAGTACGACCGATACCGAAAAACCCTATTGACCGATGCCGCCGAGGCAGAGCGACTGCTCAAGACCATCGCCGATTACAACGATGATGACTGCGTTTCAACGCTTGAGCTCTATAAGTGGCTTTCGAGCATGCCTGGTGCCCACGCAAAATTTGAAACACGCCAGGCGGTGCTCGCCTCAAAAAAAGCTGAGCGCGCCAGCGAAGGTGAAGATGGCGAAAGCCAATTCAGCAAAGCTGAGCGCGAACTGGCCGAACTTCAACGTGCAACCGCACACATGGCAAAAGCTCTCGACGAAGTCATCGAAGGCAACGACCCTGGCTATGAATATCGCCGAACGGTCTGGCAAGCACTGGTTCACTCGGTGCTCTACTACAAGCGTGAAGAAGTAATTTTTTGGCGTGAACGTCGCCTGCGTTGCGAGGCCACGCTCGAGGCCCTGCATGAAGACAGGAACGCCTTGGTAGTTGAAGGTTGCACAACCAATGCACTTGATCTACCCAACTTCGATCCAAAACATAAAGTTACCGTCGAATATGAATACATCTTGGATGAAGGGCAGACCTGCCTGCTGAAAGCAGGTACCAAACTCTTTGTGCGTTTCTGCACTGGTGCTAACCAGAATGAAACCGATTGGGGCCAACTGACAGAAATCGATGGCAACCGTGTCTCATTCACGCGAACTACCACATTTGAGAATTCCAAGATTGCCCCAGATGCCATTTTCAACGGCAAACAAATTCTCGCGTTCAGCAAAAACGATGCGGTGCGCGATCATGCGCTCCAGCTGGCAGCCGCCTGGGTGTCACCACTAAATCCAGCGCCAAGTGGCTTTGCAGCGATCGATTTGCTGATGCGAAGATCTCCGAACTTTCTCGGGGGCGGGCAATTATTGCCAGTCTCCAACGAAGAATATTTACCAGCCGTAATCGATGCAGTCGACCGCCTAGACAATTCAGTTTTAGCCATTCAGGGCCCACCGGGCTCGGGCAAAACCTATATTGGGTCGCATGCAATTGCGCACTTGGTTGCAAAAGGAAAAAGCGTAGCCGTAGTTGCCAACTCACATTCCGCGGTAGACAACCTGCTGATGGGTTGCCTTGATGCCGGAGTTGAAGCTTATCGAATTGCCAAAAAATCTGAGTCTGCCCATGACAAACCCGAAAATATCTGGAAGCGCCCAAGCAACTATTCGGCTCTGGCCAATTGGCGAGCTAAGGCCGGCGCAGGCCACGTTATCGGTGGCACCTCTTGGGCATTCTGCAATAGCCAGGTACTGCAGCAAAAGTTTGACTACATCTTCGTTGACGAAGCGGCCCAGTTTGCACTAGTTGACGCAATTGCCGTCGCACCTGCTGCCAAGAACATGGTTCTGCTTGGCGACCCGCAGCAACTAACGCAAGTTGTGCAAGCCATTCATCCGGGTGGTGTCGACAACTCAGCACTCGGGCACTACATGGGTGAACACGAAATTCTGCCGCCTGAGGTTGGATACTTTGTTGAAGTAACCCGTCGCATGCACCCAAAGATCAACGCGCCGGTGTCATGGCTTGCTTACCAAAACAAACTGCACGCTCACGAATCGGCGAACCACCGACACATCAATGGGGTCACCCAAGGGCTCGATTTGATTCCAGTTAATCACATCGGCAATAGCACCCACTCACCTGAAGAAGTTGAAGTTGTGGTCAACAAGGCACTCGAGTTAGTGCCGCTTGTTGGTGCCGAAGAAGTACTGATTGTTGCACCTTATAACGCGCAGGTCGATGCAATTCGCTCAGCGCTTGACGAGGCGGGTCTTAAAAAAGTAGAAGTCGGCACCGTTGACAAATTTCAAGGTCGCGAGGCAATGGCAGTGATTGTTTCACTTGCTGCCTCAAGTGCCGAAGATGCACCTCGCGGGCTCGAGTTTTTGCTGAACAAAAATCGTCTCAACGTTGCGATCTCGCGTGCTAAGACTAACTGCTACTTGGTTTACAGCCCGGCGCTGGTTCGCACTAACTTCAAAAACATCGAAGACGTGATGTGCGTTAGTCGCCTGGTTGGGTTACTCGACTTCGCCAAGGCTTAGCTTTTTGGCAACACCTTGAGGGTCTTCAAAGTTGGGTCTGCGACAAAGGCGATACGCACGCCCATGTCACGCGCCTGGAACAATGCTCCAAGAGCCGCCTCGGTAATCAGTTCGCCGGGTGACAGCACCGGCACACCCGGTGGGTAAGGGCAAATCATTTCAGCCGAAACTCGACCGACAGCATCAGCAGAATCCACAACTTCATAGCTCGAGAAGAAAGCCTCGCGAGGGGTGACTACAACCTCAGGCTCAATCGAGAACGCAGGCAAGATTTCAATCGGGCGCACTGGGCCGCGGTGCCGATTTACCGACTCAATGATTCGCTTAATCAAGTCGTTGATTCGGTCAGGTGTATCGGCAAAGGTAATCATCGGAATGATGATGTCTCGGTTTGCCATCTCGACGTCGATGTTCGCAGCCAATAGGTCGGCTTCAACCAGGGTTCCGTCAGAGCCACAACCGCTGAGCATAATCACGAGCTTCAGCGGGTCGATGTATTCACCGTCGATTACGTCAATGCCAGCGGCAACCAGAGTTGCTCGGCCGCGCTCGGTAGCCTCAATAACTGGGCCGATCAGCTCTTCGCCGTGGCGCTCTAGCAACGCGCGAGCAGCATCAATCGATGCAAGGATGCGCCCAGACATAGAGGTGGTCTGTGTCGAATCAAACATCTTGTTGAAGCGAGCCAAATCGACGTAGTCGCCCTTGACCAAAACAAAAGATGCTTGCGAATAAGAAGGCAAGGTTTTGTGGGCTGAGGTTACAACGATGTCGGCACCCTCAGCCATCGGGTGATTAGGCAGCTCAGGGTGAAAGCCGTAGTGCGCAGCCCAAGCTGCGTCGACAACCAACGGGATGCCAGCATCGTGACAAACTTTGGCAAGGCGAGGAATGTTTGACATGGTGCCAACGTATGAAGGCTCACCAATTAGCACGGCTTTGGCATCTGGGTTGGCCGCGATAGTTTCTGCCAATCGTGTTGATGGCAAATACTCAGGGAGCCCGGTAGCTAGGTTAATTTCTGGGCGAATCCAGACCGGGGTCACACCTGCGTAAACCAATCCAACCAAAACTGATTTGTGCAGGGTTCTAGAAACAATTACTTTGTCACCAGGTCCTGCCACAGCCATTACCGCTGCGTGGTTTGAGCCGCTAGAACCGTTTACGCCAAATCGGCAAAGGTCTGCATCCCAGAGTTTGGCGGCAAGCGCCTCGGCTTCAAGAATTAGTGATGGTGAAATACGGTGGGGGTGATTGCCCGGTAGCACTGGAATATCGCCGTCTACGATGGCACCGGTTAAATCAGTGCGGCCCTTGTGACCTGGAATCTGGAATGGTGACCGGTCGGTCTCCATGTCGCGAATCCAAGCGTCTAGCAGGGGTGCGCTTGAGCGCAAACCCATAGGGTCTTTCGTGTCAAGTAGTGTGGCTGCGCCAAATGCGTGCTGAGGCAATATCCCGCCCTTCGGTTTCGAGGCTTTCAATGAACAAAGCAAAGCCTAATAACAAAAAGTGAACTTTATTACTGGTTATTCCAAGCGATGAAGAAGGGACCGAGCCCTAAGGCCCGATCCCCTCATCGGAAAATCTTTTTTGGAGCTTAGAACTCAACCTTGGTTACGTTGGTGTCTAGCAAGATGCCAGGACCAAAGGTGGTTGAAACGGCTGCCTTGATTAGGTAGCGGCCCTTTGAAGAAGAAGGCTTCAAACGAAGAACTTCGTCAAGTGCTGCTGCAAGGTTCTCGCCTAGCT
>CAZIFS010000049.1:226-9413 GCA_964539165.1 uncultured Rhodoluna sp. | reverse complement strand
CGACGACCCACGGATTAAAAGTCCGTTGCTCTAACCAACTGAGCTAGAGGCCCATTTGCCCGAAGGCAACGGAACCAAGTCTAACAAGCGAACCGGCTTAATTTGCCAGATAACTGCGCTCTAATAGAAGTTAGGCCAATAAGAAAGATTCGAATGACAAAAAATCACCGGCACATTCTTACCGTTGCCGCAGTTCTGGGCCCTATTCAATCAGTTGCAGGCTGGTTAATTGCCGGAGCGCTTTGGCCAGGCTATGACCCGATCAAGAAAACCATCAGCGACCTCGCCGCCGACGATTCACCCGTTCAACTTATTCAGAGCGGTTTCTTTCTTGTGGGTGCGACTCTAACGCTGGTCGTGGCAATCTATGCCAAGTGGCTGGCAAAACCCGGCAGAGTTGTTATCTTTGCGGCTGGCATCGCCACATTCGGCCTGACTTTCTTCACCACACCATCCCAATCTGGGCATTCAGATATTCATCGCGTTTTTGCAATCATCTCGTTTGTGCTTTATTCAGCCTGGCCATTATTTTCAACTCGGATGTCGCCTTCGGCGCCCTGGGTTTTGCGTCCAGTCGCCACCATCGGAGTCACCGTGCTTCTGACAGTGGTTTCAGTCTGGTTCTTGCTTACCTGGACTGACCCAAATTCATCCGTGGTGGGTTTAGCTGAGAGGGTGATTGTTGTTCTGCAAAGTTGGTACATGGCATTTGTAATTTGGGTTTGCCTCAATCATGACTCTAGGAACCCTGCTCGTTATTCCAGTAGTTGTTGATTTGTTTACCTGCAGTTCACCGGCTACCGAATAGTCATTAACCTAGGGCTTCTACTCTCAACGTGTAATCACACGAAGGGAATACAAAACAGATGCTAAAGAACACAGCTCTGAAGGTTGCAAGCCTTGCAATCGCAGGTACCATCGCTCTAACCGGTTGTGCAGCAAACGAAGGTGCTGCTCCGGTTGACTCACTAAGCGGCACCATCAACGGTGCGGGTTCATCAGCTATGGGCAGCGCCCAAGAAGCTTGGATCGCTGCTTTCCAGACTTCTAACGGCGGAGTAACCGTCAACTACGACCCAACCGGTTCAGGTGCCGGCCGTGAGTCATTTATTTCAGGTGCAGTTAACTTCGCTGGCTCTGACTCATACCTAAAAGATGAAGAACTAGCTCTAACTTTTGCAGCCTGTGCTGCAGGCACCGCACCTTTCGAGGTTCCGGTTTACATCTCTCCAATCGCAGTAATCTTCAACGTAGATGGCGTTAAAGACCTAAACCTTGATGCAGCTACTATTGCTGGAATCTTCAAGGGTGACATCACCAAGTGGAACGACAAGGCAATTGCCGCTCTGAACCCAGACGCAACCTTGCCTGCTGCAGCAATCACCGCGGTTCACCGTTCAGATGACTCAGGAACCACCAAGAACTTCTCTGACTACCTAAGCAAGGCTGCAGAGTCAATCTGGGATGGCGAAGTTAGCGACGTGTTCCCATACCAGGCCGGTGAAGGCGCCAAGGGCACCTCAGGCGTAGTTGACGCTGTAACCAATGGAACCAACACCATCGGCTATGCCGATGCCTCAAAAGTTGGCGACCTCAGCGTTGCCAAGCTAAAGGTTGGCGACAGCTTTGTCGAGCTAAGCAACGAGTCGGCAGCAGCAATCGTTGACGCTTCGCCAGCAGCTGATGGCCGTGGCGGTTCTGACCTTGCAATCAAAATCGACCGTGCAACCACCGCTGCAGGCGCCTACCCGCTAGTTCTGGTTAGCTACCTAATCGGATGCAACGAGTACGCAGACGCAGAGGTTGGCAAGTTGGTCAAAGCCTACGCAACCTACCTAGTAAGCGCAGAGGGTCAGGCAGAGGCTGCAACTTCAGCAGGCTCCGCTCCACTTAGCGCAGCTCTAAACGCTAAGGTTTCTGCAGTAATTGCAGCAATCAAGTAACTGATGCGATGGTGCCTGTTCGGGTCTTCACTTGAACAGGCACCAACTCGCATGTATAAATCGCAAGATGAGAAGGTGTTCAGAGCAAAGATGAAGTCGAAAACTCGTTTGGGAGATCGCATTTTCAGCGGTCTCACAATTTGGTCAGGTTCAGTCATTCTCACTGCGCTGGTTGCAGTCGCGGTTTTCCTGATGGCTCAGGCTTGGCCAGCACTCATCGCAGAGCCAGAACTTCTTCCAAATGCTCCCGATGGTTTCGCCTCATATGTAATTCCATTTGTATTTGGAACAGCACTCTCATCACTTATCGCCTTAACCATTGCCACACCTCTGGCAATCGGCATCGGTCTTTTCATTTCTCACTATGCGCCTAGAAAATTAGCGCAGGCGCTCGGCTACGTTATCGACTTGCTCGCCGCCATTCCATCCGTGGTCTTTGGGCTTTGGGGAATTCAGGTGCTTGCTCCTGCGGTTCAGCCCTTCTACGTTTGGCTTTCAGAAAATCTAGGATTCCTGCCAATCTTCGCCGGTCAGGTTTCAGGCACCGGAAGAACGATTCTCACGGTGTCAGTGGTTTTGGCAATTATGATTCTGCCGATCATGAGTGCTCTAGCTCGCGAGGTTTTCCTCCAAACTCCGAAACTCCACGAAGAAGCGGCTCTCGCCCTTGGTGCCACCAAATGGGAGATGATTCGAATGGCAGTGCTGCCTTTTGGTCGCCCAGGACTAATCTCGGCTGCGATGCTTGGGCTTGGTCGCGCCCTAGGTGAAACAATGGCGGTAGCAATGGTGCTCTCGCCAGCAGCCGTTATCTCATTCGCGTTGCTAACCTCGACCAACTCGAACACCATTGCCGCGAACATCGCTCTCAACTTTCCAGAGGCCAGTGGGCTTGGTGTCAACCTATTGATTGCCTCAGGCTTAGTCCTGTTCGCAATCACACTGGTGGTCAACATGTCAGCGCGCGCCATTGTCAACCGCCGTCGTGAATTCTCAGGAGCCAACTAGTGAGTGTTTTTTCTCTTGCAAAACGCCGTCACTTCAAAGATCGAGTGGCAACCGCGCTAATTTTCGCGGCATTTGGAATTGCTATCCTGCCGCTGATTTCACTGTTATTCACAGCTCTGACAAATGGTTTGAATCGCCTTGATGCAGAATTTCTAACCACATCGATGCGAAACATTGTCGGTGAAGGAGGTGGCGCGCTTCACGCCATCGTCGGAACGGTTGAAATTACACTTCTGGCAGCTTTGATTTCGGTTCCCATTGGCCTTTTGACCGCGATTTATTTGGTTGAGTATGGCCGCGGAAATCTTGCCAAGGCAGTCACCGTTTTCGTCGATGTGATGACTGGAATTCCATCCATCGTTGCGGGACTGTTTGCCTTTGCTCTCTTCGCTCTAATTTTTGGCCCAGGCGTGCGAATGGGCTTTGCCGGTGCTGTCGCTCTCAGCTTGCTTATGACACCGGTTGTGGTTCGCTCTGCCGAGGAGATGCTGAAGTTGGTTCCAAACGAACTCCGTGAAGCTTCCTACGCACTGGGTGTTCCAAAATGGCTCACTGTTGTGAAGGTAGTCCTGCCTAATGCCTCAGGCGGCATCATCACCGGCATAATGATTGCAATTTCTCGCGTTATCGGCGAGACCGCCCCCTTGCTCATTGTTGCTGGATTCACCCAAAGCATGAACTACAACGCCTTTCAAGAGCGCATGATGACCCTGCCGGTTTTCGTTTATTACTCATACACGAGCCAGGGCGCAGAGGCTCAGGCCTACATCGATCGAGCATGGTCAGGGGCTTTGGTTCTGATTCTGCTTGTTCTTGCTCTCAATTTGGGCGCTCGGGCCCTTTCTACTTATTTCAACCGCAAACTATCTCGATAGGTAATCAAAATGGCAAAACGAATCGAAATTGAAAACCTCAATGTCTATTACTCAGACTTTCTAGCCGTTGAAGGTGTAAATCTAGAGATTGAACCAAACAGTGTTACCGCGTTCATCGGCCCGTCCGGTTGCGGAAAGTCAACATTGCTTCGCACTCTAAACCGTATGCACGAAGTGATTCCAGGCGCCCGCGCCGAAGGCAAGGTTTTGATTGATGGCCAAGACCTATACGGTGCCGGTGTTGACCCGGTACTTGTTCGTCGTCAGGTGGGAATGGTTTTCCAGCGCCCTAACCCGTTCCCAACTATGTCTATTCGTGACAACGTTTTAGCCGGTTTCAAGCTAAATAACGACAAAATCGCTAAATCAGAGGCCGATGCTTTGGTCGAAAAGTCACTCAAGAGCGCCAACCTTTGGAAAGAGGTTCGTGATCGCCTAGACCGCCCAGGTGCTGGACTATCTGGTGGGCAACAGCAGCGTCTCTGCATAGCCCGAGCTATCGCTGTTGAGCCTCAGGTTTTGCTCATGGACGAGCCAACTTCGGCTCTAGATCCAATCTCAACCCAGGCCATTGAAGACCTGGTTCTAGAGCTAAAAGAGAGCTACACAATTGTGATCGTTACCCACAATATGCAGCAAGCAAGTCGTATTTCAGACAAGACAGCTTTCTTCAACATTGCGGCAACTGGAGCACCAGGAAAGTTAATTGAGTTTGACAATACCGACGTAATTTTCAGCAACCCCGCGCAAAAGAACACTGAAGATTACATCTCCGGTCGCTTTGGATAACCGCTCTGACTGTTTTAGTGAACTAGCGGGTCTAGCAGGACTGGCGGTTGATTCTTGTTTTTTGTTGGCCACTCGACAACCAGCATGGAGGCGATCATCAGCAACCCCCCGACGATAGTCTTCAGGCTCAGTTCTTCTTGCCCAACCATAACCGCGATGATTGCGGTCCAGGCAACCTCGCCGGTAAGCAAAATTGCCACTCGCGAGGCATCCATGATTGATTGCGCCCAGGTTTGAACTAAGAAGGCAATGGCGGTGGCAAAAACCGCGGTGAATAGAACAGCAAACCAGCCAAAACCGTCTACTGGCGCCTGGTAACCATCGGTGATGAACGCGCCTATGCCACTAAAAACGGCCACGGTTAGCAGCTGAAGAACGGTGAGCGCATAGACATCTTTACCGGGGCTCAATTTGCTAAGGCCAACAATGTGGGCCGCAAACAACGCCGCACACAGAATCACCCAGGTTTCGCCGAGTCCGATGGCTAAACCATTGATAGAAATCAGACCTAGCGCGATGGTTGCGAGTATTACACCCCATACCAAGCGCTTGCCAGCCTTCACCTTGTAAAGCACCCAGCTAAAGATTGGAACAAGAACTACGTAAAGACCGGTTATGAATCCGGTAATCGCGGCGGTGGAAAGCTCTAGGCCAATGGTTTGAGTGAAGTAACCGCCGGCGAGAATTGCGCCCAAGAAGATGCCGTGTTTGACCGTTGTTTTGTCAAATGAACGAAGTGCCTTTGGTCGAAACGCAAGCATAAGCAGGCCGGCAATCAAAAATCTGGTTGCCAAAAAGTCATAAAAAGGCTGGTCAGCAATGGCGTCCTTCATAAGAACAAACGCCGCACCCCAAGAAACCGCAACGCTTACAAGCGCTATCGCAGCCCAGGATGTTTTCTTCATCCTGCCAGTCTAAGTGAGGGTACTAGCGGCGAGGCCCCTGCGCAGCGTTCTTAACCATCGATGGAAACACCAGCCCGTGCATAGGCCAAACGGCCCACCAATACAGGTGCCCGAGAAGTCCTCGGGGAGCATAGATTGCCACTTGGGTGATAATCGAACCACCGGTTTCGACGTCTTCTTCGACGCCAAATTCTAGCCAGGCTAGCCCAGGCATTTTCATCTCAGCGCGCAGTCTTAGCAAGCGGTTCTCTTCTAGCTCCTCCACGCGCCAAAAATCGAGCGCATCGCCCACCTGCAGCTTGTGTGGATCCCGGCGCCCGCGCCGAAGCCCCACACCGCCAAACATTCGATCGATAAGGCCGCGCAGCTCCCAAGCCCAGGTAGCGGTTGAGTAACCGTTTTCGCCGCCAATTGCCTCAACCCGTTGCCAAACCTGCTCAACGGTGTCGGGGCTGTGTCGAATTCGCACGTCTTTATAGAGTGTTCCGCCCGCCCAGTTTGGGTCAGTAGGCAATGGTTCAGACGGTGTGCCCGGCACCGATGCGTTTGTCCACCGAGTTTCAACTCGAGCATCTTTAATCTTGGTTAGGGCAAGTTGCACAGCTCGCTTGAATGGTGTCAGGCCGCCATCCGGGTCGGCAATTAGACCACGGATTCGATCGTCGCTAGCGACAACCTCGTTCTTTAGGCTTTCGACCAGCCTTTTGGCCAGCGTGTATGGCACGGGTGTAACTAGGCCAACCCACCCCGATGAAAGTCTTGGTGTTAGCACTGGCACTGGGATGATTATTCGGCGACGAAGCCCTGCTGCTTCAGCGTATTGCTGCATCATTTCTTTGTAGGTGAAGACCTCAGGGCCACCGATGTCGAACACACCAGAAATTGATTTGTCCAGTGCTGCCGCACCCACCAGATAGCGCAGAACATCACGCACGGCGATCGGCTGAATTCGAACATTCACCCATTTAGGAACCGTCATGATCGGCAATCGCTCAGTGAGGTATCGAAGCATTTCGAAAGATGCCGAGCCAGAGCCAATCACTACTCCAGCTCGAAGTTCGATGGTTGGTACTGAGCAATTTCGTAATATTTCACCAGTGTCGGCCCGGGCCTGAAGATGTGGTGACATTGTCTCGGCTGGAGCGATGATGCCGCCCAAATAGACCATTCGCTTGATGCCCGCCGCTTTGGCGACTTTTCCGAACAGCTCTGCCATGGCACGTTCTTGGTCTTCAAAATTATCCTTGGCCATCAAAGCGTGCAGAAGGTAATAGGCAACATCAGCGCCAGCCATGGCTTTACTGAGAGCTACTTCATCCTGTGCGTCGCCCTCAAAAACCTCAACCTGATTTATCCACGGATGATTCTTAAGCCGGCTTGAGTTTCTCGCCAGAACACGCACGCGGTAGCCGTGAGCTAGCAGTTCGACAATTAGGCGCCCACCGATGTAGCCAGTAGCGCCGGTAACTAGGCAAAGCGCAGGTTTACCTTTCTCATCCTTGAGAAGTGGTAAACCCTGACTAAGCAATTGGCCCATGGCTTTACCTTAGTCGCGAATTTGTTAGGCAACTGGGTCAGCTGTGTAACGTTCTATCGCTACAACCTGACGCTTTTTGCCGATCTCATTCTTGGTCAAGTGAACTACAAGAAATTCGGCTGGCTTTAAATCTTTAGCTGAACCAATTAATTCGCTCTGAACTGCATCGCCGAATTCTCCAATAGCTTGCAAAATTGTTGGCATTGCAGGGCGGTGAGAGCAGATTAGGCTTGCGCGACCATCAGTGACTATGTCTTTAACCACGTTTCTGGTGCGCTTTGGTCCCTTGTTATTACCCTGCTCGCTCAGTTGCGAGCGTTCGATGATCTTCAAGTTTCTTGAGTGAGCATAAGGTGCAACAGTGTTCTCGCATCGAACCCAAGGGCTGGTCACCACGCGCTTGATTCCGAATGCAGCCAGTGCCGGAACCAGTGCCTTCGCTTGAGCCACTCCAGCAGCGAGTAGTGGTCTGTGGCCGTCGTCGTGTGGTTGCCCACCAAACCAATCTGTGCGTGCCGTTGCTTTTGCATGGCGAAGCACAATCACCGGTTTTGTGTGAAGGTGGCCTTTTTTGCGGTTGGCGATAAGTGCATCGAGAACTTCTCGGTCAAATTCATAGGTGAGCAGCTTCAGGGCTTCTTCTGGTGTGCGCCATTCAACACTTGCAACCTCTTCAGAAGGCTCGAACGTCGACTTTGCAAGAGCGGCGTCACTAACGCGCGCTGACCAGTAGTGCACTTCTTTTGGTGTGCCTGAAGGAATTTTGTAATTCACAATTTTGAGGCGCGGACCCAATTTGATGCTTAGGCCAGTCTCTTCTTTTATTTCACGAACGGCTGTTTCGAGAAGGCTTTCGCCCGGGTCAACTTTGCCTTTGGGCCAGCTCCAGTCGTTGTGACGAGAGCGGTGAATCAGAGCAACAGTGAGTTCACCTTTAACTTCTCGCCAAAGAAGCGCGCCAGCTGCATAAATCGTCACTAGATGCGTGACTTTCGCTTGCTGAATACTTCGCTCATCACCTGATCTTGTACATCAATTAACGCAGTGCCTTCGGCCGAAACTTGGTGACGGGCCCAGGTGCCATCTGAGGCAAGGTGCCAAGAACTCGAACGCTCGTCCATACACAAATCAAAGAAGGCATTTAATTCACGGATGTGGTCTGGCTGTGAAATGCGAACCAAAGCTTCAACGCGGCGGTCGAGGTTTCGATGCATCATGTCGGCCGAACCGATAAACACTGCCGGGTCGCCACCGCCGTTAAAGGCAAAGATTCGAGAGTGCTCGAGATAACGACCGAGAACCGAGCGCACCTTGATGTTTTCGCTCAACCCAGGTACTCCTGGCTTTAGGGCACACATTCCGCGAACCACGATCTCAATTTTTACGCCAGCGCAAGACGCTCGATAAAGCGAGTCGATGATCTGCTCGTCAACTAGTGAGTTCACCTTGATGCGAATTCGTGAATCTTTGCCAGCCGCGTGAAATGCCACTTCGCGTTCGATGCGCTCAACCAAACCCTCGCGAACGCCGTTTGGTGAAACCAAGAGTGACTTGAATTCAGCCTCGGGAGCATAACCAGATAGCTGGTTGAACAGCTTGGTTAGGTCTTCGCCAACCGCATCGCGTGAGGTGAGCAGGCCATAGTCCTCGTAATAGCGTGCTGTCTTTGGGTTGTAGTTTCCGGTTCCAACGTGGCAATAGCGCTTTAGTTGGTTTCCTTCTTGGCGAATTACAAGGGCAAGCTTGCAGTGGGTCTTGAGACCGACGATGCCGTAAACAACGTGCACACCAGCTTGCTCAAGTTTGCGGGCCCAGGCGATGTTGTTTTGCTCGTCGAAGCGAGCCTTGATTTCAACTAGCGCCAAAACCTGCTTGCCGGCTTCTGCCGCAGCAATTAGGGCATCGACAATTGGTGAGTCACCTGAGGTGCGATACAAAGTCTGCTTGATCGCCAAGACCTTTGGGTCAGCTGCTGCCTGCTCAACAAATGCCTGAACCGAGGTTGAGAATGATTCGTAGGGGTGGTGAAGCAAGACATCGCGTTGGCGAAGCACCGAAAAGATGCTTACATCTTTGTCTTCAACCGGCTGCAAAAAGCGGTTGGTAATAACGTGGTGCTGCGGGCAGTAA
>CAZIFS010000049.1:0-216 GCA_964539165.1 uncultured Rhodoluna sp. | reverse complement strand
CGCTTCAACGACGCAATCTCAAAAAGACCGGTCAGGTCAAGCGGAGAAGGTAGGTGATAAACTTCTTCATCAGAGATGTCGAGTTCTCGAATTAGAAGTTCTAGAACCTGTGGATTGATGTCGTTGGCAACCTCGAGGCGAACCGGCGGGCCGAATCGGCGACGCAGCAATTCTTTTTCTAGCGCGAGCAAAAGGTTTTCGCCCTCGTCTTCGTCA
>CAZIFS010000048.1:7580-9473 GCA_964539165.1 uncultured Rhodoluna sp. | reverse complement strand
AACACTCACGAAGGCGACCCGTACATGACCATCGACGAAGAGGCTGAGTGGGAAGAAGGCGGAGACCCTTGCCTTGTCGTGCTCAAGGTGATCATCTAAACAAATCATAGAAATTCTATTTCCTGATAGAATTAGATCACTAAAAAATTTTTCGCGGGAGGAAAAACAAAATGGCGCGTGGACTCACCGAAGCACCAGAACCAACTCCAGACGCTTCCAGCGTTGACCTAAAGCAGATTGCAGACATGCTCTATGCGATCTTCTGTGCGCTCCAAGAAGTAAACGCCAAGCTCCCGCCACTACCAGCGGAAAGGCCCCTCAATGGCCTCTAGTGAGATTTCCCTGCTCGACGACACTCTTATCCACCTCGCGGCCTCTGGGGCCTCTGGAGAAGAGATCGAGTTAAAGACAGGCATCCCAGCTGCGCAGGCTATCGACCACGTTAAGCAGCTAATGAAGAAGCGCGACATCTGGACCGAGGTCGAACAGCGCCAGCTACTACTCTTCGAGCTAAACGAACTCAAAGATTCTCTGCGCATGAATGCTGTGCAGATGCAGGACCCCGAGGCGGGTCGCCTAATGCTCAAGACTCTTGAACTGATTGGCAAGCGCCTAGACTCCGAGAAGGGTAAGGTCACCGACCAAGTGCTACGCCTCTCAGAGTTCCAGCAGAAGATACTGCTACGGGCTATGGATGCCGCATTAAACTTCGCTAAGCAAGAACTTGCAGAGCGTTACCCAGAGGTGCCACGACACGAACTAGACGAGCTGGTAGCCGAGGGGCTATTCCGCGCAAAGGCAGAGATAGAGAATGATAGATAATGTCATCGATGGAGTCATCAGCGACCTCAGAAAGCGCTCCAAGAACTCGATCTACCTTAACGACCCGGTGGCTTGGGCTTCGGACGTTCTGGGCAAACATATGTGGTCAAAGCAGGCAGAGGTTGCGCTCAGCGTGGCTCAGAACACTCACACTGCTGTTGTTAGCTGTAATGGTGCTGGCAAGTCTGCTACTGCTGGCATTCTTGGTAGTTGGTGGATTGCTGTACACGACCCTTACGAGGTTGCGCTTATTTGTTCAGCTCCAACTTATCCCCAGATTGCCCGCGTTCTTTTTCGTGAGCTAAAAGACAATCACAAACTTGCCGCAATTCGCGGCTTTAGCCTACCTGGGCACATCAACCAATCAGAGGAATGGAAGCTTGATGACGAGTACGGAACTCTTATTGGATTTGGAAGACGACCTGCTGATACCGACATTGTTTCGGCGTTCCAGGGAATCCACAGGCGATATGTATTTGTTGTACTGGACGAGGCCGGGGGTATTCCGACTGACCTTTACACTGCTGCTGAAGCAGTTACTACATCCGCGGACAGTCGAGTTCTCGCTATTGGAAACCCTGACCGTCGAGGAACTGAATTCCATCGTATATTCAGGGAAGATGAAACCTGGAACAAGATTCAGATATCAGCTTTTGATTCGCCTAATTTCACTCACGAATGGGTACCGGAAGATGTGGCACCCCTTCTCATTCAGCCGTCTTGGGTAGAGCGCCAGAAGAAGGCTTGGGGCGAAGAGTCCGCTAGATACAAGTCGAAGGTTCTGGGGCAGTTCCCAGAAGAAGATGACACCACTTTCTTCTCGCAGGTAGCGCTAGACTGCGCAATCGACACTGACATTGTTGAGGATGGCGAAATCCCAGCGGTGCTGGGCGTGGACATCGCTCGCTTCGGTGAGGACGACAGCGTTATCTACATCAACAGAGGTGGCCGCTTGCGGCACTTTGCGACATGGACAAAGGCAAACGCAGTGGAGTCGGCAAACCGCATCCACGAGGCTGCTATTGCTACTGGTGTGCGTGAGGTTCGCGTCGACGGCACAGGTCTAGGTGC
>CAZIFS010000048.1:4987-7480 GCA_964539165.1 uncultured Rhodoluna sp. | reverse complement strand
GATTTATCCGTAGATCTTGGTCCAGAATGGACATCAACGGAAAGACCAACACCATTCACGAGTGGTATCCTGTTGACACCTATGAAGTTGGTGCTCGCGTTCAGCGCATCCAGAACCAGCCAGTAAATTACTCAAAGACCATGTTCCCTTTCATGGTAAACAAGCGGGCGGGAAATCCATGGGGTGTACCAGATTGTTTCGCCGCTTATCCTTGGGCCTACGCCTACAACGAATATCTAAAGGACGGCTCAAGAATCTTGAAGAGCTTGTCTATGTTCGCATGGCAATTGAAAAGCAAAACCAAGACGGGTGCCACAACTGCTGCTGCCACTATTGCAACACCACAAGCGGCCGGATCCACAGCAATTCTCGGTGCGGACATGGAGCTAGCTTCGCTGCCACGCACAAGCAATTCCGTAGACCTTGGAAACGGAAAGCCCCTTGCTGCGATGGTTGCTGCCGCGCTAGAGGTCTCAGTTGTTGCGCTGATGTCAGACCCTGGAACTAGCGGAGCATATGGAGTTGCTCAGACCCTTGACGTTCCAACTACCAAGGCTATGCAGGCACGTCAGCGCCTGTGGGAGCTTTACCTCGACCGTGTGATGCGATTCTTTGGACAGCGCGAAACTACCGTCAAGTGGCCAAAGATGGAGACTGAATCTAGCTACCGCATGGTCCAGTCGCTTGCCTTGGCTTACGAGGCTGGCGCAATTTGGCAGGACGAGATGCGAGCTGCCGTCATGGATGAACTTGATGTTATGCCTTTGCACTCGACTCCTCCAGGGGAAAATACTCCTGACACTGGCTCAGCTGTGCCTAGTCAGGGCAATTCTGGAGCAGTTGGATCGATGCAAGATAACAGCAACGAGCTTAGGGATATGAATAACTAAACATAAAATGTGGTATCATAACATCTAGAATACGCATTTTATGGAGACCTTATGGCCGAACTGCTAAGCGAAAGTATCGACTTTTCCGCTAAGCCCACTAAGAACAAGTGGCGTGTAAAGATTATCCAGTCTGGATGGGGTTCTTCGGGTTACTACACCCCAGAGTTGCTATCTCAATTTGGTCCGCAGGTCTTTAAGGCTGGCACCAAGGTTTACATGAACCACCCTACCCTGTCTGAGGAAGCTGACCGCCCTGAGCGCGATGTGCACGAACTAGCTGGTAAGCTAGTAAGCGATGCAATTTTTAAAGAGGGTGCGCTTTACGGCGACATCCAGTTCTACTCCCACTATGCCCCAATCATTTCTGAAATGGCTGAGGACGTGGGACTTTCGATTCGTGCATATGGCGAAGCCCGCATGGGTGAGGCAGATGGACGACAAGGCCCGATCATTGAAACTCTAGTAGAGAGCCCTCTAACTAGCGTCGACGTGGTTACCGTAGCAGGGGCTGGAGGCAAATTTGTTAGCCTTCTAGAGAGCTACAAGGCAAAAGACGAGCTTGCCTCGTCCCACATGGAAGAAGGAAATGAAATGTCCATTACCAAGGAAGAGTTTGAGGCAGCGATTGCTGACCTTAAGACTACCTTCGTTGAGGCACTCAGCCCTCTCCGCGAGTCTGTTTCGGTTCTCCTAGAGTCCGCAACAGCCGAGCCTGCAGAGGAATCCGAAACTGAAGCCGTGGAGGACTCCGCTCCTGCCCTGGATCCAGTTGACGTAGCTGAAAAGTTCAACGAATCTGGACTACCGAAGATCGCTCTACAGCGTGTTTCGGAGTCCCTAAAGTCTGCTGACAACAGCAAGACTGTAGACGAGCTTATCGAGGAAGAGAAGGCTTACGCCAGCTCTCTCCGTGAGGCTGTCTCCGCCCCTACCACCGAGGTAGTCGGCGTTGTTCACGAGGCAGTCGCAAAGACTTCCTCATCCGCAGCCGATGAGTTTGACGCTATCGTCTCTCGCATCGCCAAGAAGAAATAAGGAAAAAAGATGGCTCTTAACGAGATCTACGCTGTAGCCGACAGCCTCGTCTTTCCTGTACACACGTCAGTAGTTTCTGGCGATGTTGTAAAGGTTGGAGACATTGTTGGCGTTGCAGAGCACACCGCAAAGACTGGCGAGGACGGCAACAAGTATGCCACTCTAAAGCTAACTGGTGCATTCACAATCCCATTCAAGTCCGGAGACACCTTCGACGTTGGACAGAAGGCTTACGCAGTTGCTAACAGCACTTCTGGCAAGATTACCGAGGTTCAGGAGTCTTCTTCTAGCGCTAAGCTAGTAGGACACGTCGTCAAGGTAACCACTACCAACGTAGTTGTTCGTCTGGCACAGAACTAAGAGGAAAGACAATGACTACTAACATCACCCCTCGTCACATCGAGGCAGCAAAGCTCCTTGAGGGAGCTATCCGTGGAGACCGCCAGGACAAGCTAAAGCTTCAGGAAGGTATCGCTACCAGCGACCTACCAGAGCTACTTGTTCCTACCCTAAACAAGATCCTTCTAGAGAACTACGAGGCTCAGCCAAAGGTTTGGGACCAGTTCGC
>CAZIFS010000048.1:0-4887 GCA_964539165.1 uncultured Rhodoluna sp. | reverse complement strand
AACAAGCAGACCTGGAACGGCAAGCTAATCCGCCCAGTGACCCAGTTCGCTCTGGTTATCCCACGCTCGCTAGAGATGACTGCTCGCAAGATCCTTGCTGTGCAGGAGATCCGCACCGAGTCGACCTCTGGCTCAGTTGCTACCACCATGATCACCGGAAACCCAATCGGTTCTCAGATCACCATCGTGGTGAACGATTGGATCACCAGAATCAACTCTGGCGCAACCAACTACTGGTTCCTAATTCCAGTCCCTGGTCAGTCCCTAAACCCAGCGCTTGCGCTAGGCTTCCTACGTGGCTACGAGGCTCCAGAGCTTCGCATCAAGTCCACTGGTGGTCTATACCTAGGTGGTGGACAGGTTCCAGCTCGCGAAGGCTCGTTCGACAACGACGACTTCGAGATGCGAATCCGTCACATCGCAACTGGTGGCTTCATCGTCCCAGCTGGTACCCTAGCGTCGACTGGTGCAGGTTCATAAGCCTGATCCCGACAAGGAATGCCCCCGCTTCGGCGGGGGTTTTTCTTTGTGCTAGAATTGTTGGAACAGCACCCGCCAGGCACACGAAAGTGTGGATGTGGCGGGTTTTTCAACTTCTAACTCAAGGAATTAAATATGGTAACTGTTTATACTCTCCCATCCTGCGTCCAGTGCGATAGCACCAAGAGATACCTAACCAGAAACCTGATTGAATACCGCGAGATTGACCTAAGCAAAGATGAAACTGCAATGGAGCATGTACGTACATTGGGACACACTCAGGCTCCTGTGGTGACCGTGGGCGACGAGCACTGGAGCGGCTTCCGCATGGACCAGCTAAATAAGCTTGTGGTACAATAATCCTGTTCCGCACCTCCTTCGGAACTTTTATGTGCGCACAGACCCGCCCTGTTGAGTAATCTCCGGGGCGGGTTTCCACTATTACGGTATAATTATCAAATGGCTATCTTTCCTGACTCCAATCTGCCACCGCAGTCGCAAGACTGGGGCGATTCTGTCGAACGGGAAATAAACAAACTCGAGAAGGCCGTAAGAGGCCCTAGGACCGGATCTGGCGGCATAAGTGGTGCGCAAGGCTCTCAAGGCATGCCAGGTCCTCAAGGTCCCGCAGGAGCCGACGGAGCCCCAGGCGAACAAGGTCCACAGGGTGAACAAGGTATTCAAGGTCCACAGGGTGAGACTGGACCCCAAGGAATTCAGGGAGAAGTAGGTCCAGAGGGCCCACAAGGCCCTCAAGGCGAACAAGGTCCTGAAGGCCCACAGGGTGAGACTGGTCCACAGGGTGAGCAGGGTCTTCAGGGTGAGACTGGCCCAGTTGGACCAGCTGGAGCTACAGGTCCACAAGGGGCTAAGGGCGATAGGGGCGCTACCGGACCTGCTGGCCCGCAAGGTCCACAGGGACTGCAGGGTGAAAGTGGAGTTGATGGCCGTTCTGCCTATGAAGTTGCAGTAGCTAATGGCTTTGTAGGCACAGAGCGGTCATGGCTTGATTCACTTCGTGGAAAAGATGGCAAATCTGGCTCGCAAGGAACCGATGGGCGAACTGGTTTAAGCGCTTATCAAGTAGCTCAGCTAAACGGCTTTCAGGGCACCGAGGCTCAGTGGCTAGAAAGCCTTAAAGGAGCGGCCTATGGTAATATTGACGGAGGAAAGTCAAATAGTTTTTATGGCGGGATTAGCCCGCTAGTGGGCGGAAATGCAGGGAGCTTCTAGTGGCAGTACAAATACAGCTTAGAAACGACACTGCCGCCAACTGGCTTGCAGAGGACCCAATTCTGGCTCAGGGAGAAATTGGCCTTGAGCTTGACACGAATAGGCAAAAGGTGGGAAATGGAATTGATGAATGGAGCGACCTACCTTATTCCGATCAGTATTCAAGCCAACAGCTTGACGAGCATGTAAATAGCTCAACGCCACACCCTGCATATGACGATATGCAGTCATTGACACTCATATTCGAGAATGGATTAATCTAATGTCACTTTCAACTAACGTATCAAATCTCGCTACAAGAGTAGCAACCGAGATTAAGTCAGTACGTACCCTGCTAAATGGCAACGCTGCTAACCTTAACTCATTGACCACAACTGCCAAGAACAATCTGGTAGCTGCAATCAACGAGCTAGATGCAGCCATTGGTGCAATTGACTTAACCGATCTGATTAGCGACACTACTACTGCTACTAGCACTACTTGGTCAAGTACCAAGATTTCTACAGCTATTGATGCAGCTGTTGCTGATTTGGTTGACGGTGCTCCTGGGTTGCTTGACACCCTAAACGAGCTTGCTGCCGCCCTTGGTGATGACGAGAACTTTGCAACAAGCATTGCGACTTCTATCTCGAACGCTCAGGGCGCTGCTGAGGACTACGCTGACAGCCTCGCTGCAAACTACGAAGTTGCTGGAGCTGCTGCTGCAGCCGAGTCTGCTGCAAACCTTTACACTGATGGCCAGATCGACATATTGGAAACTGCAATTGGCGACACTAGCGCCAACTATGTAACGACCTTTGAAGCTGGCCTAGTCTAATAAACGGCTAGAAGCTAATCATGTCGTTAGTATCTCAGATAACTGCACTCGCAGCAAGAATTGCTGACGAGTTCAACGCTGTACGCTCTGAGATTTCTGCGTTGCCTGCTGGTGCGTTTCAAACTGGTACTTCATTTCCACTTTCTCCTGCTGTGGGTCAAACCTTTTTCATGACAGATGAAAAGGTAGCTTATATCTACAGTGGAGAAAGCTGGCTGCCAATGACTTTTGTTGGCACTATTGATGGATTGAGCGCTGAACAACAAGAGACTTTTGTCTTGATTGATGGCGAGGGGTCAGAGCTATCTTCTCCAAGCCAAGTAACTGATGGCGGAGATGCCTGATGCTGGTAGAATGGAAGTATTATGGCATTACCTACTAACGTAAATTACGGAACTGTTGTTGGACAGTTTCTATTGGCATATGCCGACAGTAACGACTCTGGCAGTGACCCAGATGGCGTTCCGGCTAAAGGTAGTATTTTTTTCCGCCCCAGTCCAGCAAAGATTCTAGATGCTGGCTCAAGTCCAAACCCAGTCACTATTCTGCCAGCCGTTGTCGAGGCTACCCTTGACTCCGAGGGCTACTTGTGCGGCTATGGCACTGATCGTGGTATCAGGCTGGTTGCAACTAACGATACTGACCTAAACCCAACTAGCTGGACTTGGACTGTAGATTTCAGATTAACGGCACAGGACGACACTCCTGTTCCAGTATCTAGCTTTAGTATTGCGCTGCCAGCTGGCACAACCGTAGATTTAACTACCGTTTCTCCTGTGCCAGATGCAAATGGCACGTTTTACCTAGTCGGTCCTACTGGCGCTACTGGTCCCACTGGAGCAACTGGAGCTACAGGAGCAGCAGCTACCATTTCAGTTGGAACTGTAACTACTGGAAATGCTGGAACTAGCGCAAGCGTAACCAACGCTGGCACTTCTGGTGCAGCGGTCTTTAACTTTACGATCCCTCGTGGTGACAAGGGCGACAAGGGTGACAAGGGAGATACTGGTGACACTGGTCCAGTAGGCCCAACTGGTGCAACTGGTATCGAGTGGCAGGGCGAGTGGGATGACGCTGTTGACTATGTAAATAATGACGCAGTATTCTGGGAAGGTGCTTCTTGGTTTGCATCCGGAAACCCCCCAGTCGGAGAAGAACCAACCGAGGCTTCGACTTACTGGTATCCGCTAGCCCTTCAAGGCGCGACTGGCGCGACTGGCGCTACTGGAGCGGCTGCTACAATCGAAGTAGGCACTGTTACTACTGGCGCTGCAGGTAGTTCGGTAATTGTAACCAACTCTGGAACCACTGGAGCTGCAGTTTTTGACTTTACCATTCCAAAGGGCGATACTGGTGATATTGGAAATATTTCTGCTACATCTCCAATAACTTACTCTTCTAACACTATTGGCCTAGATTACGACTCTCTTGTAATCGATGGTGGCACGGCGTGATAGAATTATCTAAGGAAAAAGGAAAGACTAATGCCAGCACAAACTGTAATTAAGCTTAGACGCGATACTGCTGCAAACTGGGACTCAGTTAACCCTGTACTCGCTTCTGGTGAGATGGGCGTTGAGACTGACACTGGCTTGCACAAATTCGGTAATGGAACCGCTAACTGGGGAGCTCTATCCTATGCAGCGGCTACTCGCGTTTTGCAGCAGGTTAAGAATGCAACTGGATCAAGCATCGCAAAGGGTGCAGTTGTTTACATCTCTGGCGCAACTGGTGGAGATGCCCTTATCTCGTTGGCGGATGCCGACTCCGAGGCTACTTCCAGCAAGACCCTAGGCTTCTTGGCATCTGCAATTGCAGACGGGGCTTATGGAAATGTAATTGAAGCTGGCCTTCTGTCTGGCGTTAACACTGCCTCCGCGACTGCTGGTCAATCCGTATGGCTATCGTCTACTGCTGGTGGATTTGTTTTCAACGCTCCGCCTGCTAAGCCAGCGCACAGTGTTTATTTAGGTGTTGTCACTCGTGTTCACGCAACCGAGGGCGAGATTCTTGTTAAGGTCCAGAACGGCTACGAGCTAAATGAGCTTCACGATGTAGACGCTGGAAGCCCAACTACTGGCCAGGTTCTCCAATGGAACGGCAGTGCATGGGTCAATGGAACTATTGATCTTTCTAGCAAGCAAGATGTTGTTTCTGGCGTTAGCTCAACTGAGATTGGATACCTAGACGGCGTGACCTCTGCTATTCAGACTCAGCTAAATGGCAAGGCCAGCACTTCACACACGCACACTGTTTCTCAAATAACCGACTTTGCGCCGCTTTCACCACTGCTACTAATCGGCGCATAAACTGATACAATAGATAAAGTTTAAAAGAAGGAAGATAATGCCAACAAC
>CAZIFS010000047.1:9875-10301 GCA_964539165.1 uncultured Rhodoluna sp. | reverse complement strand
CGCCGAAGGAGTACGACTGGCCCGCCTATCTCGAACACGAACGGGACGACATCGACCGTGAGGTCGCGGCGCGACTCGGCCACACCCTCACTAGGACGTGGGCGACGTCCCGGGCGGGGGCACTCGCGCAGCTCGACCATTTCATCAAGCACCACCTGGCCGGGTTCGGACCTTACGAGGACGCGATTTCGAAAGAGAACTGGGCGATGCACCACTCGTTGCTCAGCCCGTACCTCAACAACGGGCTGCTGTCGCCCGAGGACGTCCTCCACGCCGTCATTCGTGCGCATCGGGCGGGGGATGCGCCAATCGAATCGACCGAGGCGATTGTGCGGCAAATCATCGGGTGGCGCGAATACATCAACGGCATGTACTGGTTCCTCGGCGAGGATTATCGGAACCTCAACGGGTTAGAGGCGGGCCGGC
>CAZIFS010000047.1:0-9865 GCA_964539165.1 uncultured Rhodoluna sp. | reverse complement strand
CGGCCGTTGTTGCCGGTGTTCCGTGATTCGTCAAAGACCGAGATGAACTGTGTGCGGTCGGTTGTTGCCGACGTGGAGGAGCGTGCGTGGGTGCATCACATCCCGCGGCTGATGATCCTGTCCAACCTCGCACTGGTAACGGGCGTGAATCCGCAGGAGTTCCTCGATTGGATGCGTGAACAGTTCATTGACGCCGCCGACTGGGTGATGGTGCCGAACATCATTGGGATGGCGACTCACGCCGACGGCGGACTGCTGATGACCAAGCCGTATGCGGCCGGCGGCGCGTATGTGAAGCGCATGACTGAATACTGCGGCAGTTGCCGGTTCAACCCCGCCAAGCGCACCGGCGAGGACGCCTGCCCGTTCACGACGCTGTATTGGGACTTCCTCGATCGTCACCGCGACACGTTCAAGGGCAATCACCGGATGGCGCAACAGTTGGCTGGGCTCAATCGGTTGAGCGATTTGGATGAGGTGCGGGAGCAAGCTAAAAACTTCATGAAGGAACTCGCGGCCGAATGAGACTTTCCCCTAAACATTGTGTTCGAGTGTTGTAGACGGGAGGACGAAGATTCCTTCGATGCTTATATGCCGAGACTTGACTGGAACGGCACCCAGAAGTGGAAATGGGTCAAATCCACTACTTCCGCGATTTGCCAGTCAACTTTATTTCAACTATGTGTTGTCGATGGTTTTCATCCAAGCGACCGGGTTTGAAATCAAGCGCACGCAATTCAGGACGGTTCCAGGTATTCACCTAGTCCGATTGCTTTGAGTGCCTAAATCATGGGCGCCGGACACCGCCGGCTGGCTGACTGCTCAAGAAATTCCCGGTGGAGAGTAAACACTTTATGTCTGCCACATGCTGGGAAATAGGGATGGGAATATTTCGATATCGGGTCCGGCGGTTGCGGCTTCACAGGTTCACGCTCGCCACGACGTGCAAATCACATCCGGACGTTCCGTAACTTCCTGCAGAGATTTCGACAGTCGTGAGACAGGGACTCGTCAAATTCAAGCCAGAAATCTTGTGCCATTTGACCAAAATCAACTTCAAACCGCCGCCATTTCTTGGGGGTCAAAATCCTCACGTGCAGCTAGAGAATTCGTGCCCTTTGAGTTAGATTGACGCCGCCAGGAACAAGACCTCACCAAGATTGAACATAACGTGTCAGTCCGCCGGGTTACTCTTATGTGACAAGGACGCGGCGTGTTGATTTAATCTCGTTTTGGACCTGCAAAGAACAAGGAAATGCAAAAAAATGACCCGAACTCCACTTAGGTATCCAGGGGGAAAGTCGCGCGCACTTCCTACAATTTTACCTTTGGTGCCGGACTTCGGCGAATATCGTGAACCATTTCTAGGTGGCGGATCGGTATTCCTTGCATTGAAGAAGCGCTTTCCGAATCGGAACTACACAGTCAACGATTTACACGTGGACTTATTTGATTTCTGGGACGTTCTTAAGTCCGACGACGAAAAGCTGATCCATTCCGTGTTCGATTTGAAGCGAAGGTTCACGGACGGACGTGAGTTGTTTGACTTTCTCAAGAGTCAACCCCCGGGTGATCGGATTGATCGTGCCGCAAGGTTTTATGTGTTGAATCGAATTTCATTCTCGGGTTTAGCGGAGACCGGGGGTTATTCGAATGCGGCATTCGAAGGTCGCTTTCTTGAGCACCATATTTCGCGACTGCGCGAAGTATCAACGGAACTTAGGGACGTTAGTATTTCTAACTCGGACTATTCAGAACTTTTGGCTCGTGATGGAAGTGACGTATTTCTTTTCCTCGATCCCCCGTACTTCAGCGCACGGGGTTCACGGTTGTACGGTCCCGGCGGAAAGCTTCACACCGATTTTGACCATGAGAAATTTGTGGGAGAAGTTTTGAATACCGAACACAAATGGATGATTACATACGATAACGACCCGCGTATTCGGGAAATGTTTGAGGGTCGTCCTGGGCTTACCTTGATTCAGTGGGAATTGCACTATCCGATGACCAACTCCAGTGGGAAAGATCGTCCACTCGGCAGGGAACTGATGGTCGTGAATTTCCAGTTGCCAGAGGTTTTGCGTGCTTAGAGACTTGGTTTTGAAATCAAATTATTCAACGTCACGAGACGACTTGATGAGAGATTTCTATGTCAAGGTCTTGGATAACGCATCGTCGTATTCGCGAGCTACTGGCTATTTCTCGTCGGCAGTTTTTGCATTGGCACCACTCGCTTTTGGAGAGTTCTTTGCGAGTGGAGGAACAATCCGTTTGGTGTGCTCGCCCAAGCTCACTGAAGTTGATGTGGACTCCTTGGGTTCTGTGTCTGCATCGAGTTTTAATGCGGAAGAGCAATTTCGACGTTCCTTGCACTTCCTTAACGACCTTGCCTCGGACGAGTCCAATACAACTGGACTACTTTTTAGACTATTCGCTGCCTTGATTGCAAGCGGAAGGCTGCAAATGAGATTGGCTGTCAATTTGGACGGTAATGGAATTTTTCACGATAAGTATGGCATTTTCATGGATGAAATTGGCAACGCAGTGACGTTCATCGGAAGCGCTAATGAAAGTGCCGCAGCCTGGTCCGGAATGGGCAACCATGAACAATTCGAAGTATTTTGCAACTGGATTCCAGATGATGCGGCCAGGTCGCTCGCACACATCGAGCGTTTTGACGACCTTTGGAAAGGCGCTGATAAAGGGATCGAAATTGTCGAATCAATAGATGTTCGACAAATTGTTTGCGAGTTTGCGCCGACTGAACCGGTTCAAGAGATTCTTTCATTACTTCGAAAGAAGTTTCCGCAGCGGAATACTTCAAAACATGTATCACTCGAAATTGCTCCGATCAACCTTTATCCGCATCAATCTGCCGCCCTGGAAAATTGGCGGGCCGGTGGACGCAAAGGAATCATCAAATTCGCTACCGGTGGCGGGAAAACTCTTACAGCCATAAGTGAGATCTCGGAATGGCTTGCTAGCGGCGGTGTGGCGCTGGTACTGGTCCCATCAGTACTTCTTGCGAGACAATGGTATGGCGAACTGATAGAACACATCGCCGGGGTTTCGATTTTCGAGGTGGGGGGTCGGTCGCCAAAGGCGCGCTGGAAGAAGCTACTTGAGCCCTTCGTGCGAACATCCGGCGGTTCAAGGCGTGTTGTTTTGTCGACATATACTTCCGCAGCTTCGCCTGAATTTCGGCTGCTTTTTCCAAATTCGGCCGAGCTGCTGGTCATTGGTGATGAAGTACACCGGTTTGGCGCGCCCGACACGCGGGGTATTGGGTCTTGGTTGAAAGCTGATTCAATTCTGGGGTTAAGTGCAACGCCGGAACGTTTTGGTGACGCTGACGGTACCCAGGCAATTCTCGAGTTCTTTGGACAAGTTGTTTACCCCGAGTTCACTCTTTCAGACGCAATCGCGGCGGGCGTACTAGTTCCTTATGAATACCATTTGGACACCGTCGCATTGTCGGAAGAAGAACAACACCGTTGGGACTCGCTGACTCAACAGATTATTCGCGACTGGTTGAAGAACGATAAGAAGTTCAGTGAGTATTGCAAAAAGTTGCTGATTCGCAGATCCAAAATTGCAAAACGAGCGTTCGCTAAAGGCGCAATCGCCTCCGCAATCTTGTTTGAAAACTACAAACCTGGAGACAGATGGCTGGTCTACTGCGAAAGCGTCACCCACCTTGCCGAAGTTCGGGCACAGATTGAAGGCTCTCTAGACGGCTCGGTGACAATCATGGAGTATCACTCTCAAAATGTTGAGGAACGCGAACGGGTAATTGAGTTTTTCACGAATCGCGGTGGAATCATTTTGGCAATCAAGTGCCTCGACGAAGGAATTGATATACCGGAAATTAACAAGGCAATCATCCTTTCATCGTCTTCAAATCCTCGAGAATTTATTCAACGGCGTGGACGTGTTCTTCGTCGCGCTCCGGGAAAGTCCTACGCGATGCTTTGGGACATAGTAGTGACCGATGTCGCTGGAGTCCCGCTGACACATTCTGAGCTGATGCGGGCCCAAGAATTTGCTACAAATGCAAGAAACTACGCATGCAAAATCTTTCTGGAAAATCTCATCGAACGATATCCTGGCCGAAATGAGTTTGACTCGATGAATTATGGTATTGAAGAAGACTGGAGCTCGAAATGAAATACAAAGATGCGAAGGCACTATCACTTGACGCAATTTCCAAATCGAGCAAGCTCGCGGGTTGTTCGCTCATTGACAACGAGTTCATCAAGGACGTCGTCGAATCGGCGTGGAACTCGCAGGCGGAAGAATCTCCTCGAGCAGGTGCGATTGCAAACCTGCAAGAGATTATAGAAACTCAAGCGCGACGCATGGGCGGAGACGTGATCTAAGTGGAATTCTACAGCCTGGAACTTGAGAATTGGGGGCCGTTTGAAGGAGTCCACAAGATTGAGTTGCGCACAACGGCTGCGCCAATTATCACTTTTCACGGCGAAAACGGTCGCGGCAAGACTACGATTATGAGGGCCTTTTACTGGGCGCTGTACGGGCGGGTACTTGGCAAGAACGATCAATATTTAAAAGATTCACAATTAGTTACCGAGCATCATCACGAGCTCTCGGACGGCGTAGACTTTGGCGTTCGGTTGCATTTTGGGCACGAGAATTCGAAATTTGAACTCGAACGCCGAGCAAGAGCCGTGGAATCGGATGGGCACATTTCGGTGTCTGAGCAAACCGTCATTTTCCGGCCCGATGGTGGTGTGCCATTTCCAGATTCAAAAGTCAAAGAGCGAATCAATGAAGTCCTTGACGAGAACATTGCCGAGTTTTATCTGTTCGATGGTGAAAAGCTCGAAAAGGTCGATTTCAAACTCTCAAGCGTTGGCGAGGAATCAAAGCAATTTGTAAAGCGTAGCGTGGAGAGGGCCCTTGGATTGACCTTTCTAGAAAAACTGCAGCGCGACTTGGAAACCGTGCAGGAACGCTATGCCAAAGAGATATCGCGTGGTGAAAAACTCGAACGTGAAACACAAAGTTTGGTTGATGGGTTAGCAGCGTTGCAATCAGATCTGGATTCACAAATCCGAGACCGAGACTTTGTGAAAAAGTCGTTGGATGAAACCGAAATTGAACTTAACAATCTTCAGGCGCGTTTGAAGAGCTTTGATGCAGTTCGCGATTATGCAGTAGAACGCACCCTCCGGTTGAAAGATTTACCCTCTATTTCGTCGGAATTGGAAACCGCGGAGCAAAAATTTCGCGAATTGGCCGAAAACAAGTGGCTATACAGTTTGGCTTCAGGACTCGAATTGGAACTGCAGGAACTCGAGCAAACAATTGACGAGTCAAGAACTAAAGGTGCAGAACTAGATGTCCTGCGAAATGAGATTCGCATCCTTGAGGACTCAAACAGCGCCCACAAGTGCCGTGTATGTGGCAATGAATTGGACAAGGAAACACAAGAGAAGCATCAGAAGCGAATTGCCGAATTGTCAAAGAAACTTGAAGCTACAGAGGTCGCGGATGTTGTCTTGGCCGAGCAATCTGCGCGAACGATTCGAGGGCTGAGAAACTCATGGGACAACTGCGACGCCCTAATCGATCTCGAGACTCGAATTATGGACGCGCGCGCCAAACTCGATGAGGAGAGAACTGCCATCCGTGACTTGGACGAGAAAATTGGATTGGTGGATAGCCCTAACATCCTGGCCATTGAGGATAACGTTCAAGACTGCAAATCGAAAATTCAACGTTTCAGGGACACGCTCGTATTGCTTGACGAGAAGATTTTGTCCATTCGGTCCAAGATCGACACTAATAACCGTAAGATCTCGCAAAGTCCGTCGTTTTCAGATTTTGACCGCAATAAGTTAAAAATCCTTGACGAGTTGGTTGTATCACTCAATTCTGCGATGGTGGAGTTCCGCAACAGGATGCGAGAGCAGCTCCAACAAGCGTCAAGCGAGATATTGCGAAAGCTGTCAAGCGAACAAGAATTTAGTGCGGTGGACATCACTGATCAGTATCAGATTTCCATGCTGTCTGCCGATGGCAGAACGTATTCGCAACCGTCAGCGGGTTACACACAGATACTCGCAATGTCTTTCATCGCAGGTTTGGCAGAGGTATCAGGAAGTAAGAACGCGGTAGCAATGGACACACCGTGGGGCAGATTGGATCGAGCAAATCGAAAACTTGTGCTTGATTGGATCGCGGGGCGAGAGCCGCAAACTATCCTTTTTGTGCAGTCGGGCGAACTGACAATAGACCAAGCTCGCGAAACGTTCAAGGGACGTCTGGGTCGGCAATACGAGATTCAAAGGATTAGCGCAAACCGTTCAAAGATTGTGGGAATTTGATGGCAACGGAAACGGTAAAGGATGTAGCTGGTATTGGCGTCGCCCCGGAAGTGCGACAAACTTTGGAGGAACTGCAGAAGGCTTATTTCTTGACAATCGGCGGCGCTTTCAAAGCTTGTGTGGCCCTGGCGATTGCCAAGAATCTTTCACTGGTAGAACCAACTAAAGTAGAAAGAACCTGGCAAACAGGAGGGGCGTTCAGCGACGTCATGGACTTAGTTGCATGGAAATTCGATTCTGACCGTCCCGCGAAGATGGTGGAGGCACTCGGACACACGGGATTAGTCCACGTCAGGGAGCAAGTTCGAGCTGGCGCCTCGTTTACGACCATTTTTGGATTCTGAACACATTGTCCGAAGGCCAATTCGGTTCATCGTCCGAAGTCAACCGCTTCGAAGAGATTTACGCCGGGCTCGCAGAGGAACTGATCGCACGCAATTTAGAGCTGTTGTCAAACGGTGGTTTGCCGGAGGCCGCTGGCTCGCACCTTGAGCATAAATCATCAAACTCGGTAACTCCTGGGCATTTCCTGGATGATTGGGCTAGTGAATTAGGGACACTCTCGAAGGCGGCGGAAGGTGCTTTTTTCGGGATGCTTCGAAACGGCAACGACGAGGAATCAGAATACGCGCTAGAGCGTATTTTGGCGAGTCAATATCCACTCGTCACAAAATGCGCAGAGATGAATTTGTCCCGTGGTGGTGAAATTGACGATCTGATTCAAGCCGGATTTGAAGGTGTGTTGGCAGCGACGAAAAAATTTGACGTGAACCAATCGAATCGCTTCGGCGCTTATGCCGTTTGGTGGATTCGGCAAGCCCAAGTCAGAAGCATCGATAAATACGAACGAGTAATCCGGGTCCCATCACATGCTGCTGAAAGCTACGAGCTATATCAAAAACTCTGGGCAGACAAGGTGGGAACGGAGCTCGAATTGCTTGTCGACCCAGAAATTTGTGAAATCATGTCCATCAGTCCCGCGTCAATGCAACTAATCCTGAACGCAATTGCGGGATTATGCTCAATCGATGATAAAGATGTTTGGAACCTTGTGAGGAACATCCCGAACGAAATTGAAGCAGAAACTGCAATTGAGGTTGACCAGTTCTTGAAAATTTTGGAATCCATTCTTGATTCGCTAAGTGAACGGGAGTCGGGAGTAATTAGGATGCGATTTGGACTAGGAGTCGGAAGCCCCGCGACACTTGACGAGATCGGCGAGATGTTTGGTGTGACGCGCGAACGCATTCGCCAGATTGAATCAAAGACGATGGCAAAACTTCGACATCCGTCGAGAGTCCATACGCTCGAGCATTTCATGGGCACTAAGGATGGTCCACCGCCCTTAGATTTGGGTGACTGGTGAACGCGGGCTTAACTGTCGGGCAAATGGACCTCGAGGACCGCTCGACTCTCCGCCGCGTCGACGGACTTCGAACTGAACTCGAGGATATTACTGAGGTTGAATACCGCCAGGTTCGACTTGAAAAGGTCGTCATCATCGGCGTCTATCCGCGCGGGCAGGAAGTGGACGCCGAGAACTCTCTGAAGGAGCTGGCCGCGTTATGTGAGACGGCTGGTGCCCAAGTTTTAGATGGATTGCTGCAACGAAAGCCCCACCCTGATCCCGCGACATACTTTGGCAGAGGCAAAGTCGAAGAACTCGCCGCGATCGTTCGAGCGGAAGGCGCGGACACCGTCGTCGCCGACACCGAACTCGTGCCCAGCCAACGGCGTGCGCTCGAGGATGCTGTCAAGGTGAAGGTCATTGACCGCACCGCTGTCATCCTCGACATTTTCGCGCAGCACGCGAAATCGCGTGAAGGTAAGGCGCAGGTCGAACTAGCACAGCTCGAATATTTGCTACCTCGCCTTCGCGGGTGGGGTGAATCGATGTCCCGTCAGGCCGGTGGTCAGGTTGGTGGACAGGGTGCCGGTATGGGTTCTCGTGGACCCGGTGAAACCAAGATTGAGATTGACCGTCGTCGAATTCGCACTCAGGTGGCGAAGTTGCGCAACCAAATTAAGGGATTTGAACCGGCTCGCGAAGCCAAGCGCGCCAACCGCAAACGCAACGCCATTCCTTCGGTCGCCATCATGGGCTACACCAACGCTGGCAAATCGTCCCTGCTGAACCGCATCACTAAGGCGGGTGTTCTGGTCGAAAACGCTTTGTTCGCCACGCTTGACCCGACCGTCCGCAAGACCACCACGCCCGATGGGCGCCCATACACCCTCGCAGACACCGTTGGCTTTGTCCGTCAGTTACCGCACCAATTGGTTGAGGCCTTCCGCTCGACCTTCGAAGAAGTGACGATGAGTGACGTCATCGTTCACGTTGTTGATGCGTCGCATCCTGACCCGGCGCAGCAGATTAAGACCGTTCGCGACGTCGTTGGTGAGGTTAACGCGCGGGACATCCCCGAGATAATCGTTTTCAATAAGGCAGACCTCATCGACGGCGACCAACGGCTGTTGTTGCGCGGCCTCGAGCCTAACGCTGTCTTTGTTTCAGCTAAGACGAGGGAAGGAATCGACGAACTTCAGCGACTGATTGCCGACACCATTCCCGAGCCAGATGTTGAGCTGACCGCTGTCATTCCCTACGACCACGGCGAGCTGGTCAGCATGATTCACCAGTCGGGACAAGTTCTCGACACTGACTACGTTGAATCGGGCACTCGAATCCATGCCCGCGTTTCGCCCGAAATGGCTGCTCGGCTAGAGCAGTACATCGAGCACTAAGAAACTGAACGAATAACGGCAACAACCTTGCCCATGACCTCGGCGTAGGTTCCGTCGATCGGTTCATAGGCGGAGTTGCGGGGGAGTAGCCAGGTGTTGCCGTCGCGCTGCTTGAACACCTTGACGGTGGCTTCGTGGTCGAGCATCGCCGCGACGATGTCGCCGTTCTCGGCGGTCTTCTGTTCGCGCACGACGACGTAGTCGCCGTCGCAAATGGCGGCGTCGATCATCGAGTCGCCCTGAACCTTGAGCATGAACACGTTGCCCTGGCCGACCATTTGGCGGGGGAGTGCAAACATGTCGTCGACGTTCTGTTCCGCGGTGATCGGAATACCGGCGGCAATCTTGCCGACGAGCGGAACGTGGACGATGTCGTCTTCGCGCACGCGAACTGCGTCAGGGTTGCTATCGAGCTCGACGAGTATTTCAATCGCCCGGTTGAGGTTAGGGTCGCGACGAATGAAGCCGCGAAGTTCAAGCTGGGTCAGTTGGTGACTGACGGACGAGATCGACGAGAGGCCGACTGAGTCGCCGATTTCGCGGAGGCTCGGCGGGTAGCCGGTGCGGGTGATCGCCTCGTTGATGTAGGCGAGTATTTCGCGCTGCTTGTCACTCAGTGAATCGAGGTTGCTCATCGCGCCTCCTGGGTTTCGTGTCCGACCTGTCGTGTAGACATTTCGTATGGATGTTCGAAAGGTTACCAGCCCAAACGGCATTCATCAAACATTTGTTCGAATCGTGTCGCGAAAACTGGCCGGAATTCGTGTCGC
>CAZIFS010000046.1:0-10834 GCA_964539165.1 uncultured Rhodoluna sp. | reverse complement strand
AATCTCAATTACTGCTTCGTAACCCATGGTTCTCCTAAATAGGCTTGAGGCGAGACCAAATCTCGCTAACTTATAAAAGATTACCGAATCGAGAGACAAGTGCCAGAACGTCCAAGACTTACGCCGGCCATTGCCGATGTTCGCCGTGCCGTTCGTGATGCTTTTGCCAACGCAGCGATTAGCCAAGGTCAAACTGTTTTGGTTGCCTGTTCGGGTGGTGCCGATTCGCTTGCTTTAGCCGCAGCGGTTGCGTTTGAGGCACCGCGGGCGGGCATTCTTGCCGGGGCTGTGATTGTTGACCATCAAATGCAGGCGGGATCGGCCGAAGTTGCCGAACAAGTTAAGTCTCAATTAACTGGTCTCGGGCTTGCTCCCGTTGTCATCAAGACTGTTGCGGTTGGCAATGTCGGTGGCCCAGAAGCCGCTGCTCGCGTGGCACGTTATTCGGCATTAAGCAGTGCAGCCGATGAGCTCGGCGCCACGGCGATTGTGTTGGGGCACACCATCGATGACCAGGCTGAAACCGTGTTGCTTGGTTTGGCCCGCGGTTCGGGTGCGCGTTCGCTGCAGGGAATGGCCTCGTTGAGTGGCCGCTATTTGAGACCAATGCTGGCGATTCCCCGCCAAACCACCGAAGCTTTTTGTGTTGATAGCGGCTTGGGTTTTTGGCAAGACCCAATGAACCAAGACGAACACTATGCGCGGGTTCGGGTTCGCAAAAACTTGCTTCCTGTGCTTGAAGCCGAGTTAGGGCCCGGAGTCGCGCAAGCACTTGCTCGCACAGCCGATCAATTTCGCGAAGACGAAGAGGTGCTTTCAGCGCTCGCCGAGTCTGCCTATAGCGAACTAGTTAGCGCCAATTCAAAGTCACTGAGTCTTCCGGCTGATGGGTTTAAGAACTTGCCGCTAGCCCTGAGACACCGTGTTTTGGCTAATTGCCTAGAAGTCATGGCTGCGCCAACGTTTGCAAGAGTTCACATACTTGCCGTTGATGAGTTAGTCGACCGCTGGCACGGGCAGAAACCGCTAACCCTGCCAGGCGTTAGAGTAGAACGACTGGGTGATCGCATCACCTTGACAACCACTAAAAACCTCAAACCAGGAGCCTGCTAAGTGGACCTTTCACAGGTAAAAGATCAGATCACCGAAATTCTTGTTACTGAAGAACAGATCAACGCCCGAGTGGCAGAGCTCGCGGCCGCCCTGGATGAAAAATATGCAGACAAAGACCTGCTACTGGTTGGTGTTTTAAAGGGTGCAGTCATGTTCATGGCTGATATCTCTCGCGCAATGCAGATTCCGGTTTCCATGGATTGGATGGCTGTTTCTTCATACGGCTCGGGCACCGTATCTTCAGGAGTGGTTCGAATTCTTAAAGACTTGGATGCTGACGTTCTCGGCCGTCACGTTGTGATTATTGAAGACATCATCGACTCAGGTCTAACTCTGAGCTGGTTGGTCGGCAATCTTGAGGCTCGAGGTGCAGCCTCTGTTGAGGTGGTTGCATTGCTTCGCAAACCTGCTGCCGCAAAAGTGGAAGTAAATGTCTCACTTGTCGGTTTTGATATTCCGAATGAATTCGTCGTTGGCTATGGCCTCGACTACAGCGAGAAATATCGCACCCTAAAAGGTGTGGCCATTCTCTCACCAGCTGTTTACTCCTAGAAAGGAATGAGGCTAGACCTCACTCATGAACTTCAAGAAATTGCTTAGCGGCCCATTTGTCTGGATTTTTGTCGCCGTAATGGTGCTGTTGATCGGCTCATCAATGATCAACAGTGGAACTGTAAAACAGGTTGACACCGCTTATGGCCTTCAGCTGATTGCTGATGGCAAGGCCGAGAAGGTAGTCATCCTTGGCACCGACCAGCGTGTCGACGTAACCCTTACGACCGCTGATTCGAAGTATGGCAAAGACGTTCAGTTCTATTACGTTGCCGCTCGCGGCGCCCAGGTTACCGAGGCAATTGCCGCTGCAAAGATCAGCAAGGGCTTCAACGACGACGTGCAGAAGACCCCTTGGTTCTTGGCGCTTCTAGGAACCTTGCTTCCGTTTGTAATCATCGGTGCAATTTTCTGGTTCTTGATGTCAGGCCTTCAGGGCGGTAACAGCAAGGTGATGAACTTTGGTAAGTCGAAGGCAAAGCTAGTTAACAAAGAACAGTCGAACGTGACTTTCGCTGATGTCGCTGGTTCAGACGAAGCCCTCGAAGAACTACAAGAAATCAAAGAGTTCTTGAAAGAACCTGAAAAGTTCCAGAAACTGGGCGCAAAGATTCCTCGCGGTGTTTTGCTTTATGGCCCTCCGGGAACAGGTAAGACATTGGTCGCAAAGGCCGTTGCAGGTGAAGCGGGTGTGCCATTCTTCGCTATCTCTGGTTCAGACTTCGTAGAAATGTTTGTTGGTGTTGGTGCATCACGCGTGCGCGATTTGTTCGAACAGGCTAAGCAGGCTGCCCCTGCCATCATCTTTGTTGACGAGATCGACGCAGTTGGTCGCCACCGTGGAGCCGGAATCGGCGGCGGTAATGACGAGCGCGAGCAGACTCTTAACCAGTTGCTGGTTGAGATGGATGGTTTTGACACCAAGACCAACGTAATTTTGATTGCTGCAACCAACCGACCAGACATCCTTGACCCAGCTTTGCTGCGCCCAGGTCGATTTGACCGACAGATTGGCGTTGGCGCACCCGACCAGTTAGGTCGCGAACAGATTCTGAAGGTGCACGCCAAGGGCAAGCCAATTGCTGCCGATGTTGACATGGCTTCGGTCGCTCGTCGCACGCCTGGTTTCACCGGTGCCGATCTTGCCAACGTTCTAAACGAGGCTGCGCTTTTGACCGCTCGTCAGAATGAGTCAGAAATTACTGCCGCTACCCTGGATGAAGCCATCGACCGAGTAATCGGTGGGCCTCAGAAGAAGACCCGTTTGATGCAAGACCGCGAGCGTCTGAACACGGCCTATCACGAGGCTGGCCACGCTCTGGTTGCTGCTTCGCTTAACCACAGCGACCCGGTTTCAAAGGTCACCATTTTGCCTCGAGGTCGCGCACTTGGTTACACCATGGTGTTGCCACTTGAAGACCGTTACAGCGTTTCACGCAACCAGTTGCTTGACCAGATTGCCTATGCAATGGGTGGCCGTGTAGCTGAAGAAATCGTGTTCCACGACCCAACCACCGGTGCTTCAAATGACTTCGAGAAGGCAACCCACATTGCCCGCGAGATGGTCACCAAGTATGGCTTCTCAGCAACACTCGGTGCCGTCAGCTTTGGCGGTGGCGGCGAAGTTTTCATCGGTCGCGACATGGCTCAGGCTCGCGAATACTCAGAGGCAACTGCTCAGCAGATTGACGCCGAGGTTCGAGCAATTCTCGATGCTGCACACGATGAGGCATATAAAGCGCTGAACCAGAACCGCAAGGTCTTGGATGAAATGGCTAAGCAACTAATGGAGCGCGAGACTCTTCAAGCAGAAGACATTGCTCAGATCTTCAAGCCGGTAAAGAAGCTTCCGCTTCGTACCCAGTGGCTATCAAAGAAGACCCGACCTGTCTCAAAGCAGGGCCCTATCGCTATTCCGGTTAAGGGTTCATCGGCTGCTAAAGCAAAGGCCGCGGCTGCGGCTGCAAAGAAAGCTGAGGTAGCTGCAAAGCCAGCTACGAAGAAGCCAGCTGCGCGCAAGCCAGCCGCAAAGAAGACATCTGAGAAATAAATGATTGATTCTGCTCGCATTCAGGCTGCGGTTGTCGAATTGCTTTCGGCAATCGGAGAAGACCCAAACCGGGATGAGCTTCAAGCCACCCCGCAAAAAGTCGCCGAAGCGTATGCAGAGTTTTTCAAGGGTGTTGGGGTTGATGCTCGAATTGCACTGAGTGACACCTTTGAGGCAGAGCACACTGATGTTGTGATTCTCAAAGACATTGACTTTGTTTCGATTTGCGAGCATCACCTGTTGCCGTTCACCGGTGTTGCACACATCGCATATTTGCCTTCTGACCGAGTGGTTGGTCTCGGCAGGTTGCCAAAGCTGGTAGAAATCGTTGCTGCTCGCCCGCAGTTGCAAGAGAACCTAACCGCGCAAATTGCTGATGCTCTAGAAGAAGGCCTAGGAACCAAAGGAGTTGTGGTGGTAATTCAAGCTCGCCACCACTGTGTGGTTTCTCGTGGAGCTCGCCAGCCTGAGGCCAACACCATCACCATGGCTGCCCGCGGAATCTATGCTGAACCTGCTTCGCGTGCCGAAGTCATGGGTCTGATTTCTAAGTGAGCCAAAACTCCATGACCTTCGTGAAGCCAATGGTTATGGGAGTGCTCAATGTGACTCCTGATTCGTTTAGCGATGGCGGCGAATACACATCCGTGCAATCAGCGCTTGATCACGCCCGCCTACTTGTCTTGGGCGGAGCAAACATCATCGACGTAGGTGGCGAATCAACTCGCCCTGGAGCAGCTCGAGTTGCCCCGGCAGTCGAGTTAGCGAGAGTAGTGCCCGTAATCGAGGCCATTGTCGCCGAGTTGGCATCGATCAATCGCCGAGACGTGCTCATCAGCATCGACACAATGAATGCAACGACGGCTTTGGCTGCTGTTGCCGCTGGGGCGTCAATCATCAACGATGTCTCAGGTGGTTTAGCCGACAAAAAGATGTTTGAGTTAGTTGCGGCTACCGGTGCAAAAGTGGTGATTTCTCATTGGCGAGGTTTCAGTGACGAGATGGATAAGCACAACCAATACGACAACATCGCCCGCGAAGTTGCCCTTGAAATTCAGCAGCGAGTCGATGCTGCCATCGCTGCCGGCATTAGTCGCAATCGCATCATCGTTGACCCAGGATTGGGTTTTGCCAAAGACATGCAGCAAAACTGGCAGCTAGTCGCCAGGCTCGATGAACTTGAAAAACTCGACCTACCAATTTTGGTTGGAGCAAGTCGAAAGCGTTTCATCGCAGGAATTCTAGAAACCGACCTTGACGGCGCTGAGCAAATTTCAAATGATCGTCGCGATCTTGCCACCGCAGTTCTCACCGCTCTGCTTCTTCAGCGCAAAATCTGGGGAGTTCGCGTGCACAACGTGATTGCCACTAGCGATGCAATAGCCGTGGTCGAGGCGTTGCGAGTTGCCGAGAACCAGGCCAAAGGGCAGAGTTAAAACATGAGTTCAAAACCACAGCGCCACAAAATCAAGCTGACTGGCTTGCGCGTTTATGCGCATCACGGTGTTTTCGATTTTGAGCGCCAGAATGGCCAAGACTTCTTTGTTGACGCAACCGTTTGGATTGATGGCGATCGCGCCGCGTTCAACGACGACCTAAATCACACAGTGCACTACGGCGACCTAGCCAAGGCCATAGTTGACAACGTTAAGCAGCAGCCGGTTGACCTTCTCGAGACTCTTGCGCAGCGCCTGCTCGACCTAGTGCTCAACTGGGGTGGCCCAGCTGGCCCAGTTCAAAAAGCTGAAATCACAGTCCACAAGCCAAACGCACCAATCATCTATGAATTCAAGGATGTCTCGGTCACCGTAAAAGCCAAGAAAGATAAGTAATGGCTGAATCGGTCCGCGCAATTTTGGCCATCGGCGGCAATCTCGGAAAGCGCCGCAAAAACATTCGCTCAGCGCTCAAGGCGTTAGCGATCACACCGGGGATCAAGGGCGTAATGTGCTCGCCTCTGGTTGAATCAGCGGCGGTAACCGAGGCTGGGTTAGATGAGACCAAACCCAACTATTACAACGGCGTTGTTCGCATAGATACAACTCTGAAACCAAAAGAGCTACTTGCCGAGATTCGAAGAATCGAAACCGAGCACGGTCGAATTCGCCTTGAGCGCTGGGGTTCACGAACCCTAGATATCGACATCATCACCTATGGCGAAGTTTTGAAGGCAACCAAAGATCTAACGATTCCGCACCCGCGAGCTTTTGAGCGGGCCTTTGTTTTAGTGCCTTGGGCCATGCTTGAACCGGATGCTGTTTTACCGGGATACGGCTTGGTTGCAGAACTTGCTGAGCCTATGAAGAGTCAGGTTTGGCCAGTCAAATGAAACCAACTAAATTTCAGACGCTAATTGCCTGGGCAGTAATTTCAACCACCGCCGGCTACCTGGTGCCCAAGCTGATTGTTGCAAACGGTGGCCAGGTTCCTATCGCTACTCTGAGTCTCATAATCACGCTTCCGCTGATTGCCATTTTGTTGGTTCTTTTTGCTTTGCCGATGATTCGCGCCTACAGAAGCGCAGGCAAAACCAAGCTTGCCGCGGCTGCAAAATCAGCCAAAACCCGAACTCTCATCAATCCGTTCTATGCCGTTCGTGTGGTCTTGCTTGCCAAGGCAATCGCAATTGCCGGTGCGATTTTCTTTGGTTGGCAACTAGGGCTGGTTTGGCTGCAATTCAGTGCTCCGGTTATCACAGCAGCAATTTGGTACAACCTAGCTGCACTCATCGGGGCCCTCTTGATGCTGATTGCTGGCTGGATTATCGAACGCGTTTGCCGTATCCGCGATGATTCAAATGGTGAACCTGGCACTCAAGGCGGCACCAAAAACATCGAAGCGAACCCAGCGTGAACAACGGCAGGCTCTCGGTAGGCATCATTGGTGCTGGCCCAGTCGGAGCAGTTCTCGGTCAGGCACTTGCTTCGGCAGGGCATCAGATCATTGGAGTTGCCACCACAACCCCCGCAAACATTGAACGAGCCGAATCGCTTTTGCCAGGCATCAAAGTCATGCCCGTACCGAGCATCATTGAGCAAGCCGACCTAGTTTTGCTTGCAATTCCGGCTGAGCAAATCGCACCAACAGTCACTGGTTTTGCTGAAGCTGGTTTATGGCGCGCGGGTCAATTGGTTGCGCACACCGCGGGTGAATTTGGCTACGGCATTCTGCAGTCGGCAGCTCAACAGGGTGTTATTCCGCTTGCCATTCACCCAGCCATGACCTTCACCGGTACCAGCATCGACCTGGTGAAAATTCGCGAAAGTTATTTTGCTGTTTCTGCACCCAACATCGCGCTGCCAATTGCCCAAGCGTTGGTCATCGAGATGGGCGCAGAACCAATCACAATCAGCGAAGACGACCGCAGCGCCTATGCCGAGGCAATCTCGGTGGCAAATAATTTTTCACGGATGATCGTCAACCAAGCCATTGGGCTTCTTGAATCAACAGGCATCGAAAGCCCTAGAGCAGTTCTTGGCCCGCTGATCAGGAGTTCGGTAGAACAGGCGCTTGCCGACGGTTACCAACAAATCGACCCAGAAGAACTATTGGATTAATGCAGACTGTCAACGACGCAACATCACTCGGCGCAGCAATTGAGGCTGCCAGATCAACTGGCAAGAAAATCGCTTTTGTGCCAACCATGGGTGCGCTCCACGCGGGCCACCTTTCACTCATCTCAGCAGCCCGCAAGCACGCCGATTTTGTGGTGGTCTCAATCTTTGTGAACCCGCTTCAGTTTGGTGTTGGTGAAGACTTCGAAAAATATCCGCGCACTCTAGAAGCAGACATTGAGAGCCTTGAGTCAGTCGGGGCCAATTTGCTTTTTGCCCCAACGGTTGAGGTCATGTACCCCGATGGTCAACCAGCCCCGGTGACCAAATTCTCGGGTGAAGTGGGCACCCGCTTTGAAGGCGCTGCCCGCCCGGGGCACTTCGACGGCATGCTCACAGTGGTTGCCAGACTGTTTGATTTGGTGAAGCCCGATTTTGCAATTTTTGGTGCCAAAGACGCCCAGCAGCTCTTTCTTATTCGCCGCATGGCCAAGGTTGATTATCCGCAGCTCCAAATAGTTAGCGCACCGATCGTTAGAGAGCCAAGTGGCCTTGCACTCTCAAGTCGCAACCGATATCTTGACGCAGCATCACATCAAGTTGCCGAGCAGCTTTCGGCTGCTATCCGTGCCGGTCACGCCAACTCACAGAAACCAAGCATCGCCCTAGAATCAGCCAGAACAGTGATGTCGAGGGTGCCTGAGGCTAAACTTGATTACATTGCCTTGGTCGATGCTGACACCTTTGAAACCATCACGGATTCATTCAAGGGGCGGGCATTGATGCTGATTGCTGCGGTGGTCGGCACCACCCGTTTAATCGACAACATCGAAATCACTTTTTAGGAGCACCCGCATGAGCCAAGAATCAAACGGTTCAGGCAATGTCAACCCAGACATTGAGCAAGATCTAGAACAAGACCTGCCTGAGCAGATTGCCGTTCGCCTTGCTAAGCGCGAGCGCCTAAATGAACTTGGTGACGCCTACCCGGTGACACTACCGATTACTCACACCATCGATCAGGTTCGTGCGAGCTACCCAGACCTAGAGATCGATGTGGCCACCGGAGACAAAGTTGCTCTTGCTGGTCGAATTGTTTTTCAGCGCAATACCGGCAAGCTTTGTTTTGCAACTCTTCAGGCTGGCTCGGGTCAGCGCATCCAGGCAATGTTGTCTCTAGACAAGGTTGGTCAAGAGAGACTCGATGAGTGGAAAGAGCTGGTTGACCTCGGCGACCACGTATTCATTTCTGGTGAGGTAATCACCTCAAAGCGCGGCGAACTTTCGATTCTTGCCGACGAGTGGTTGATGGCTGCAAAAACCATTCGCCCACTACCAAACCTTCACAATGAATTGGGCGAGGAATACCGCGTTCGTCACCGCTATGTTGACCTAATCGTTCGCGACCGCGCCCGCGAGGTAGTTCAGATTCGCTCAAAGGTCATGCAGTCGCTCCGCCGCACTTTTGAACAAGAGGCATTTCTCGAGGTAGAAACCCCGATGCTTCAGACCATTCACGGTGGTGCTTCAGCGCGACCATTCAAGACTCACTCAAACGCTTTCGACACCGAGTTGTTCTTGCGCATTGCACCTGAGCTTTTCTTGAAGCGCGCCGTTGTTGGTGGCATCGACCGCGTGTTCGAGATTAACCGCAACTTTAGAAACGAAGGCGCCGACCGCACACACTCACCTGAGTTTGCGATGCTCGAGGCTTATCAGGCATACGGCGACTACAACACCATCGCCGACCTCACTCAAAAGTTGATTCAAAACGCAGCCATGGATGTCTTTGGCACTCACCAGGTAGTTCTCGAGGATGGCGAGATCAACGACCTTGGCGGAAACTGGCCAAGAATCTCAATGTATGAATCGCTCAGCGAAGCATGCGGCCAGATCATCACCCCGCAGACTTCTATCGAAGACTTGAAGAAGTTGGCTGCTTCGGTAGACATCGAAATCGAGCACCCGCTTGCCGGCAAATATGTCGAGGAGCTTTGGGAGCACTTCGTAAAGGGTGACCTAGTTAAGCCAACCTTTGTAATCGACTTTCCGGTTGACACATCACCGCTCACTCGCGACCACCGTTCAAAGAGCGGCGTAGTTGAGAAGTGGGATCTATACATCCGTGGATATGAACAGGCAACTGGCTACTCAGAATTGGTTGACCCGGTTATTCAGCGTCAGCGATTTGTTGAGCAGGTAACCTTGGCAGCAGCTGGTGACCCTGAGGCTATGAAGCTTGACGAAGACTTCTTAAAGGCTCTTGAATTTGGCATGCCACCTTCGGGCGGCATGGGCATGGGTATCGACCGTCTGCTAATGAGCCTTACCGGCCTTGGCATTCGCGAGACCATCATGTTCCCGCTGGTCAAGTAGTCACCAAAACAATCGCTCTAGAAACTCACAGGTTCGCAGGTTAGGGTCAAAACATGGATGTACAAATTCTCTGGGATGCACTTCTCGCCCTGGTTCCACCGGTTGCCGTTGGCGGCGTTTTTTGGGTGATGATGCGAGGCATTCTGCGCGCCGACTCTAAAGAGCGCACCGTCTACCAAAAGATGGAAGCCGAGATGCGCGCTGAGCGCGAAGCTGCCTCTGCCAAGTCAGGCAAATAACCTCTGATTTACCCCACAGCGAACAACCTACATCCGCGGGGTTTGGCGACTTAGCATTTCTATTAGACAGCTATAACCACAGCTGGCGAATGGAGTAGAGATGTTTGAGAAATTCACCGACAAGGCTCGTCGCGTTGTTGTGCTTGCACAAGAAGAAGCCAAGCTTCTAAACCACAACTACATCGGCACCGAGCACATTCTCTTGGGTTTGATCCACGAGGGCGAGGGTGTTGCAGCCAAGGCGCTTGAGTCGCTGGGCATCAATCTTGATTCTGTTCGCGAGCAGGTGCAAGAGATTATCGGTCAGGGTCAGCAGGCTCCAGCTGGTCACATTCCTTTTACCCCGCGCGCTAAAAAAGTTCTTGAGCTTTCGCTTCGCGAGGCTCTGCAGCTTGGTCACTCATACATCGGCACCGAGCACCTTTTGCTTGGCCTGATTCGCGAGGGCGAGGGTGTGGCAGCGCAGGTTCTAACCAAGCTAGGCGCCGACACCAACCGCGTGCGTCAGCAGGTTATTCAGTTGCTTTCTGGTTTTCAGGGCAAAGAGACCGTGGCTGTTGGCGGCGACAACACCGAGAAGCAAAAGGGCTCTCAGATTCTCGACCAGTTTGGCCGCAACCTCACCCAGGCAGCTGCTGAAGGCAAGCTCGACCCAGTTATTGGGCGCGAGCGCGAGATTGAGCGCGTGATGCAGATTCTTAGCCGCCGTTCAAAGAACAACCCGATTTTGATCGGTGAGCCAGGCGTAGGTAAGACCGCGGTTGTTGAAGGTTTGGCACAGGCCATTGTCAATGGCAATGTTCCTGAAACCCTAAAAGGCAAGCAGCTTTACACCCTAGACATGGGTTCACTTATCGCTGGTTCACGCTACCGCGGTGACTTTGAAGAGCGCCTCAAGAAGGTAACCAAAGAGATTCGCACCCGTGGCGACATCATCACCTTCATCGACG
>CAZIFS010000045.1:0-11358 GCA_964539165.1 uncultured Rhodoluna sp. | reverse complement strand
CGTAACCGTCGAAATCGAAGCAGAGCTTCCGCTTGAGTGGAGCCAGCTCAGCTAAAGATCTAGCGTGTGCAGCATGCGCTCGACGATCTTGGTGTTTGATCGGGCGATGGTTGCACCCAAGGCTCTTTGGTGAAGAGTTCTTCGCAAACTTGAATCTTCAATAAGTTCACGCAGGTGGTTGGCAAGACTATCGGTGGTTACTAGCAAACCAAGCCCAAGCATCAGCACTCCGTTATTCACGGTCGTATGCGTGTGAGTTAGTTCTTTTGCGTTCTGCGCTAGGCAAAGAGTTGGCACGCCAATGCAGCTGAGTTCAGTAATGGTTCGGCCGGCCGAAGAGAGCGCAATATCGGCTCGTTCCATGACAGCTGGGATGTTCTTCACGTTTGAAAGAAGTTCAATCTTTAGCTTGTAGTTGGTTGCATTGATTGGCTCTGCTCCGAGACCGCGAACCACAATCACGTTGCCGCCAAAGTTCAACTGCTCGAGAGCACGAAGGGCCTTGTCGGCCAGGTGGGATGGGTCGGTGCCGCCAAACAGAACCAGCACTGTTTCTACGGTCTCGTTGAATTCGTTCTTGCGGGGGAGCGACTCAAAACTTGGCGCCAAGATTGCGTTCTCAACACCGGTCAGTTGTCGTTCAGACGGAACGCGAGGGTTCTCATAAAGATCAGCAACCAAAAGGTCGGCTAATTCAGCACCGTCGCCGAGGTCTTCAAAAGTGACCACCTTCGCAAACTCTTTGAGGCCGGCAACAACATCTGCCGAATTGTCTAGGCGGTCGAGAACGACTAGGTCTGCGCCGGTTTCACGCGCATATTCGATAAAAGCCGCGTCGTCGGCAACTTTTGAAACATCAAACGGATACTCGGCAAAGAACTCAGCTCCAAGGGGCTTGTCTTCGCTCAAAACGATGGTCAGCGCGTGGCGAGCTAGGGCATAGGCGAGCGCGAGGGTTCGATAAACGTGGCCCATTCCAAGCGCCTTGGCCGCATCGGTGCGCAACAGAATTCTGCGGCGAGTGGCAAGATGCTCGGCAACTGCCCAGTCGGCCCAAGTGTCGATGTCAAGTGATTCATTCTGGCTAAGTTCGATCAGAGATATTGGCTCGACAATTCGGGTGCCGCGGGCCAGCACATCACTGATTCGTGCACCAATGATGGCACCTGATTCGCGATAGTGGGTTGGCAGCATCTGGCGATTCAAACGGGCCTTGTAGTCAGGCTTCGGCTTGCCGTTCTCATCAATGAGCCAGCCCAGGTGGCGATCATCAACCACTGTGATTACCGATCCAGCACCCTTGGCAAAGGCATCCATGGCTTCATGAATGCTCTTCGAATTCACAAACGGGCAGGTTGGCTGCATTGTCAACAGAATGTCGTCTTCGGTAGCGCCAAACCCAATTAAATCTGGGATGGTTCTGACCATTACCTCGTCGAGAGTTGCTTTGCCGGTGGTTTTTGGTTCGCGAACCACGAGAGCACCGAACGCCTTAGCAATTTCAGCGATTTCGTCATCATCAGTTACCACAACGCAGCCGGCAACATTTGCGGCTAGTGCCGTTTGAATTGTTCGTGCAATAAGGGGAACGCCGCCAAGCAGGCGAACATTCTTTCTCGGCACACCGGTTGATCCGCCGCGAGCGGGGATGACAATCCAGGGTGCAGAACTCATGCCTAGAGGCGCTCTACGTTTGCTCCGCTGAGCTTTCCGCGAGTGTCGAAGATTACCTTGCTCTTTGAAGCGATGTCTTCTAGGTCGTATGCCTTGTGCGCCTGAAGCAAGACCACAACATCGGCGGCAGCAAGCGCTGCATCCAAGTCGGTCTGGCCCTGAAGCATCTCGCCGTGAACACGGAACTGGGTTGCGTGCGGGTCGTGGAAGACCATGTCTGCACCCTTGTCTAGAAGCAGCTCAGCTACCTCTAGTGCTGGTGACTCGCGAAGGTCGGCGATGTCTGGCTTGTAGGTAACACCTAGAAGCAGAACGCGTGAACCCTTTAGCGCCTTTGACTGGTCGTTCAATAGGTCTTGGATGCGGCCAACCACGTAGTTTGGCATGCCGGTGTTGATGTCAGTTGCCATCTCGATGAAACGGAACGGAACACCAAGACGGCGCTTCACTTCGTAGCTTAGGTAGTTAGGGTCAACTGGAATACAGTGACCGCCAACGCCTGGGCCTGGGTAGAACGCCTGGAAACCGTAAGGCTTGCTTGATGCAAGACGCACGACCTCCCAAACGTCGATGCCCAGTTCGTGGCAGAACATTGCCATCTCGTTCATCAGTGCGATGTTTACGTGACGGTAGGTGTTCTCAAGAAGCTTTGCAGTCTCGGCCTCGCGAGTACCAACGGTCTCGATTACGGTCTCGATGAACTGGGTGTAGAAAGCAAGTGCGCGCTTGGTTGATTCAGCGCTTGAACCGCCAACAATCTTTGGGGTGTTGGTGATCTTGTACTGCTTGTTTCCTGGGTCAATGCGCTCTGGTGAGAAGGCAAGGTAGAAGTCTTTGTCTAGCTCGCGGCCACCCTTTTCAAGCATTGGGCGCACTAGGTCTTCGGTGGTGCCCGGGTAGGTGGTTGATTCAAGCACAACCAAGGTGCCAGGGCTCATGTTGTCAGCAATTAGCTGAACGGCTGACTCCACGTATGAAAGGTCTGGTTCGCCAGTTTCATATAGCGGGGTTGGAACACAGATAACCACGGTGTCTGCGGTTGCGATGTCGGCTGGGGTGCAAGTTGCACGGTAGCCCTTGGCAATGATCTCGCTAACTTCGGCATTTGAGATGTCGTCGATGTGCGAAATGCCGTTGTTGAGGTTGTTGACTACACGTTCGCTAACGTCGAAGCCTAGAACTGACTTCTGAGTTCCCGTGTTGGCTAGTCCCTGCGCTAGTGGCAAGCCGACGTAACCTTGTCCCATAATTACTGTATTGACCATGAGGCAATTCTACCGTTTGAGTTTAGGATTATCCGTATAAACCGAAGGGTAAGTGTCATTGTCTAGAACTCGTCAGGTATCGCGCTTGGTATCAGCAGCTCGACTGGCAATCAAAAACCCCGCAGTGGCTTTCGCTCGGCTGAATTCTGAGAACTCACTTCAAATTTCTACGGCCCGAAAACTGATCCAACAGGGTTTTGAAGACCTGGGATTCGCCCGCTTAGTTTTGATGGCATATGGCCCAGGGGTAACTGCCGTTGGTCGTCGTATTGCATTACGCGAGATCCTCGTTTTTGCTGTAGCAACCGGCCGCACCCAGATGGCAGAAACCGCAGCAAATCACCTTATGGGGTGCTTCGAATCAAAAAGACTGCGCAAGGCGCTCGACACAGAAATAAATGCCATTCTTGAGCAATCAACTTCAAATTGGAGTGAAGCTCGAGCTTTCGCTTGTTTCTTGCGAGCCCAAGAAGTCGAATCAAGTCAGCAATCGTATTCAATGGCAAACTTTGCTTGTTGTATGCCCGAAAGCATTTTCACCCCTGCGGCTGTGCAAACTGTGCAACTTGCGTGGCTGAATTTTATTTTTGACAACAACAACATGCAAAGCCATTTCATACAGCCGCCAGCAGTATCGCCGCTAACATTCGACGACTTACCTAAAACGTTCTTAGCCAAAACAACAATCGCCGACGGCCCCCTGATAAGCGTACTTTTACCTGTTTTCAATGCCGAAAAATGGATTCAAACTGCTCTCGAAGGTTTGAGTAACCAAACTTTGCAGAATTTAGAGATTCTCATCATTGACGATCAATCGACTGACCGAACGCTAGAGATAGTCCAGCGCTGGTCACAAAACGATTCGCGGTTCAGGCTTTTGCAGGCGAATGAGAATTCAGGAGCATTCAATGCACGAAACCTTGGGCTGCAGGAGGCAAAGGGCGAATTCGTTACAGTGCACGACGCTGATGACTGGTCTCACCCACAAAAGCTAGAGATTCAATCAGCGCATTTGATTCGCAATCCGAAAGTTATCGCGAACTTGAGTGAAGGCATTCGTGCGTTCAGCGGACAATTGCATTTTCATCGCGTTTTTCACAAGGAATATTTGAATTCCAACATAAGTTCACTCATGTTTCGAAGATTGCCGATCATTGAGCACATCGGATTTTGGGACTCGGTCAGATTTGGTGGCGATTCAGAGTTTCATGAACGTCTAATTGCCCAATTCGGCCTAAGTCGAGTGGTCAACTTAAAAACTGGACCACTTTCCTTTATACGATTCCATGCTGAATCTTTGACTGGATCGGGTTTTGCCTCAACTCGACTTGGAATGGCTGGAATTAGAAGATTTTATGTCGACAGCTTTAAGAAATGGCATGGCAGAATCTCTTCGGGGCAGACGAGTGCATTTTTAGAAGTGAACGGTCAAAATAGGCCATTCGCAATTCCTAGATTGCAATCACCAAGAGCCATCGATTACCCAGAGTTCGATCAGGTTATTGTCGCAGATCTCAGCCCAAAGAGCGAAGATCTAAATTTTGCAGTTGAGGCTATTCAGGGTCAAACCTCACGTGGAGGAACGATTGGATTTATTAACCTCGATGCGGCGCGAGCATCTTCGCCTGAAATTGCCAGTGATGTTTTGGCGTTGATTAACTTTGAAAAAGTTGTGGTTCTTTTCGAAGGCGATTCCGTGACCGCACAAGAGGTGAAGGTGATGCGTCCTGAAAGCCTAACCAGGTTGGCAAATAGAAGGCCACGAGTTATCGCTTCAAGAATTCAACTTGTTAGAAGAGAATCAAATATTGATGCTCCTTACTTGAGCGAGATTGCTACCAAGGAATTTCAGGGCTCTGTAATTTGGGCGGATGACACAAATGAGCAGGCTTAAAAAACTTACTCGGTCCATTGTTGGGCGGATAGCCAAATTCGAAATTCTCGAGGCCCTTGCGATTTGGGTTGCCGCCTTGGTCGGTGAGAGTAGAGATTTGTCGCACCCCGCTGACCGCAAATACAGTGGGCAAAAAAAGGTTGCCGTCTTCGAAGCAGATGATGTTGATGCTGTGTACCTCTGGGTTGATGATCAAGACCCGGCCTGGCAGGCAAGACGAGCTAAATGCACTCCAAGCAGACAAAGCGATTCAAGCTCAGTTTCAGCCTCACGGTTTCGCCAGTTTGGTGAATTGGCTGCCTCGATTCAAATGCTTGCCGAAAATGCACCATTCATTAGAAACGTGTTCATTGTTGTCGATCAGCAAAAGCCCGATCTTTCAGCCTTGTCAGCAAACCTGCCTTTTGAAATCAGACTAGTGAACCACAGCGAATTCATTCCAGCTGAATATTTGCCTACCTACAGCTCACGTGCAATCACCGCTAACCTTCACCGAATCGAGGGATTGGCCGAGCATTTTTTGTATTGCAACGATGACGTTTTCATCGCCAAGCCAGCAAGCGCGAGCGACTGGTTTACATCCCAGGGTGTGCGCCTTCGCTACACGTCGACCCCAATGCCTGAGCGAGGCTCTTTAGCCCCAGACGAGGTAATTTACAACGCTCGATTTAAGACCATCGACCTGGCAACAGCACACGGATGGTCAAATGTCGATGGCATGCCCGAACACGGACCACACCCATTTTTGAAGTCAATTATGCGAGAGCTTTGGCGAGACTTCGTGGTCGAAATGAACGGTGTGAGCACCGCAAAGTTTAGAACCACCGATGGTCTCTTGCCCGAGTGGCTGCACAACCTGGCAGCACTGGGCACTGGTCGAGGTGAGTTAGTAACCGGCAGTGGCTACAAATACATCGCCATCAATGACCAAAACAGCCTGCCGGCAATTATTCATATGTTGCTAAATCGTGGTCGCATTTTGACCGTTTGCCTCAACGACGTTTCTGAAGTCGCCGAAGGTTCGAAACTAAGCGATGCCAAGTTGGCACGTCGATTCAAGCGCGTTCTAAAGGCGATGGTTTAGCGAACCATTCGCTATTGCAAAACTGCGTAATAATACTGAACCTTTACGCCACGCGTTTTAGTTGTGCCAAGTTCGTGCACATTAATGTAGCCGGTTACTGAGGTTGGCTTGCTTGCCAGTGAAGCCCAGTTGGTCGAAGTCCATCCGATTTTTGACAAAGTCTTTACAGCCGGGCTCGAGCCAGTGGCCTTCAACACAGCGGTGTTGACATAAGTGGTGCAACCGGCGCCATACTCACTGAGGCGGCAACCATAGGTGTCACCCAGTTCTTCAAGCTGCATGCGAGCTTTTGGCGTAGCAAATTTATACGAACTTACGACTGCCGATGGAACCGAAACCGAGCCTCTCGCTGTGATGCCGATGTAACCGCCTGAGGTGTCTAGATCTGAACCGCGGGCTTGGCAGATCAGAGTCGAGTTTGAGGTGTTGCATAGACCGCGACTGAATCCATCGTTGTCGCGATAGCGGGTAAACATCTCGGCACCGGTATAGGTCTTCGTGAGGCTGGTCCATGTCAATTTCTTTTTCGAGACCGCAATAGAGATCGTTTTTGATATTCGGGGCCCTTCTGTACCCCGAGCAGTCACTACGAAGTCAAAGTTGCCTTCAACCACCGAAGCCCCATAGCGACCGTTCCAGCTGACTGCTAGGTCGCCATTAGTTGGGATTTCCCAACGCTTTATGACCTTGGTTCCCAAAAATATTGTCGCCATTGAACCACCCCGAATCGCGGTGTCTGGTGTAGTGATCACATGAATGTTGAACGAGACTGTGTCTCGATATTGATCAGTAACTGGGTAGACAGTTGAGCTAGAACGTGAAATGGCAATTGAAGAAACGCCGGTGTCTTTTAGATAGATCGAAAGGTTGGCACTCGATGCGCTGGAGGTTTGACTCACAGCCAAAGCGGTTGTCGCTGATGCCCGCAGATTACAGGCAACCTTGGCATAGCTGCTGAAGTCAAAGGTCACAACTGCTGGAGTTGTAGAGGTTCCGTTGAAAGCAATCATTGGTGTGCCAGTAGGAGAGCAGCTGGCCCAGATGCTTCCGGTCGATGCAACTTGGGTGCCGGTTTCATCCGTGGTGGCAATTCGCACGTCAACGGTGTCGCGAAGGTCATCATCAAGCGGATACACCGTGGTTGAATTCAAGGCATTTAGAACAACCTTGGTGACCTTGCCCGAGCCAACCTTTAGGCTGCCGGTTAGCATGCTGCTTGAATCAACTGTACGTATGGTGAATGCATGCGAACCGACACCAAGCGTGATCGAGCTCGAATTCACCGCCGGAACACTAACCGTGGCCGAATAACCTGATTCGCCTGCGCTGAGAACTAGGTTTTGGGCGCTGAAATAAACACTGTTGTTGTCTAAGGCATTGCGCAATTCAAAATTCACGGTGCGGGCGGTTGGGCTCTCAATTGTGATGACAGAACTCTCGTTGTAGCCATCGCCCACCGGCATGGTCAGGTTGTTCGATGAGCGCCAACGAAAAGTGCCCACTGAGCTGGTGAAACCACTCGGGCTGGCATACAAAAACTTCTTGGCATCAGATGGGTTGTCGCGCACAAAATCAACATTGGTTGCGTTGTTGAGAAGCGTGCTGGTGACCTGTGCTGGGGTTAGGGCTGGCTGGGCCTGAAGCATTAGCGCAACAGCACCTGATACGTGCGGTGTGGCCATGGATGTTCCGCTGCTCAGCGCTGGAGCACCTGACATTGAGAGCGAGGTGATGTCTACTCCTGGGGCATAGATGTCTGTGCATTCGCCATAGTTCGAGAAGGTTGCGTCTGATTCATACCCTGCGAATGGTTTAGTCGAGGCATTCACGGTGATGGCCTGCGGAACACGTGCTGGCGTGAAGTTACAGGCGTTTAGGCCGTTGCCACTTGAGTCTCCGTTACCTGATGCTGCAACCACGGTTAGCCCAGAGTTATACAGATCAACAACAGCCGCTTCAATAGCAGCGTCGGTTCCGTCAGCGCCGAGGCTCATGTTGACCACACCAGGCTTGCCTGATCTCAGGTGATCTTCTTTAATCCAGTTAAGACCCGCAACAATCTGCGAGGTTGAGCCTGAGCCTTGGCAATCAAGAACTCTCACCGGCACCAAATATGCCTGCTTTGCAACTCCATATGACTTACTGCCGATAGTGCCGGCAACATGGGTTCCGTGACCAGCACAGTCGGTGGCGCTGGTGCCTGGGTTCACAATGTCGACGCCGGTTCGCACTCGAGTGCCGAATTCATCCGTGAGGTTGGTGATTCCGGTGTCAACAACATATACATAGACACCAAGACCGGTGTTGGCATAACTAAAGGTGCCATCCAGGGTCGCAGTGGTTTCATCGATTCGGTCAATTCCCCAGGTAGCTGAACTTTGGGTGGTTGAGGTGGCCGAAACTTCGTCTACATGATATTCAAGGTTTGGCTGCACGGCATCGACTTGGCTAAGTGGCAACAAGGCGCTGCGAACTGCACGAATTTTTGATTCAGAAATTGCGGCGTCAAACTTCAATACTCCGAGGTCTCCATCGACCTTCAGTTCAAAACCTGGCAGCGCCAAATCTTTGATTACCTGGGTGTTTAGGGCAGCGTCAACGGCAGCCGAGGCAGCATTTTCGGCAGCGCTAGATACCAGGGCTGAGCTAAAGCTGATGACAAGTTCATCGTTAGTTTTTAGAGCCAACTTGGATGCGCTCGCCGCAGAATCGGTTTTGCCAGAAGGGGAATTTTCTTGAGCTGTTGCTGTTTTGGCGGTCGAAAAAATCAGAGTTAGGCAAAGCGCCAGAGTGGCTAAGCCCCTAAATCTCTGCAACGCTCTCCGCCTATCGTTTTAGGGATGCAGCGCCAACATAAAACTGCCAACGAAACTTTCCCCAATCAAATCTAACTTCTGAACCTGAAAATTTCTTGTGTAACTTGTCACAGCCAACCCTTAGGCTTTAGACAAGATTTCAAGTCTGCGGGGGCAAAATGAAAAAGTTCAAAAATAAATTTTCTGTAATTTCAATCTGTGCATTGATTTTCAGCTTGGTACTGCCATCGGGGGCGAATGCGGCAGAGACCAACGATGTCACAATTCAAAGCGAAGTTGGCGCAGCCGTTTACGGTGGCACCACTGCCTCAATATCCGAGGCTCCTTGGCAAGCTGCCATAACCATGAAGTCAGCACCGAATGCCAAAGCAGGTTTCTTTTGTGGCGGTTCACTTATCTCCAACCAGTGGATTATCACAGCAGCTCACTGCGCGGTAGATGAATATGACATTCCATATTCGCCATCAGAACTTTTGATTCACCTTGGCAATCGCACACTGAGCAGCAGCGTAAAAGCCAAGTACAGCGTGTCTTCGGTGCGGGTTCACGAAAGTTACGACTCATCAAATGTTCTAAACGACATCGCACTCATCAAGCTAACTAATCCAGTGACCATAGCAACGGGAACGATCGAACCCATCGGTCTTTCAGCTCTTGAAGCTTCTGTCGGCGAATCGGTGCGAGTCACAGGGTGGGGAGAAGTAAACGGGTCAATCTATCCATCTGGATTGCAGCAGGGAAGCTTAACCATTGAAGACGAATCAGTCTGCAGCTATTTGTATGGCGGTTTCTATGGTTACAGTCAGATTTGCGCCGGCGCAGATAGCACCGACGCATGCTCGGGTGACAGCGGGGGGCCTCTGACTCACAACGAAAGCGGCAAACACACCCTTGTGGGTATCGTCAGTTATGGTCCCATTCCTTGCGCCGATGGAAACCCTGGCGCCTACACACGCGTGGGGTACTTCACTGATTGGCTGCAGTCTCAAATGGGTGATTTTGCTGTCACAAACTCGGGGGTAATAAACACAAGCACCGACAGCACAGCCAAAGTGACAATCACGTCGCCAACGCCTCGCACGGTTGAATTGCTAACAAATGCAGGGGGCACAACTCTCAGCATCCAGTCAAACATTGTGCTTTCATGGGTGCCTTCTTCATCGCGTTATGAGAAGACTGTCTCCGTGCAAAGCACTAACCCGGCATTCATTGGAGCGGTGCCAGGAACGTATCAGCTCTTTGCTACCGATGTTCGAACGGCAGAAACAACCGAAACTGCGATTTCAGTCTCTGACGGTGTGCATGTGACTTCTCAACTCACGCTTGATAGTTCTGAGTACTACCCGGCCGTAGATGGTTATAAAGACGTAATTGAAGCAACTCTGTCGCTCTTCGGAGCGACAGGCGAAGCAGTGCCTTTTCTGTCAGGTGAAGCGACCATCACAGTTGGTTCAAAGACTGCGACTTGTGGGTATTCCAATGTTTCAAGTGGTGTTGCAACTTGCAAACTCAACCTCAAGGGTTTCTCGACCTCTGATGAAACGATCGTGACCGCTACGTTCTTAGATGGTGCAGGCAACCCAGGCTCGGCTACTAGCCCAATAATTGCATTATTGAGTACTGAGATAGTCGCCGCATCGGTGAGCCGGGATGTTGGCACCGTCTACCCCTCAGACGATGGTTACAGAGATACAGTGCGATTGTCTTATGACATGACTTCCTCCACGGGTCGCTCAATGCCGTTAACCGAAGGTAGCTTGACAGTGAAGTTCGGTGGTAAAACAGTTCAAACTTGGAAAATCACGAAAAGTGCCAGCAGTTCCAAAACCTGGAACGGAAAAAAAGGCGGAAAAGTTGTTCCAGGCACCTACACGGTAATTCTCGTTGCGAAGGGTTCACAAGGGCGAAAATTCACCGAGGCCACTTCGATTGTTGTGTCTGACAAAGAAATCAAAACAAAAACTCTGACTAAGAACTATTCGGGGCGCACTGCATTCGGAACAAATGTCTCTTATGACGACACAGCCTGTACATACAACAGCAGTAATCACCTGATTGGCTACACCCTCTATTTTGGCGATGCATACTGCACTTCAGAACTTTCTGTTCCTGCTGCAGTCGTAAAAGGTTATGACTTTGGTTCAGTTAGTGTGAAAGCATCCATGTCGGTTTACTCAAATGATGGCACCCACTGTGGGGCATTTGGAATCGCCGAGTCGGCCTACGAAGATAAATTGATTTGTGACAATGGCACGAAAACATTTAGCATGGGTGGTCTCGAACGAGGCAGCACTAGCATTCTCACTTACATTTACTTGCCAGATGCGTTTTGCATGCTGAGCGTCAAGAATTTGACTTTGACATACACATACAAAACTCTCGGCTAATCTTCTGAACCAAAAAAAAATATCCCGCCCGCTAATTAGTGGGCGGGATTCTTTTTGAAAAACTAAATCGCTAGATTTGCCAGCGAGTGGGCAATCTGGCTGGCAGAGGTTTCAAACAGCAACTGCTCTGAGGCATCCATCGGCACCTCAATGGTTCGGTAGGCACCGTTACGGTTTACGACCGTCGGAACCGACATGGCAATGCCATCCACTCCTCGGTAATCGCTTAGCACTGAGC
>CAZIFS010000044.1:0-11840 GCA_964539165.1 uncultured Rhodoluna sp. | reverse complement strand
AGACCATGACGGTCAAGGCTGAAGAGAATGCAAGTTCAACTCAGTGTTACCCGATATATTTGCCATTGACCGGATTACCGAAGGGCACCGCCATGCTGACGGTTAGCTATGCATCGCCTGGGTATTCGGGCGCCTCGCAAACTGTTGAGGTAACAGTTCCCTAATGCAAAAGCGGTTCAAGAAAGTCGTTGCACTAATAGCCATCGCGCTATTTGTTGCAACCGGCTTAACTGCGCTCATGGCTGCTGAGCCTGAGGCCAAATCACAAGCCGCAGTAGCTGCACAATTTGACCCAGGGCTAATCATTAGCGACAGGGTGTTCTATGATTCCGGGAGCATGACGGCAACCGAAATCCAGACTTTTTTGCGCAGCAAGGCATCAACAGGCTGTGCAGAAAATACTTCGGGGCCCAAGTGCCTTAAGGATTTCAAGATGGACACTCCGGCAGTAACCGGCGAAAGTGGCCGCTGTTCATCTCTGCCCGCTAGGGCTGATCAATCTGCAGCTCAAATTATCTACTATGTTGCACGTGCCTGTGGAATCAACCCTAAAGTCTTGATTGTAACTCTTCAAAAAGAACAAGGATTGGTTCAGGCAGGGGATCCAACTCAGCGGATGTATGACTATGCACTGGGAATGAGTTGCCCTGACACACCAAGCGGTTGTTCTAGTTCAGCAGCGGGTTTTTTCTGGCAACTGTATAAGGGGGCCGGGCAGTTCCAGTGGTACGGAGATTCGCGCGGATCTTTCACTTACCTCAAAGTAGGCAGTGAGATCACTAGGGAATACTATCCATATCCCTACCATTGGCCTCACATAGGAGCCAACGGCCGACACGAAACGTATGTCGACTCTGATGGAGACAAGCATTACATCTATGACTTTAAGGTGGTTCGTGGTGGGGTTGCACAATTAATAGACACTAGAAGTTATTCATTTCACGTGGGTGATAAGAAGGTGCGCCGTTGCTCGACAACGACCTTCGCCCTAAAGAGTCAAGCTACCGCAGCACTCTATTACTACACTCCGTATGCACCTAATGAGGCTGCGCTAACTAATTTGTATGGTGAAGGCAACTACTGCAGTGCCTATGGCAATAGAAACTTCTGGCGGTTCTTCACAGATTGGTTCGGGAATCCAGTTGTTGGCGGCTTCCTTCTGACGAGTTCGACCAGCGACACTTATCTTGTGGTGGATGACAAAAAATACCTATTCACCGACAGCAGTGTCGTAGAGGCTTTTGGCGCCTTGGGCCCAGTTGCGAAAGTTTCTCAGGTTTATTTGAACGGTCTGGCTGACGGAGGTTCGATAGGCCGACTAATCAAGAACAATAGCGTGAATTCACCCACTTACTATTTTGTTGATGGAAGCAAGAGATATACTTTCACCAATGTCGCACAGGTTCAGGAGTTCGGATTCGATCCTGCGTCTGCAGTTCGACTTACTACTTCTCAGCTGACAGCGCTGCCGGGTGCTGGCACAATGACTGAGTACATTTCGGGTACAGACGGCACCAAGTATCTTGTAGAAGATGGAAAAAAGCGACAAATTCTAGATGCGGCATCGATATCATCTACGCCTCTACCGGCACTCTCAAAAGTAAAAATTCAGGCTTTCAGTGCGCTTCCATGGGGTGCGCCAATTGCTCGAGCAGGTGTTGTATTCGAGACTGTCGAAACAGGTAAATCGATGATCTCTGATGGAACCACCATATTTGAGATTTCACCCGCGGTGAAAGCTGACCTGCCGATTGCAAACTGGTTTTCTGCGACCACCGGAAAAATGCACGAAGCAGCAATCGCACCAGTGCTAAGCGCCATGTCGTTAAAACCAATATTTGCTGACCCAGAGGGCAGGCAATACGTACTTACAAATGCGGGTAAAAGGCCTGTTCAAGCGGGTGCGGTATTGATTCAGGATGCGCCTGTGCTTACACAGGCCCTAATAGACAGGATTCCCAATGGAACCTCAACTCTTTTCCCATCAATAACCTTTGCCAAGGCTTCGAACTCCACAAATGTCTACTTAATTCGTGGCGGTAAAAAACGACTGTTGCCCACAAGCGCAGAAACGAATCTGTTCAGTGGCTTGATTCCAAATACGAGGGTCGAGACTATTCGACCTTCAGTGATGTCTATGTTTACCGAAAGCGGAAGCGTATTTGAACCTGGTGCTGTAATAAAAACATCCGACACAAAAGAGACTTTTTTCATAGACACACTCACCCGGGCCGTAAAAATTCCTAGCACCAGTCAGGCTGAGCTTCTGGGCTTAGAATCGCCTTTGTCTGTTCCGCTTAGGCAATTGCGAAGCTACAATCGCTCAGACTCTTATAATCGTTTGAAAATTCAATGTGGTGCGCAAATTTATTTAACTGTTGGTGGGCGTCTCTACCCAATCGGATCAAGCGAAGCTTCAGAATTCCCAACTTCACCTTTGCTCTTAGGCGAACAATCCTGTGCCACGCTAAATCGTTCCACCGTGTCAGCCGGAACCTACATTCGCACTCTTAATGCATCTACCTACTGGCAAGTTCAAGACGGTAAGCGTGCCAAAGTGCCTGTTGAAACTTACAAGTCCCGACCAGTGGGGACTCCAGCAGCAGTGATTGTGGGCCCCTATTTTGCATCGAAGGTGAAAATTTTGGGCGTTCATGAGGTTGCTACCTCGACTTCATTAGCTAGCCCTGAGGCCTCAAGTTACTACCAAGTTCGTGCGGGGGATTCGTTCTCAACCATTGCTGGTCGGTTTGGACTCACATTGAATGCATTGAAGGCATTAAATCCTCAAGTAGCCGATATCAACAGAGTTTTAGTGGGGCAATTGCTTAGGATTCGCGGCTAGTAACCGGCTTGAATAACTTTGTGAATGAATAAATTCTGAGGCGCTTAGATGATCGCCCGCGGGGCTCAAGTTTTTCTTCTGGCTCATTAACTTTGATCGCAAACAAACTGAGTAGTACCCAACCGATTTCAATCAGCATGCGACTTTCGGTCAGGCTCCAAACCACAAGCCCAACGAAGACGAGAACTGGCCATAAATAAAGCGCAACCGTGTGACGCACGGCAAGGCGCCAAAGCTTAATGAAAGTTAGCAACAGCAGCGTTGCAAATAGCAGAGCGCCGACTATTCCTAGTTGAAGGTAGACATCAAGGTAGGCATTGTGTGCTTGGTAATAAGGCACGTGATTGATTACCACTAGGCCTTCGAACGGCTTTACGCCTGGCACCCAGTGGCTTGTCCAGCCCCAACCAAACCAGGGGCGTTCCTGCATCAGCCCGAGCACGAGCTTCCAGATTCCGCTGCGGCCAGTCATATCCGGGCTCTTGCCAAAAAACTCAAAGACTTCAGCCCTGAAAACTAGCACCAAAATAGCTACTGTTCCGGCGCTGGCCCAGGCAACTCGGTAATAGCGATGGCGTGTGTCGCGGTCTTTTCCTTCAGCCGCAATCGACACTACGGCTGACACTCCGATAGCTGCCATGGCAAAGCCGATACCAGCTGACTTGGCCAGCAGAATTGCTGAGACGGCCGCCAGGATGCTCAGAAAGCTCACCCAGCGCTTGGTTCCGATGATGGCAAATTCGATGGCAAACACCACAAAACCAATCATTGCCACATAGGCGAGAAGGTTTGAGTTTCCTACAATTCCCTGGATTCGGTCTCCGTTAAAAAGGTTTCCCTGGACCCAATAGAACGCCGGTGCTGGAGGAACGTCGCCCTGGTAATTCTTAAAGATTGGTGCAATCGGACCATGCAAAATTACGGCCGCGGTGAACTCCATTAGAAAGGAAGTCGCCAAAATAAAGCGAATGACATTGGCAAAAATTCTTAAAAGGTGGCGCCAGCTAAAGAGTGCGGCCAAGAAGAAACCGAACCCAGTGGTGGCTATTTGCAGCATGGATGCCAGCACGGTTACAGCGGCGTAGGCCGACCAAACGGAACTCAGAACCATGTATCCGAGCAGCGCCCAGAGCGGCCAAGGTACTTCGCTGATAACCACTTCAGATCTGTTTTTGACCATCAGCGTGACAAAGCCGAAAACCAGGGCGCCGAGAAGAATTCCCCAACCCCACCAGCCAATTGAGTAGCGAACTGCGTCGCCGGCCATCAAAGTGAAGATTGCGCCCGAAGCAAGCCAAGTCTTTGACTTATAGCCTTTTTCACGCGTGTTAAACACGACGCGAATTGGTTTTGTAAGAGCGTTCATTGCCACTTTCTTAGGGGTGCTGGTTCAAGTCTAAATCGCACTGGCGAAGTTAGGCTTAGTTGCGCAGGTGAAAGGTAAGAGATGCTCCAGAAGATAGGCAACGTCGCACGCGACTATGCATGGGGTTCGCGCACCTTGATTTCTGACTACTTTGGGCTACCTCAGTCACAGTCGCCTATGGCTGAGATTTGGTATGGCACCCATCCTGGCTCACCAGCTTTTCTAGTCGATGAGCCAAATAAATCTCTCAGCGAAGCTTTGGGCGGAAAACAACTTTCGTTCTTGCTCAAAATTTTGGCGGCCGATGCCCCGCTTTCGATTCAAGCTCACCCAAACGCTGAACAAGCTCGACTGGGTTTCGAAGCTGAGAATGCTGCTGGCGTGCCAATCAATTCAAGTGCCAGAAATTACAAGGATGGCCAGCACAAGCCTGAAGTTATCGTGGCACTGACCGATTTCAGAGCGCTCTGCGGTTTCAAGCCGCTAAAGCAAATTGAATTCTTCTTGGCCGATCTGGCTGAACACCCAGCCGTTAGCGACGGGTTTAGAAGTATGAGCAAGGCTTGGCTCGATCTTCTGGCTGAGCCAAATGGTTTGCAAAAGGTGTTCTCAGACATTCTTCACCGGCGCGGAAACCTCGACGGCTACAACGCCGAACTTGCAGCACTTGCCGAAAATGAAGCCCAATTCGGATTGGCCGAAGAGCTGAACCTTCAATACCCGGGTGACCCAGGCGTAGTAGTCGCAATGCTGATGAACCAGGTTTATCTAGAACCGGGGCAGGCGTTATTTTTGCCGGCCGGCAACATCCATGCCTATCTCGGTGGGCTAGGCGTCGAAGTTATGGCATCTTCAGATAACGTGCTGCGAGGTGGCCTAACCACCAAACACCTGGATGTCGACGAGCTCGAAAAAGTCGTTGACTTTGTTGCCGGCGAACAGCCGCTGGTCAAGCCAATTGAAATCGCAAACGGGCTTACCAGTTATCCGTGTGAAGTTGATGAGTTCATGCTTTATCGAGCCGAATTAGACGGAACCGTAGTTTTAGCCGACCTGAATTTGGCAGGGGATTGCGTGGCGCTCTGCACTGCTGGAGAAATTTCAATCAGTTCGAGCTTGGATGAACGAATTGTTATAAAACGAGGCGAAGCAGCCTTTTTGTCGGCAGATGCGAAGCTTTTCAGCCTTGCTGGTGCGGGAACCGCCTATTTGGCGCTCGGCAGCGTTCGTTAAACACTAGGTAAACCCCGTTATAAAGCCTAAATACAGCCTTTAGGGTTGCAACTTTCAACTTGACATAGACCGAATGACAAGAGTGTAATTACATGCAAGGAAGTATTTGAAAGACTCTTCGTGTTCGCTCGAGTAGTCGGTTAAGGAAAAAGTAATGGATAGTCGTAATCGTGTTCCAGAAAACTGGTTCGTCGACCCAATCCGACTAGGTGTCGCGGGGGCGTACTCAGATCCTGAAAGTGACCCACTAGCCTGGCAGGCAGATGCACTTTGTGCACAGACTGACCCTGAGGCATTCTTTCCTGAAAAGGGTGGCTCAACCCGCGATGCTAAGCGCATTTGCACAGGTTGCGATGTAAAGGCTCAGTGCCTTGACTATGCACTTGCCAATGACGAGCGTTTCGGAATCTGGGGTGGCCTTTCTGAGCGTGAGCGTCGCAAGCTAAAGAAGCTCGCTTAGTTCTAAGCCCGTTTAGCCGCAGGTCATGGAACTTTTTGTTACCGCGGTTGTCGTTTCTCACGATCAACCGGAATATCTTGCGACAACCCTAAAAGCCCTTGCTCAGCAAAGCGTGCCGCTTCAGCAAGTGATTATTGTCGACAGTTCTAACTCGGATGAAATTTCTGAAGTAGCAAAGAACGCTGGTTTTGATGCGCCTCTTCGAGTTTCTACAAAACTTGGGCTAGCTGAAATTCTGAATTCGGCTCGAGCTGAAATAAACCCTGAGAGCAGCTGGCTTTGGTTGCTGCATGACGACAGCGCACCTCAGGTAAGCGCGCTTGAAAATCTTCTAAGAGCAATTGAACTTTCACCGTCGGTAGCTGTTGCCGGGCCAAAGCAGGTCGAGTGGTCAAACCCCAAGATTGTGATGCAGCAGGGACTGACCCTAACTAGATCTGGTGATTTATTTTCTTTGGTTAGCGGAGAGCTAGACCAAGGGCAGCACGATGACGTAGATGACGTGATGGCTGTTGGCACGGCCGGAGCGCTTTATCGCCTAGACGTATTTGATGAACTTGGCGGCCTTGACGCCAATGCACCGGCACTAGCGGCCGATCTTGACTACTCGATTCGTGTGCGCACTGCAGGGCACAGAGTTGTGGTTGTGCCTGATGCCAAAGTGGCACACGCCGGCCTATCGCTTCAAGGCGAGCGACCTCGCAGGTGGCTGAGAACCTCGCCTCGCACTGCCAAGCGTCGGGCAGCGATTCACCTCCGCTTGGTTTATTCGCCGCTGCTTTCTGCACTGACTTATTGGCTCTTGTTGCCACTCATCGGCTTGTTTCGAGCCTTTTGGCGAATTCTCAAAAAACGCCCCGACCGCATCTGGCTTGAACTCGCTGGTGCCACTTGGGGTTTTGTAACCGGCCCGGCAAGGTTACTCAGTCGACGCAAAGCTTATTCGCGTGCCGTGGTGCCGTTCAAGAAATTCTTGCCACTGCGTGCTAGTTGGCTGCAGGTGCGATCGGCAGCCCGAGCGCAGGTCGAAGCTGAGCAGACTCGAGTAACTCTCGAGGCTTTCGAACGTGGCGAGCTTGAAGGGTCTTCGGCTGTAAGCACAGCCGGCTTTGTCGCCGGAGGCGGCCTCTGGGTTGCCGCACTTTTAACCGCACTTAGTTTCTTCTTTTTTCCTACCGACATCGCTGTTACCGGGCAGGGTGCGCTCCCTCTGAGCGCATCCTGGTTAGAGCTGTTCTCAAAAGCCGGAGCTAGCTTCCAAGAATTAGGTTTCGGTTTCTATGGCCCGAGTGACCCGTTTGTCTGGGTTCTGGCCTTCATTGGGGCGCTAACCTTCTGGGCGCCATCGTTGGCACTGGTTTTAATTCTGTTTTTAGCTAAGGCGCTGGCGTTTATCGGGGCTTGGCGAGTGGTTGCACTGGTGACTGAATCTGCGGCCGTGAGAATTCTCAGTGCGCTGGCATTTGCGCTGTGGCCTTCGATTGCCTTGGCACAAAATCAAGCTGACCTGCCGACTCTCTTTGCCGCACTAAGCCTCCCTTGGTTTGTTTTGGCTTTGGCACGAATCACCAACTTGGGTAAATCTGCTTCGGCTAAATCAGCAGCTCAGACTTGGTCATGGGTTGCGATTGCAGCCCTTTTGATGTTCATCGGTGGGGCGAGTTCGCCTATCCTCGGCGTTTTCATGTTGGTGGTGTTGGCTGTTGTTGCTGTGGTTCGCATTCGCCGCATCGGTTTCTTGGTTTGGATTCCAGCGCCACTGGCCGCTGTTTTTGGCCCAACATTCTTGTTCCACCTAACCCACCAAAGGTTGCTGGCTCAGCTAGCTCAACCTGGGCTCGCCATCGATAGCCAGCCGGTAGGTTTTTGGCAGCTTGTGTTGGGTGGGCCAACCTTTGGATTCGAGCTGCCCCTGATTGGGCAATTCTCTGGCTGGGCAATTGTTCCTGTGATTCTGATTGGGCTCTTAGCGCTATTGCAAAAACGCCTGGCTACAGGGATTGCAATTTCGGCGCTTTCGGTGACTGCCTTGGCGCTAGCTTGGTTTATCCAGGGCATTTATTTTGAGCCCCTCGGTGTTCAAGGTTCTTCGGCGGCACTAACGGCAGCCGCGGGTCTTGGTTTTGCAACCATGCTGGCACTTGCGCTTGACCAGATTCGTTCGATCGCGGCTCGACGTTGGTTTGCAGGCACGCTGGCGATAATCACGATTGTTCCTTCGCTGGTGCTTTTGGCAGCGACCAAGCCTGAAATTAAATACACGGACGCCAGAGTTGTGCCAGCCATTGTTGCAGCTGAGCAGCAGCAGGGCAGCCAACTCAAAATGCTCGTAATCAATGGCGAGACGCAAGAGTCAGGCCAGTCATTATTCAGTGCCGAGCTTCAAGACGGCAGTGGCTTGAGCCTTGATGATTTGAGCAATAACTATTTGTTCGCTCTAGAAGGTTTGGAATCTAACAAGACTTTCGAACTTTCGGCCTTGGTTGCGAACCTGGCGTCAGCCAACGGAACTGAGTTAGCCCAGGCGCTCAAGCTCGCTCAGGTCGGCTACATCCTGGTTCCGGCATCTTCGGGTTCTGCAGTTGCTGAATTGGCGATCGGTCTGAACTCGATCAAAGAGCTCGAGGGTGTCGGTAGTACCGAATTTGGCCAACTGTGGCGAGTAGTGAATCCGGCAACTGATCTGCCTGCCGTGGATGAAACCAAATTCTGGTCGGTAACCAAGGGAATTCAATTTGCCGTGCTACTGGTGTTTATTTTGCTGGCATTACCAACCGGCTCAACTCGCAAACGCACCGCTGGCGCGAGTGAAATTTTTGTTGAGGCTGGCGAAGAATGATTAAGCAGATATTTAGCCTTACATCAGTGGTTGCCGCACTTACCGCTGGCACACTACTTGCACCGAGTTTTGAACTCACTGTTGGTGAGAAACAGGCGGCAACCGAAGTTCAGGTCAAGGCTCGAGATTTGAGTCTGGTTTGCCCCGGTGGCGTGTATAAATCGGGCGGTAGTTCTGGCACAAAACTTGGGTCATTCGTGCAAATTGGCTCACCACTAATTTCTAGCGCATACAGCCAGTCTGGTTCGACTGATTTAGTTTCAGTAGATGGCGTTTTCACTGTCAAAGATGCAACCGGTGAAGCCCAACAGGGGTCAACGCTGCTAAATGTGAATCAGATCCAATTGGCTAACACCTCGACTATCTCTGGCTTGGCAGCAGCCGCTTGCCAGCGCCCATCGAGTGAGATGTGGATCAATGGTGGTGACACCACCACCGGCCACGAAGCGCTTTTGATTTTGCGTAATGCTGGTGCCACAGATGCGACGGTAGACCTCGAAATCTTTAGTGAGGGTGGCGCAGTGGACGCACCTGGGCTAAAGGGGATTGCTGTCTCTGCAGGGCAATCTATTGTTTTGCCACTTGCCGGCCTGATTCCTAAAACCGCGACCTTCACAACACATATTTCAGCTAACGGAGGCGCCATTGCTGCCTGGGTTCAGCAGCGAGTGGTTCACGGACTTGCAGCCGCCGGTGTTGACTTCATTTCACCTTCTCCGGATGCCAGTGTTGACGCAGTTGTGCCGGGAGTCTTTATTCGCGGATCGGCTCTGGTAACTAGATTGGTGAAATCTGATGCAAGTTATGGCGATCTTCGCCCAACTCTAAGAATTTTTGTTCCTGGAACCAAGCCAGCGACCTTTACCGCCCAAATCATGGGTGCGACGGCTGACACCTTCGGCACTGTAATTCACGAAGAAGTTGCCGGCGGTACGGTGGTCGACTTTAAGCTCACCGGCTTGGTTGACGGAGACTACGTTGCTTTAATCAATTCTGATCAGCCGGTTATCGCTTCGGTTCGACTTTCGCGTGTTGTTGCAAGTCGCACCCCCGATTTCACTTGGCTAATTGCAGCCGATGGGTTTAGCAATTCTCGGATGATTTCAATACCTGCTCCTGGAATTTCAAAGATTTGCATCTATGACAAAACCACCGGCAAGGTTTTGGTAGAGAAGCTCACTGGGGGCAGTGATTTCGAATTCTCCGCAGGTGATTCAATTCGATATGCAACGCTAATTGTTGATGTTGATGGAGCAGTTGCAAACATCCCAGTGCTTGATCAGAAAAATGCTGGCGGTAAGGTTTCGGTTACCGTTCGCTAGTTCTGTCTAGCGTTCGTCGGCACCAGGAATCAGCTCCCATGGCTCTTTGCCAATTAGCGCTGCTGCAGCTGTAAAAACGTATTCCTCGATGTGCATACGCTCATGGAGTTTTTCGCTGCGCTTGAAATGGCCCATACGCTCGATGGGTAGGCGATAGATGATTATCTGGGTGGAATCTTTTCGAATCGACCAGCGGCGAACTGTCTCAACACCTTCGATAAATGCTGGTGCGTCATAAATTTTGTAAGTTAGATTCGAAAGTTGTTCTGGCCAGGCGCTCTTCAAAAACTCGCAGGTGCTGGACACAATTTGTTCAAAGCCTTGCCCTCGCGCGCCGTTGCGAAACAGTGGGCTCAACAGTGGTTGGCGAATGCCTCGACCATGTCTATCACGGCTCTTGCTTCTGCCCAACGACTTATCAACCATGCCCTCCAGTGTATTGAATTGGTATCCTAGAAGTTCTGCCCTTATAGATTCGGAGTTTCATGTCAATCGACTGGAATGCCCTCGTAAAAACCTACGATGTGCGCGGATTGGTTGGCTCTCAGCTGACCCCAGAAATCGTCGCAGCTCTCGCTGCTGGTTTTGTAGATGAACTTGAGGCTGCTGGCCAAGATGTAGTCGTCGGACACGATATGCGCGATTCATCGCCTGAGTTCGCTGACGCATTCGCAAGTGGTGCTCGCGCGCGTGGAGCCAATGTTGTGTCGATTGGTCTCTGTTCAACTGACGAGTCATATTTTGCCTCTGGAGTTCTAAATGCGCCGGCTGCAATGTTCACAGCTAGCCACAACCCGGCAACCTACAACGGCATTAAGTTTTCGCGTGCTGGTGCTCGAGGTGTAAGCCTTGACACGGGTTTAGCAAACATCCGCGACCGCGCAGCAATTTATCTTGAGACTGGCATCGATGAGGTTGACCAGCCAGGCTCTTTCCGCGACTTGCACATCTTGGTTCAGTACGCCAGCTATCTGCGCGAGATGGTTGACCTTCACAACATTCGACCACTTAGGGTTGTGGTTGATGCCGGCAACGGCATGGGCGGCATGACCGTGCCAGCGGTATTAGGTACCGCATCTGATTTGAGCCGTCTGCCACTCGAGATCATTCCGATGTATTTCGAGCTAGACGGAAGCTTTCCGAATCACGAAGCCAACCCACTAGACCCTAAAAACTTGGTCGACTTGCAAAAGGCAGTTCTTGAGCACCAAGCCGATATCGGCCTGGCTTTTGATGGCGATGCTGACCGGTGTTTTGTGGTCGATGAAAAGGGTGAGCCGGTTACTCCATCAGCGGTCGCAGCCATTGTCGCTCGTCGCGAAATTGCGCGCGAAAAGGCTACAAATCCGGGCGCACCAATCACTGTGCTTCACAACCTTCTAACTTCTAGAGTGGTCGAAGAAGTAATTGCAGAAGACGGCGCAAAACCTGTGAAGACCAAAGTCGGGCACTCTTTGATTAAAGATCAGATGGCAGCGACCAACGCAATTTTTGGAGGGGAGCACTCGGCTCACTACTACTTCAGAGATTTCTGGGGAGCTGACAACGGAATGCTTGCGGCAATGCACGTGCTTGCCGAATTCGGTTCTCAAGAACTTGCGCTTTCGGAATTTTCTAAGCAGTACAACCCTTATTACCTAAGCGGCGAGATTAACTCGACCGTTTCTGATGTTGCAGCCGCCAAGGCTCGGGTACAGCAGGCGTTTGCCGGCCGTGCCGAGTTTGACGAGTTCGACGGCATCACAGCGCAAGGCAAGCCTGCCGAAGCTGGTTCA
>CAZIFS010000043.1:0-12110 GCA_964539165.1 uncultured Rhodoluna sp. | reverse complement strand
GATCAACATGCGCCACAACCAGGAGCACATGTCGAACCGTCGCAAGCGTCGCCTAAACGTAGACCAGGTTGTCTCAAAGGCCGACCACAAGACCCTCAAGACCCTACTCGGCAAATAAGCCCGAATCGACCAAATCTGAGGGTGCCACGGCAACTTTCAGTTAATTTTTAGGAGCAACAAATGGCAAGAGTAAAAAACGCGGTTAACGGTGCTAAGAAGCGTCGTACCGCTCTAGAGCGCGCCAAGGGTTACCGCGGTCAGCGTTCACGCCTTTACCGCATGGCGAAGCAGCAGATGCTTCACTCATTGGTTTACGCGTACAACGACCGTCGTGCACGCAAGGGTGACTTCCGTCGTCTTTGGATCCAGCGCATCAACGCTGCTTCTCGCGCCAATGGCATGACCTACAACCGCTTCATCCAGGGCCTAGCGCTTGCTGGTATCGAGGTTGACCGTCGTATCTTGGCTGACATCGCAGTGCACGACCCAAAGACTTTCACCACCTTGGTAGCATCTGCAAAGGCAGCTTTGCCAGCAGACACCTCAGCTCCAAAGGTAAAGTAGTCCTTTGCTAATCGATCCCAAGGCCAATAAGGTCCGCGGGGTTGCCAAGCTAACTAAGAAAGACGCCCGGTCATCGACCGGGCTCTTTCTGCTTGAGGGACCACAAGGGCTAAAAGAGGCGCTAGACCGCCCAAAGTTGATCGTTGAGTTGTTCGCAACTGAAGACGCTTTGGCGCGCTACGAAGATCTTTTTGACCGAGTCGAGTCTGCTCGAATTGATGTGCAATTGGTCTCAGAGACAGTACTCAAAGCGCTAACTGACACAACGACACCTCAGGGCATCGTGGCAGTATGCCGCCAACTACACGTAACGCTCGACGACATTATCGCCGCGAAACCACAGTTAGTGGCCCTGCTGGCGAACATCCGTGACCCCGGAAACGCTGGAACCGTATTGCGTGCCGCAGATGCCTCTGGTGCGGATGCTGTAATTTTTTCAGCAAATAGCGTGGATGTTTATAACCCGAAGGTTGTTCGCTCAACCACCGGTTCACTTTTTCACCTGCCATTCGCAATTGATGTAGAAATCGAAGAAGCAATTGCCAAGTTGAAAGCTGCTGGTTTGCAGGTATTCGCAGCAAATGGCGGCGGTGTTGAAATTCCAACTCTTTCTAAAGATGACCTCGCTGCACCTACAACCTGGGTATTCGGCAACGAGGCTTGGGGATTCGAACAAACCACCCTCGATTTGGTTGATCGCGAAGTGGCTGTGCCACTTTACGGTGCTGCTGAATCTCTCAACCTAGCTACGGCTGCCAGCATCTGCCTTTACGCTTCGGCGTTCGCCCAAAATACCTAGGCTTTCGCCTTCAAAAGGTAGACTTAGAGCCTATGTCTGCCGAAAATCCAATCACTCAAGAAGCCGTTGATTCTGCTGTAGCAGAGTCGCTCGCGCTCATCAACGCCGCGACCGATCTCGCTGGCCTCAAAGCTGCCAGGGGAGTTGCCGTAGGCGAGCAATCACAGATTGCGCAATTGAATGCCCAGCTTAGAAACCTGCCAAATGAACTTAAGGCTGCTGCCGGTGCATTAATCGGCCAGGCCCGCGGCTCAGTAAATGCCGCTTTTGCTCAGAAAGAGACAGAGTTCGCTGCTGCTGAAGAGCAGGCTAAATTGGCCGCCGAGTCGGTTGACGTCACGGCTGCGGCTGAGCCAGCGCGCATTGGCGCGCGCCACCCACTAAGCCTGCTTCAAGACACCATCGCTGATGTGTTTGTTGGCATGGGATGGGAAATCGCTGAAGGCCCTGAGATTGAAAACGAGTGGTTCAACTTTGATGCGCTTAATTTCGATGCTGATCACCCGGCCAGAGCTATGCAAGACACATTCTTCGTAGAGCCAGTTGATTCACACTTGGTTTTGCGCACTCACACATCGCCGGTGCAGGTTCGTTCAATGCTCGAGCGTGATCTGCCGCTTTATGTTCTTTGTCCTGGGCGCGTATTTCGCACCGATGAACTAGATGCAACCCACACACCGGTATTCCACCAGGTAGAGGGACTAGCCGTTGATAAGGGCCTGACCATGGCAGACCTCCGCGGCACGCTTGAGCACTTTGCCAGAATCATGTTTGGTCCTGATGCGCAAATTCGTCTGCGCCCGTCGTTCTTTCCGTTCACTGAACCTTCGGCTGAATTAGACGTTTGGCACCCTGGTGCCAAGGGCGGCGCTCGTTGGGTCGAGTGGGGCGGCTGTGGCATGGTGAACCCTAATGTCTTGAAAGCTGCTGGTATTGATCCTGAGGTTTACTCAGGCTTCGCTTTTGGCATGGGCATCGAGCGCACCTTGATGTTCCGCAATGATGTTCGCGACATGCACGACATGGTTGAATCTGATGTCCGATTCAGCGAGCAGTTTGGAGTTTCGATCTAATGCGCGTTCCTTTGTCTTGGTTGGCTGAATACGTCGACCTTCCAGGAGATGCAACTCCTGACAGTGTCATGGCCCAATTGGTGAAAATTGGCCTTGAAGAAGAAGGCTCCCACTCATTTGATGTGACCGGGCCAATAGTGGTCGGTCAGGTAATCGAATTCACTCCCGAAGAGCAGAAGAATGGCAAAACCATTCGTTGGTGCCAGGTACGCGTTGCTGCTGAAGGTACCAAAGCTGCCGATGGTGGCGATGATGTTCGAGGTATCGTCTGCGGGGCATCAAATTTTGAAGTCGGCGACAAAGTAGTTGTGTGCCTGCCGGGTGCAGTGCTGCCAGGCGATTTCCAGATCACACCACGAAGCACCTACGGACACATCAGCGATGGCATGATGGCGTCTGCTCGTGAACTAAATCTCAGTGACGATCACGCTGGCATCATTCGACTTGGCGAACTCGGCCTAGACCCAAAGGTGGGCGTCGACGCACTCGAGTTGCTTTGCCTATCCGAAGAGGCCGCCGAGGTGAACGTTACCCCAGACCGGGGTTATTGTTTCTCTATCCGAGGCATTGCGCGTGAGTACTCACACGCAACCGGCAATGATTTCAGAGATCCGATCGGCAACGTGCACCCAGAGGCTGGCCACGGATTCACCCTCAAGGTGAATGACAGTGCCCCGATTCGAGGCAAAGTTGGCACCAGTAGATTTGTTCTTCGCACAGTCAAGGGCGTCGACCCTAAGCGTCCGACCCCGCCATGGATGGTCGCCAGACTAAAGATGGCTGGCATGCGTTCAATCTCTTTGATCGTTGATATCACCAACTACGTGATGCTCGAACTGGGTCAGCCTATTCACGCTTATGACTTGGATAAAATCACCGGCGGTCTAGAAGTTCGTCGCGCTAAAGCAGGCGAAACTTTGAAGACTCTTGACGGACAAGAGCGCAAACTCCACCCTGAAGATCTCGTCATTGCAGACGATTCTGGTGCCATCGGTTTGGCTGGAGTTATGGGCGGCGAGGCCACCGAAGTCTCTGAAAGCACCGTGAACGTTCTTATTGAGGCAGCCCACTTCGAGGCAATCTCTATTGCCCGCACCGCTCGTCGCCATCGTCTGCCTTCTGAAGCCTCGAAGCGATACGAACGAGGTGTTGACACCGCAATTGCCGCGCATGCCGCAGCCCGCGTTGTTCAGTTGCTTGAGGTTCAGGCACTAGGCACTGCCGATTCGCTGGGGGCTGAGCACCACACCCACGCCGAGGCTTTGCCAATTTGGCTGCCGGCAGAGTTTGCTACCGAATTGGTTGGTGTTGACTACACCACCGATGAAATCGTCACCGTGCTGAACCAGATTGGCTGCGTAGTTGCAACCGTTGATGGTGGTTTCGAAGTAATCGCGCCTTCATGGCGACCAGACCTCACTCACAAGACAGACCTGGTTGAAGAAATTGCTCGAATCTCTGGATACGATCGCATTCCTTCACGCCTGCCAATTGCGCCTCCGGGTCGCGGCCTTACTCCTGACCAGAAACGCCGTCGAGCAGTTATTAACTCTCTTGCGGGCGCAGGTCATGTCGAGGTTTTGACCTATCCATTCGTTTCAGCTTCACAGAATGCTTGGTTCGCACAACAGCTCTCACCAGCTACCGTCAAGTTGGCAAACGCTCTTCAGTGTGATGCCAACGAAATGCGTGTTTCGATTTTGCCGGGGCTAGTCGATGCTGCCAAACGCAACCTTTCTCGCGGTCTTACCGATTTGGCAATTTTCGAAGAAGGTTTGGTTTTCTTGCCTTCTGCAGTAGCTAAAGACCTAAAAGAGTTGCCAGTGGGAAATGAGCGTCCTACCGAGTCACAGTTGAACCAACTTCAACAAACTGTGCCACAGCAACCCCACCGCGTTGCTGGAGTTTTCACGGGCAACCGTGTTTCACAGCAGGTAGGTTTAGCGGCGATTGAAGCCGATTACCAGGATGCAATCCACGCTGCCAGACTTGTGGCTCATGCAGTTGGTCTACAACTAGTTGTTCGACAAGCAAGCCCGGTCGGATTCCACCCTGGCCGTTCAGCTGAACTCTTGGTTGCAACCACCTCAGGCGAAACTTCTATTGGTTTTGCCGGAGAACTTGACCCCAACCTAACTGTCGAAAATGACTTGCCACGGCGAGTAGCTGCTTTCGAGATTGACCTGAATAAACTCTTTTCAATTGCGCCTAGTGTGATTCAGGCGGGTTCGGTACTTACCATGCCTGCCGCCACTCAAGACCTGTCACTAGTTGTGCCGGTGCATGTTCCTGCGGGCGATGTTCTAGCGGTCATTCGCGAGGGTGCCGGCGAACTTCTTGAATTTGTTTCGTTGACCGACGATTACCGCGGTGCAAACGTTCAGTCGGGACACAAATCTCTGACTTTTGCCTTGCGATTTAGAGCCGAAGACAGAACTTTGACTCAGGCCGAAGCTAGTGTTGCGCGAGACCAAGCAGTTGCCTTGGCTGGCGAAAAATTCGGCGCAACACTTCGCGCTTAGTTCAGATCGGATTGGGGTTGAAATGGCATATTCAGTAGCCATCGCGGGTGCCAGTGGCAATGTCGGCGGCGAACTTCTTCGCCTGGTCGCCGCACATCCTCAGCTTGAACTCAAAACCGTAACTGCCAGCAGCATGGTTGGCGAGAAGGTGTCATCCCTTCACCCAAATGTTGCTAAATACGCGGATGTCATCTTCACAGAAAATACAGCCGAGACCCTTAAGGGTCATGACGTTGTTTTTCTTGCGCTACCTCACTCAAAATCTGCTGAGGTTGCAGCTTGGTTGTCTGAGGAATGTCTGGTGCTTGATTGCGGTGCCGATTTTCGCTTAGAGAGCGCAGCCGATTGGCAAAAGTTCTATGGTGGCGAGCACGCCGGAACCTGGACCTACGGCATGCCCGAGTTGCTCATCCAAGATGGCCATAAGCAACGAGAACTTCTAAAGAACTCAAAGCGCATTGCCGTGCCGGGTTGCAATGTGACGGCCATTACTCTCGGTCTTGCACCAGCCTTGGCCGCGCATCTGGTTGAGGTAGATGACCTTGTCAGTGTGCTAACGGTCGGAACATCAGGGGCCGGTCGAGGCGCAACCGAGAAACTTTTTGAAGAAGAGCCAAGTGGCTCAGCTTATGCCTATCAAGTCGGCGGAATTCACCGTCACACCCCTGAAATTGAGCAGAATCTGTCTAAGTCAGCAGGCGAGCGAATTCAAATCTCTTTCACTCCGGTTTTGGCATCACTCGAGCGCGGAATTCTCTCGGTCAACACAGCAAAACTCGTCGCCGGTGCGTCAATTGATCAGATCAGAGCGGCCTACGAATCCGCGTATTCTGACGAACAATTTATTGATTTGTTGCCAGTGGGGGAGTTTCCAAAGACCTCGACAATCATTGGCGAAAATAAGGCCACTGTCGGCTTGGCCATTGACGAACATGCGAATCGTTTGGTTTCGGTATGCGCAATCGATAATTTGGTAAAAGGCACCGGTGGCGCAGCAATTCAGTCAATGAACATTGCACTCGGTTTGCCAGAGGCAGCTGGTCTCAATGACATCTCACTAGTACAGAACGGGTCAAAATAATGACTGTAACCACCCCAAAAGGTTTTAGTGCAGCAGGTGTCCACGCAGGTCTCAAGAAATCTGGCAATCTCGACCTAGCTCTCGTGGTTAACCACGGTCCTTCTAATGCTGCGGCAGCGGTCTTCACCACCAACCGTTGTCAGGCAAATCCGATCATCTGGAGTAAAGAAGTCATCCGTGACGGCCAGGTTTCGGCCATTATTTTGAACTCTGGCGGTGCCAACTGCTACACCGGTGCACAGGGTTTTCAAACTACGCATGCCACTGCCGAAAAAGTCGCTGATTTATTGTCAGTTTCGGCCGGTGACGTGCTGGTTTGTTCTACCGGCCTAATTGGCGAACAACTTGATCTCGGCAAGTTGACCGCAGGTGCAGAAGCGGCTGTTGCAACATTGAGCGAAACTGCAGGCCCGATTGCCGCGCAGGCAATTATGACCACCGATTCAGTTTCAAAAACTGCTGAATTTATAAGCCCAGATGGCTGGTCAATCGGTGGCATGGCCAAGGGTGCCGGAATGCTTGCGCCAGGCCTTGCAACCATGTTGGTGGTCATCTCTACTGATGTTCAGCTGACCAGCTCGCAATTGGATGAAGCGCTTCGAGCTGCAACCAGAGTGTCTTTTGATCGTCTCGATTCTGACGGCTGCATGTCTACCAACGACCAAGTAACCCTAATGGCCTCGGGTGCCAGCGAAATTTCGCCAGATTTTTCCGATTTTAAAGATGCATTAACCGCTGTTTGCATGGATCTAGCCCTTCAACTTCTAAGAGATGCTGAGGGTTCAAGTCATGACATCGCAATCCAGGTCGTTAATGCCGCTACTGAAGACGATGCCGTAGAGGTCGGTCGTTCAGTAGCTCGAAACAACCTATTCAAAGCTGCAATCTACGGAAATGACGCGAACTGGGGTCGCATTCTTGCTGCCGTGGGTGTTACCAAGGCTGCCTTTGATCCTTATGACATCGATGTTGACATCAATGGCGTCAGCGTTTCTCGCAAAGGCCAGCCAGATCAACCACGTGAATTGGTTGACCTAAAGCCTCGAGAAGTTTCAATTCGCATTTCTCTCAACGCCGGGTCTCACGAGGCTACTATTTACACCAATGACCTAACCCACGAATACGTTACCGAGAACAGCGCATACTCAAGCTAATGATTCCTTCATCCCAGCAAGACCAGGCCCTAGCGGCTATCAAGGCCGAGACACTCATTGAATCTCTGCCTTGGTTGCAGGCGTTCCACGGCAAAGTTGTGGTTATCAAATTTGGGGGAAACGCAATGGTCGATGAGGCCTTGCAAAAAGCTTTCGCCGAAGACATGGCCTACCTGAGATGGGTCGGAATCAAGCCAGTTGTGGTTCACGGTGGTGGTCCGCAGATCTCAGCCCGGTTGGCCGAACTAGGAATCCAGAGCGAATTCCGCGGTGGCTTCAGAGTTACCACCGACGAAACCATAACTGTGGTTCGTGATGTGTTGCGCGAACAAATCTCTGCTCAACTTGCTGGAATGATTCAGGAGGCAGGTGCAGACACTGCAGTAATGTCTGGCGAGGATGCAAATCTTTTCCGCGCTGAAAAGACCGTTCTCGAGGGCGAAGATGGCCCGATTGATATTGGCTTGGTCGGCGAGGTGAACACGGTAAATCCTCGAATCGTTTTTGAGGCCCTAGATGCTGGTCGCATTCCGGTGGTTTCCACGGTTGCACCAACCGTCGGGGGAGAGCTCCTAAACGTCAACGCCGACCTTGCCGCCTCCTCACTGGCTATCGCGCTTGGTGCCGAGAAGTTGATGGTGCTCACTGACGTGCCTGGTCTATACAGTGATTGGCCAAACCGCGATTCACTTGTATCCGAGATTTCAACGAGTGAGCTCGAAGAACTATTGCCGAAGCTCGAATCTGGCATGATCCCAAAGATGCAGGCTTGCCTTCAGGCAGTTCAGGGAGGTGTTCCGCGTGCCCACGTCATTGACGGGCGCACTCCGCACAGCATTTTGCTCGAAATCTTCACCGTCAACGGCTTCGGCACGATGGTTCAACCCGACTAAAAGAAAGAAACCAAATGGTTCGCCACTTTTTGAAAGACGATGATGTAACTCCAGCCGAACAGGCAGCAATTCTGAACCTTGCGCTTCAGATGAAGCAGGAGCCATACTCGCATCGACCATTCGAAGGTCCTAAAACTGTCGCTCTTATTTTTGATAAGACTTCAACCCGCACCCGTGTTTCATTTGCGGTGGGCGTAGCCGATCTTGGCGGTGTCCCGCTGATTATTGACAGCGCAACCAGCCAAATGGGTGGCAAAGAATCGGTTGCAGACACGGCTAAAGTGCTTGGTCGTCAGGTTGCCCAGATTGTTTGGCGAACTTACGCGCACAGTGGCCTTGAAGAAATGGCTGCAAACTCAGGTGTTCCAGTAATCAACTCGCTGAGCGACGATTACCACCCATGCCAAATTCTGGCCGACCTGCTAACTATCAAAGAGCACAAGGGTGAACTGGCCGGCTTGAAAATTGCTTATGTTGGAGACGCGAGCAACAACATGGCCAACAGTTATTTGCTTGGCTGCGCAACCGCTGGAATGCACATTTCAGTTGCTGGCCCAGCTAACTACCTACCTGCACACGGCGTGGTTGCTCATGCCGAAGCCATCGCTGCTAAAACCGGCGGTTCTGTCTCTGTTTACGGTGAACCCACTGCCGCCATCATGGATGCAGATGTGGTCGTAACCGATACCTGGATCTCAATGGGTCAGGAATCAGAAAAAGAGCAGCGCATGCAAGACTTCGCCGGTTACACGGTAGACGCAGATCTGATGAAGCGTGCCAAGTCAAACGCTATTTTCATGCACTGTTTGCCTGCTTACCGCGGCTTTGAAGTTTCTGCCGAAGTAATCGATGGCCCTCAGTCTGTGATTTGGGATGAAGCTGAAAACCGCCTACACGCTCAGAAAGCGCTGATGAGCTGGTTGTCGCAACAGGCCTAAATCAGGCCCAAAAACTCAGCAAACTAAGATTGAACGAACATCCATGATTTTTTCTCGGATGTTTCAACACCTAGCACAAGGGAACAAATGAGTAGCCAAGCATCAGGTTCAAATGCACTATGGGGTAGTCGCTTCGAAGGCGGCCCATCAGAGGCATTGGCCGCACTAAGTCGTTCAGTGCATTTTGATTGGCGTCTCGCTGCTTACGACATCGCTGGCACCCGTGCTCACATCAAGGCCTTGCAGTCTGCTGGCTACCTGACTGTTGCTGAGCACGAAAAGCTTGATCGCAGCTTGGTTGAATTGCTCGACCGAGTTCAAAAGGGTAGCTTCCAAGCTAAACAGTCTGATGAAGATGTTCACTCAGCCCTTGAGCGCGGTCTCATCGAAATCGCAGGTGCAGAGTTGGGCGGAAAGGTTCGTGCTGGCCGCAGCCGTAACGACCAGATTGCTACCCTGATTCGCACCTACCTTCTTGACCAGTCTGAAGTCATTGCAAACCAGGTTCTTGAACTGGTTGAAGTTCTGGTTTCAAGTGCAGAAGAGCACCTCGGCGTTGCCATGCCGGGTCGCACTCACTTTCAGCACGCCCAGCCGGTTGCCTTGTCGCACCACCTGTTGGCACACGCTTGGCCCCTGGTTCGCGACCTAGAACGCATGCAAGACTGGCGCAAGCGCGCAAGTCTTTCGCCATATGGCGCAGGAGCGCTCGCCGGAAACACCCTGGGTCTAGATCCAAAGCTAGTTGCTACCGAACTTGGTCTTGCCGGCCCGACTCAGAACTCGATTGATGCCACGGCTAGCCGCGACGTAGTTGCAGAATTTGCCTTTATCGCTGCGCTAATCGGAATTAACCTGTCTCGTTTCTCAGAAGAGATCATCATTTGGGCAAGTGCTGAGTTTGACTACATTAAGTTGCACGACTCGTACTCAACCGGTTCATCGATCATGCCGCAGAAGAAGAACCCAGATATTGCCGAACTTGCTCGTGGCAAATCGGGCCGTCTCATTGGCGACCTGACCGGGTTGCTGGCAACCCTGAAGGGCTTGCCTCTGGCGTATAACCGAGACCTTCAAGAAGACAAAGAACCCGTCTTTGACATGGTTGACACCCTAACTATCTTGCTCCCTGCGTTCACCGGCATGGTTGCCACACTTACCTTCAACCGCAATCGACTTGAGCAGTTGGCGCCGGCCGGATTCTCACTAGCCACCGACATTGCCGAGTGGTTGGTCAAGAAGAAGGTCGCCTTCCGCGACGCGCACGACATCACAGGCCGAATGGTTTCTTACTGCGAGCAGCACAATCTTGAGCTCCACGAGGTGCCTGACAGCGAAATGGCTGCAATCTCACCGTTCCTAACCCCGGATGTTCGCGACGTACTAACCGTGGGCGGCTCAATCAAGGCTCGTGCGGGTGCCGGCGGCACCGCTCTTCCTCGAGTGCTTGAGCAAATTGCCGCACTTCGCAAAATTGCACCTAAGCGAGAGGCATAAAAATGGCGACCGCTGAATTCCTGCGAACTCAAACAAATGATGGCAGCTTCGCCGATATCCTTGAAGAGTTGAAGTGGCGCGGCCTAGTTGCACTCTCTACCGACGAAGATGAGTTGCGCAAGGCGCTGACCGAGTCGAGCATCACTTATTACTGCGGTTTCGATCCAACTGCGGCAAGTCTTCATCTGGGCAACCTTGTTCAGCTTCTCACCATGCGCCGACTTCAACTGGCTGGACACAAGCCGCTTGCGCTTATTGGTGGCTCAACCGGTTTGGTCGGCGACCCGCGCCCCACTGCTGAGCGCACGCTTAACACCAAAGAGACGGTTGCCGAGTGGGTTGACAGGCTAGGTGCTCAGGCATCGCGCTTTTTGTCTTTCGAAGGTGAAAACGCCGCACGTTTGGTCAACAACCTCGACTGGACAGCCCCGTTAAGTGCAATCGACTTCCTTCGTGATGTTGGCAAGTACTTCCGTGTTGGCAAAATGCTTTCTAAAGATGCTGTTTCAGCGCGTCTAAATTCTGAACACGGAATCAGCTATACCGAGTTCAGCTACCAAATTCTTCAGGGCTTCGACTTCCTCGAGCTCTTCCGTCGCTACGACTGTGTTCTACAGACCGGTGGTTCTGACCAGTGGGGCAACCTAACCTCGGGCACCGACCTAATTCACAAAGTTGAAGGCAAGAGTGCGCACATTCTGGCCACCCCGCTGATCACCAACAGCGATGGCAAAAAGTTTGGCAAGTCTGAGGGCAATGCGGTTTGGCTCGACGCTGACCTGACCAGCCCTTATGCCTTCTACCAGTTCTGGCTGAATGTCGAAGACGCCGACGTGGTCGACAGGCTGAAGGTATTTACATTCTTAACCAAGGATGAAATTCAAGACCTTGCCCAGCAAACTGCCGATGCTCCTTACCTTCGTGCAGCACAGAAGCGTCTGGCGCTCGAGGTAACGACTTTGGTTCATTCTGCTGAGGCTGCCCAGGCTGCCATTGATGCTTCGGCTGCATTATTCGGTCAGGGCGACTTGGCGGCACTCGATGCACTCACCATCACAGCTGCACTTGGCGAGTTGCCAAATGCCAAGGCCTCGGCAGGCACTCTAATCACCGACTTATTGGTTGAAACCGGGCTGGTGGCCAGTATTTCAGCCGGTCGTCGTGCGATCGCCGAGGGTGGCGTTTATCTAAACAATCAAAAGATTGAAGACGAGATGGCAATTCTTACCGATTTCTTGCACGATTCTTGCGCGGTATTGCGCAGGGGCAAGAAAACCCTGGCCGGAATTTTTAAGGCCTAATCCACTAGATCACTGGAATGCAGCCCCATTGCCGCAAGCAAAAAGGCTTCTTTTCCACTGATAACGTTCGTGATTTGACATGTTCGTTATCTACACGTAATGTTTTACCTGTTGCCCAAAGCTTGGAATGTTCTGCTTAGAACTCCGGCTCAAGAGCACAAAATCCCGGATGTATTCCAAAGCCTTTACAGGCTTTTGTTTTACGTCTAGGATAGGAACTTCTGAAAAGAAGCGCCCTGGAGGCGAGTAGTGATACAGACTCCCAGGTGCATCCGATCCTTGAGAACT
>CAZIFS010000042.1:0-12223 GCA_964539165.1 uncultured Rhodoluna sp. | reverse complement strand
GTTGCCTGCTTGAACTGCCACATAACCTCTGGGTTCTCTGGTGAACCAAAGTTCAAACAGTTGGTAACAGCCATTGGCTTTGCGCCACCAACTGCAACGTTGCGGTAGGCCTCGGCCAGCGCCAAGCGAGCGCCCTGGTATGGGTCTAGGTAGCAGTAGCGGCCGTTTGCATCTGTGGCAATAGAAATGCCAAGACCGGTCTCTTCGCTAACTCGAACCATGCCTGAGTCGTCTGGCTGTGAAAGCGCAGTGTTGCCACCAACATAGCGGTCATACTGGTTGGTGATCCAGCCCTTGTCGGCCTGGTTAGGGCTTGAAACAATCTGAACCAACTGGGCTGCAAGCTCAGATGAGTTGTCGTTCGCACGGTAAAGACCACGTGAGTGAACGGTGTCGTTGTTCAGTGCGTCTTGGTATGAAGGGAACGCAACTGGGCGCTCATAAACTGGGCCATCGTGAGCAACGGTGCGAGGTGGCACGTTGACGATCTCTTCTTCGCCCCAGTTGATGTAGAGACGGTCCTCGCCGATTACCTCACCGATAACCGAGTACTCAACCTCCCACTTGTTAACGATTGCTTCGAAAGCCTTTAGGTCTTTCTTAGGAACAATGCCCATCATGCGCTCTTGAGACTCTGACATCAGAATTTCTTCTGGGGTTAGTGACTCGTCGCGCTTTAGAACCTTTTGCAACTGAACGCGCATGCCGGCGCCACCGTTTGAAGCAAGCTCTGAGGTTGCACAGCTAATGCCGGCACCACCAAGGTCTTGAATTCCGGCAACAACCTGTGCGTGGTAGAGCTCAAGGCAGCACTCAATAAGAACCTTCTCGGCAAATGGGTCGCCAACCTGAACAGCAGGGCGGCGGCTTGGGCCGGTTGAATCGAAGGTTTCAGAGGCAAGCACCGAAACACCACCGATGCCGTCGGCGCCGGTGCGAGCACCGAACAAAATAACTAGGTCGCCAGGGTTTGAAGCCTTGGCAAGCTTTAGGTCTTCGTGGCGAAGCGCGCCAACGCTAAGTGCGTTAACTAGCGGGTTGCCCTGATAAACCTTGTCAAAAACAGTCTCGCCACCGATGTTTGGCAGGCCGAGGCAGTTGCCATAGAAGCTGATGCCGTCAACCACACCGTGCACCACGCGAGCGGTGTCTGGGTCGGTCGGTGCGCCAAAGCGCAGCTGATCCATGACCGCGATCGGGCGGGCACCCATGGTCAAAATGTCGCGAACAATGCCGCCAACACCGGTTGCTGCACCCTGAAAAGGCTCGATGTATGAAGGGTGGTTGTGTGACTCAACCTTGAAGGTCACAGCCCAGCCCTCACCGATGTCAACCACACCGGCGTTCTCGCCCATGCCGACCATGAGGTCTTTCTTCATCTCGTCGGTGACCTTCTCGCCAAACTGACGAAGGTAGATCTTTGAAGACTTGTATGAACAGTGCTCAGACCACATAACTGAATACATTGCCAACTCAGATGAGGTTGGGCGGCGGCCCAAAATCTCACGGATGCGTGCGTATTCTTCTTGCTTTAGACCGAGCTCAACAAAAGGCTGGGCCTTGTCTGGAGTAACTGCTGCCTCGGCGGTGGTGTCAACGCCTGAAGGAACGAACTTCTGCTTCTTTTTGAAAAGTGCCATGATTTGAGCCTTCTGCGCTTAAGCGTTGACTAGCGAGTTAATAACTGAGGTGAAGAACTTGAGGCCGTCGATGCCCGACTTCATTGCCACCGATGAGTCTGGGCCAAAGCCCGGCTCAACCGCGTGCTCTGGGTGAGGCATTAGACCAACAACGTTGCCGCGCTCGTTGCGCAAACCTGCGATGTCGTTCATTGAACCGTTTGGGTTTGAGTCAAGGTAGCGGAACGCAACTAGGCCCTCACCCTCAAGGCGCTTTAGGGTCTCTGGGTCGGCGATGTAGCCACCCTCACCGTTCTTTAGCGGAATGGTGATTTCTTCGTTCTGGGTGAACTGGTTGGTCCACGGGGTGTTGATGTTCTCAACACGAAGGCGCTGGTCGCGGCAAATGAAGTGCTGCTTTTCGTTGCGAATTAGACCACCCGGAAGAAGGTGTGCCTCAACGAGCACCTGAAAACCGTTGCAAATGCCAAGCACTGGCAAACCGCCATTGGCAGCCTTGACAATCTCGGCGGTTACTGGAGCCTGAGCTGCGATTGCGCCACAGCGAAGGTAGTCGCCGTATGAAAAGCCGCCCGGAAGAACTACTGCGTCAACCTTGTGCAGGTTGGCATCTGCGTGCCATAGCGGAACAGCCTCAGCACCGGCGATTCGAACAGCACGCTGTGCGTCGCGGTCATCTAGGGTGCCCGGAAAAGTGACGACACCAATTTTGATGGTCATTGGGTGGCCCGCCTTAGTTCTGAACGGTTACCGAGACAACGTCTTCGATAACAGCGTTAGACAAGAATGATTCACCGATCTGCTGAGCCTCAGCGATATCAGCGTCGGTGACTGCGCGGTCAAAGTGAAGCTCGATGCGCTTGCCGATGCGAACAGCAGTGATGTCTTTGTGACCCTTGCGGTGCAGGGCGTTGTTCACTGACTTGCCGGCTGGGTCAAGAAGAACCTCTTTTGGCATAACTTCAACGATGATTTTTGGCACAGGAACTCCTGATTTTTAGGCGGCAGGTGGGCGCACGAACGGCCGTCTTTGGCTGGGCGAACCCTTCTATTTTAGCGGGTTAGGGGGTTCAAATGAAACAGGGCCCCGGCTGCTAACCAAGGCCCTGCTGTTGTCACTTTTTGCTAGTGGTGGTGACCTGGGCCGCCAGGGCCGTGAGGGCCGTCGCCGTCGGCGTCATCGCCAACTGGGCCAAAGCCATCAATGGTGTCGGTGATGGCAAAGTTTTCGTCAAACTTGACGGTGGTCACTGAACCATCGGCGTTCTTTAGGTGAACCTCATATTTGGCGCCATCAGAGTCAGTTTCTGCGCGAATTAAGGTTGCATCGGCAACTTCAGCCAACGCTGCCTTGGTTAGTTTTGCCTCGGTTGAAGTGTCTACATTTGCTTCGCCCTCACGAATTGAGGTTGGGCTAAAGATGTCTGGCTTATCAGCCGGTGCGGTTGAATCTGTGGTTGAAGTGGTGCTTGAGGTGGTGCCGGTGGTGGTCGAATCAGCAGCGTTTGCTCCCGTGATCGAGAAAGCACTGCCGGCGATAAGGCCAGCGGTTAGTAGGCCGGCAGCTCCAAGAATTTGCTTTTTCATTTGTTGCTCCTTTTCTAACGAACTCTTTGCCCGTTAGAAAGAGCCTTTCGGTGCAACTTGAGAGAGTCGTGCAAAAAGACTTGGAGCAACCTTCGGCTTAGGTGTGAAAAGCCTGAGTGCGTGCATTCTGACACGGTGTCAGCAACTTAAATTTTTGACCTTCTAACTTTGTGCACGTGAACAAAAAATTCTCAAAAAAAATCATCGGGCTGGCTCTGGTTGCTTCGCTTTTGAGCGCGGGTTCGCCAGCAGTTGCAGCCGGTTCAGCAAAAACGGCTAAAGGCCCAGCCGGTCAGTTTCTAACAGTTGCCAAGACCTTGAAGATCACCGATGGTGCCAGCGTGAAAGTCACCGGCAAGGGATACAACACCAAGGTGGGCATATATGTTGCCTACTGCGTGGTGCCAAAGAAAGGCGCCAAACCAGAGCACTGCGGTGCTGTTGACATGACTGGCCTAAACAAGCAGGCCGTTTGGATCTCTTCAGACCCACCACTTTATGCCCGACTGCTGGTCACCGCCTTTGGCAAAAACGGCACCTTTGCCGAAGAGATCAAAGTGACTCGCAAAATTGGCGACTATGACTGCAAAAAAGTGAAATGCGCCATTGTCACCAGAGCAGACCACATCAAACCCGGCTATCGACGAGCCGACGTAATTGTTCCAGTAACGATCAAATAAAAGGAGACCCTCGTGTCAATCAAGAAAGTAACCATCGCGATTGCAACCAGCATCGCCCTAGCGACCACCGCGGTTGCACCAGCATATGCGGTCGACTTTGCTGCGGTTGCCGACAAAACCACCAGCCTGGTTGCTGCCGGCGACACCGTAACCGTGACGCTGAGCGATTTGCCGGCAAACGCTGGCGTTTATGTTCGCCTGTGCAAGGGAAGTGAAGCTGATGTTTTGGTGGCTCGCCCAACCACTTGTTTTGGTCAGGGCTCGTGGGTTAGCCTCAACCCAACCGCACTTGGTATGGGTGCAACCACTGCAACCGTGCCGGTGGCCCTAGCTGTGCAGGCTGCCTTCACCGCAAGCTCAACCGCGGTTGATTGCCTTGTTGACGCCTGTGGAATTCACATTCGCAAAGACCACTTTGGCGGCTCAACCGACTTCAGCCTTGACCGCTTTATTCCGGTTACCTTTGCGGCCCCGGTAGTGGTGACCCCACCAACCTCCGAGCCAACTGCCTCACCAGTTGTTGCACCGGCTGCTCCGGCAGTCAGCAAAGTAACTCACAGCCCAGGCAAGGTTACCTTCACCATCGTGAACAAAAAGGGCAAGACCGTGACCATCTATGTTGGCACTCGCCGAGTGGTCAAGAAAATCACCACCGCAAACTTCAAGGTGACAGTGGCTGCACCAACTCGCGGATGGTTCTATGCCAACGCTTATGTTTCGGGTGTGAAGATTCTTTCGAAGAAGTTCACAAACTAGTTAGTTCTCGGCTGGGCGAATGCCCGGTTATTTCGAAGGCCGCAGTGCTCCGGCGATTCCCGCAACGGTGAATTGTTCGAGTGCTGCGGCCTCTCGCACATATTCGCTACCTTCGTCGATGCGCTTTGCTGCTGCAGCCACCGACGCATAAATCAGGTGGCAAGTTGCGGTTACATCGCCAACACCGATCTGACCAACCGGGCTAACCAAAGCCATCATGAAGTGCCCATGCATTGCATTGATCATTCCGCGGCTTTCTTCGGGCAGCGAAGCAATAGAAATTTCACGGATAACTCGGTGCTCGGCACTAGCCAAATGAGCGAGGGTGTAGTGAATCCAGATTCGAATTCGCTCCATCGGGTCTTCAAACTTAGCGATGTGGTCATCGATGGCGTTGCTCAGGTCGGCCATCTCATTGATGACCAGCTCAGCCAGCACATGGTCTTTAGAAGCAAAGTATTGATAAATTGCTGGTCGGCTCAAGCCGGTGGCTTTTGCCAACTCAGCCATCGAAACTGCCTCTACCCCCTGCTCGGCAATTAGGTTTTGAGCTGCCTGCAGAATTGCTTCTTGGCGCTCATCTCTAATTGGTGCTGGGGTCATTAGGCCACTTCTGTTGTAAGGCGCTCGACTAGCTCGGCATATTTGTCGGCAGTCTGCGCAACGATCTCAGCAGGTAGAACCGGAGGAGTGCCCACTTGATTCCAATTTTCTGCCAACCAGTTGCGAACAATCTGCTTGTCGAATGAATCTTTGCGCTCGCCACGATCCCAGGCGGCCTTGCTCCAGAATCTGCTTGAGTCAGGGGTCAAAACTTCATCGCCCAGGGTGATGGTTCCAGTCACACCATTGAAGGTGGCGGTTGAGGCTCCAGATGGGTCGATGCCGAATTCAAACTTTGTGTCGGCCAAAATCAAACCTGCGTGTTCGGCAAGTTCGCTCGCGCGCTTAAAAACATCCAAGCTCAAAGTGCGCAGGGCATCGGCATTAGCCTGACCAATCAATTCGACAACCTGGTCAAAGGTGATGTTCTCATCGTGCTCACCCATAGGAGCCTTGTAGGCCGGGGTGAAAATTGGCTCTGGCAGGCGGCCACCAAAAGTTAGACCTTCAGGCAGTTGAACACCACAGATTGAGCCATTGGCCTGGTAGTCCTTCCAGCCTGATCCGCTGATGTAACCGCGAACCACACACTCAACCGGGAACATCTCAAGCTTCTTGGCTACCGTTGCACGGCCGGCTACCTCGGCCGGAACAGCAACATCGGTGCTCAGGTGGTTTGGCACCTCAAGGCGGTCGAACCACCAGTTGGTTAGTGCGGTCAGGTGTTTGCCCTTGCCTGTGATGGCTGGTTCGAGCACATGGTCAAAAGCGCTCACGCGGTCTGAGGCAACTACCAAAATTACGTGCTGCAGGGCTGGGTCTTGACTCTCATAAAGATCGCGAACCTTGCCTGAATAAACGTGGTTCCAGCCCGGGATGCTCACAGCGCCTGAACCGGCCACTGACTCGGCCGCCATTAGTTGGCGACCTTTGCGGCGATGTCGGTGCGGTAGTGACTACCCTCTAGGTGAATCTCAGCAAGGCCCTCATAAGCCTGGTCTCGAGCACCGGCAAAGTTCTTGCCCGTTGCAACCACTGATAGCACACGGCCACCGGTGGCAACCAAGATTTCTTCACCATCTTTGGTCTCTTCAAATGCAGTTGCAGCGTGACAAATTTCAACGCCCTTGGTCTCGGCTGCACTCAAACCATAAAGAGGTCGGTTTGGTGCTGACTTTTCTGGGTAGCCTTCGCTGGCAAGCACCACGGTGATGGCAACATCCTTGCTGAATTCTGGCTGAGGAGCGTTGTCTAGCGAACCAGTGGCTGCCTTATATAGAAGTGTTGCAAGCGGGGTGATTAGGCGGCGAAGCACCACCTGAGTTTCTGGGTCGCCAAAGCGAGCGTTGAACTCGATAACCCTGGTGCCGCGCTTGGTAAGAATTAGTCCGCAGTAAAGCAGGCCAACAAAAGGCGCACCCAAACGGGCCATCTCTTGAACGGTTGGAATCGCAACATCGCGCTCGACTTCTTCGATGAAGCCCTCAGGCAGCCAAGGCAGCGGGCTGTATGCACCCATGCCGCCAGTGTTTGGGCCTTGGTCATCGTTTAGCGCACGCTTGAAGTCTTGTGCCGGAGTTAGTGGCATCACTGACTTGCCATCGCTCAAGAAGAACAGGCTGACCTCTTGGCCATCTAAGAATTCTTCAACCAAGATGCCCATGTCGATGAACTTAGCTGCGTGCTCTAGTGCGGCGGCACGGTCTTCGGTGACGATAACGCCTTTGCCCGCGGCCAAGCCATCAGCCTTGATTACGTATGGGGCACCGAAGTCATCCATGGCCTCTTCAACTTGTGCGAGGGTGTCGCACTGGCGAGCCATGCCGGTTGGAACACCGGCTGCAGACATAACTTCTTTAGCAAAACTCTTTGAGCCCTCAAGCTGAGCGGCTTCTTGTGAAGGGCCGAAAACGGCAATGCCCTGCTCGCGAAGGGCGTCAGAAACGCCAGCGATCAGTGGAGCCTCTGGGCCGATGATGGCAAGGTCAATCGAGTGAGCTAGTGCAAATTTAGAAACCGCCAGCGGGTCGTTCGGGTTTAGTTCTGGCTCGCAGTGTGCGTCGGCGGCGATGCCAGCATTGCCTGGTGCAACGATTAGATCGGCCTTGGACGTACCAGTGCGAATCAAAGCTTTAACAATGGCGTGTTCGCGGGCACCCTGGCCCAAAAGAAGAATCTTCACCTCTCAAGTTTAACTGACACAATGAAGCCATGAGAATTTTGGGGATAGCTCTTGCGGGGGCAATTGTTTTGACCGGTTGTGCGGCTGGGCCGACATCGAACCCTTCGGTTTCACCATCGAGTTCGGTTTCGCCAAGTTCTGCAGCAGATAGAGGAACTGACCCACTCGCCGAGTTCACCAAAGTAGCCACCGACAGTTGCGATAAAGCCAATGCCGAAGGCGTGGTTGAAAACATCACAGATAACGGCAAGCAGGCCTACAAAGTAATCATGACCGCCAAGGCAGAGGCCTATCAGGATTACTCGGCGGTTGGCGTTGACCCAGATGGTGTGACCGAAATCATTTATGAGGCATATGCCTTTGAGGTTTGCTACTTTGCGGGCGTTATTGGTCTGGCTGCAGAGGGCGGCACCGATGTTAGCGAGAACCTAACAATTACCTATGACCAGGCAACCAACAGCTACACCGCAGAAGAAGATGCCGAGATGGCCGGCGAGGTTCAAACCACCCGCTACTTTATTGACGATGCCGGTTTGATGTCGAAGGTTGACTACCCAACCGACCCCGATGGCCCATTTGTGCGAACCATCACTTTTGGTGCACCCAGTGCTGATGACCTAAAGATTTTGAAGACCGCGGTTGACGAGCTGCTCAGCTCGATGGAGTAGCCCGTCAAACTAGGCAAAAAGTTGGTGGCCCCAGAATTCTCCAGGGGCCAATCCTGGTGGGCAAGCATAGGTTGATGAACCGATTACCGTGACGTATTCATTCATCTGATCGTTGTTGGCTAGAGCCCGCTGAATTGGCACAAACTGTTTTTCGAGGTCTTTCTGATACGAGATAAATAGCAAGCCGGCATCAATTCGAGCAACTCTATCTGTGCCGTTTGAATAGTTGAAGGCGCGCCGAAGGATTTTGGCTCCACCGTGTTTGCTCGGATGAGCTAGAGCCATGTGTGAATCCTCGGCGATTGCGAGTTCACCCCGGGCATTCTTGGCCTTGAAGTCAGGTTGGCTAAATTCGGAACCTCCGCTCAGGGGAGCGCCAGCGCCTTTGGTTCGCCCAAAAACCTGCTCTTGCTCAACAAGTGAAGATCTGTCCCAGGTTTCAATGTCGAACCTAAAATTTCTAACTGCCATGTAAGTGCCGTTGGTCATCCAACCGCGATCCACCCAAAGGTGCATCTGCGTTTCGGTGAAGTCGTCAACGTTTAGATTTGCGGTTCCATCTTTGAAGCCAAACAGGTTGCGCGGGGTGTGTCTGCTGGCCGAGGTCTTGGCGGCACCCGAGAATCCAGACTGCAACCAAACCGGCGAAATAGTTCCCTTGGCAATACGAATTAGGTTTCTAATCGCGTGAAAAGCAACTTGGTCATCATCGGCGCAAACCTGAATCATTAAGTCTGCATTTTGCTGCTCGGTTTCGATTTCGTCTCCGGCAAAGATAGGCAAGTTGTGGAATCCGGCTGGTTTGCGAGAGCTAAAACCAAATCGTGAATCAAAGATTCTAGGCCCAAAGCCGATTGTCATGGTCACCCGTGCGGCGGGCAAATCGAGGGCTTCACCAGTGTCGTCTGGCGGCGCCTCTGGCATGCCCGAAGCTGCTCCAATTGGGCCAGCATCTGTGCCTCGACTCATTCGCTCGGCTGCCAGTGTCCACTCTTTCAAGACCCGTTTTAGCTGGGCCGTGTCTTCAGTCTCAACATTAAAAGCTGCGAAATATAGACGGTCTTGCATCGGGGTAGTGATGCCTGCTTGGTATTTGCCATAAAACGGCACCGATGAACCGCCAACCATGGCCGCAAACCCTGAGGTTGCAGCCAAGGTCGACGGAACGCCAACCGCGGCCCCAAGGCCAAAGGCCCCGGCTAGCCCAATGAAACTTCTGCGATCAAGTTGCACTATTTGACCAGAGCTGCCGTCATCTTTGAGAGTGGTTCAGAAACTGCCTCGACTAGACCGGCAAGTTCAGAAACTTCAGTTGCTGAGAGCTCGGTGTAAAGCTTGAAACCATCGCCGACGCGGTGTTTGTCGAGTTCGGTGTTCAGGGCTGCGAATCGGGTTTCAAGATCGGCTAACAGTGCCGGGTCTCTTTGCTCCAGAAGCTTCGACGACACTTCTAGAACCTTTTGAGCGCCAAAAACGTTCGCCTCAAAATCCCAAAGGTCGGTGTGAGAATAGCGTTCCTCTTCACCGGTAACTTTTCCGGTGGCAACCTCATCAAGCAGTTCTTTGGCACCATTACCCATCTGCGAAATCGTCAGCTCAATTGAGTCGATTCGATTCACCAATTCTTGAGTGTCTGCTAGAAGCAAATCGGCAATCTCGCCAGAATCACTTTGCAAGCCACTGACCCACAATTGTTTTTCTAGGTTGTGCCAGCCGGTCCAAGCAACGCCTGGGTCTAAGTCACCCTCCCGGGCATCCATCTTTGGGTCTAGGTCGCCAAATGACTCTGCAACTGGTTCGATTCGTTCCCAATAGACGCGAGTTGATGCATAGAGGCTTTTCGCAAGTTCGACATCGCCTGCCTTCACCGCATTCACAAATTCACGTGTTTCATTCAACAATGTTTTTGCCTGGCCACGAACAAATTCGGTGTACTCAGCAATCGCGTTCTCGGTGGTTGGGTCAACCACTTTTGAGTCGTTGCCTTTGGCAACCTCAAGTTCGCCTCGAATAACATCGCCGCCGTCCATCTGCTCGCATGAATATCGGTAGGTTCCTTCGGCTAACTCAACAGTTAGTTCGCGAGTCAGCCCAGCACCGATGTTCTCGATCTCAGTCAAAATTCCGTCGTCGTTGCCGTTCAAAATGTAGAACTCAGCGGTGGTATCACCAATATTTTGAATGACGAAGGTTGCGACCCCTGAGGTTAATTCGGTTTGTGAAAGTTCGCAGGTATTTGCATCTTGGGTAACGCTCACGCGAACTTCAGACGCGAGCGGCGCACAGCCGGTCAGTGAAACGGCGGTGAAGGTCGAAATTAGGGCTATGGCCAGTTTTTTATTTCTCATTTGGCTTCTTTTCTGCGGTTGAATACCCAGACGGCGAATAGAACATAGCTCACCCAGGCGATTGCTTCGATCCAAGACGTTTGTGGACTGAAGTTAAAAATTCCCTTGGCCAATGCGCCGAACCAGCTATCGATAGATATGGTTTCTGAAAGGTTGAATGCCAAAACCTTCAAACCTGGCAATACGCCAGCTTCTTGAAGGTCGTGCATTCCATAGGAGAGCACTCCGGCTGCAACCAAAATTAAGAAGTAGCCAGTCACGGTAAAGAAATTCTTAAGATTGATCTTCACTGCGCGTCGATAAAGCAGGTATCCGAGAATCGCCGCTGTCGCGACGCCAAGCACAAAGCCAATTACCGGTTCTAGGGTTGAGCCGGCTGCCTGAACCGCACTAAAAAAGAAGAGCGCAGTCTCGAGCCCCTCCCGGGCTACCGCCACGAAAGCCATTGCGGCCACCGTGACTACACCACCCTGTATTGCAGATTCAAGTTTTCCTTGCAATTCGGCACTGATTTTTGCGCCGGTATCGCGCATCCAAACGATCATCCACGTCACCAGTGCCACGGCAATTATTGACATGACTCCGCCGAAAATCTCTTGAGATTTGAAGTCAGCTAGAAGGGTGAAACGAGTGTAGGTGAGGAGTGCTCCAAAAATCAGGCTGAGCCCGAGTGCGGCAAAGACGCCGAGCCAAACAAACTTGATATTTGCTTTGCGGTTTGTTTTCACAAGGTAGGTGATCAAGATGCTGACTACAAGCGCAGCCTCGAGGCCCTCGCGCAAACCGATGAGGTAATTTGAGATCAATTTTTTCTTCCGTCGGGTCAGTATCATCTGACTTCGGTAAGGTTAGGCTACCCTAACTAAATTCGCTTGGCAAGAGTTATTTTCAACACCTCGGTTGCGAGAGAATTGGCCTATGGCAAGACGCAGAATCAAACCAAATGCAGGCATGGATGCAGTGCGAGCTGCGCTCGCCGAAGGCGCGGCTGCGACTGAATTTGCAACCGCCGTTCGATTTTTGCTCGAAGAGTTGGCCGAAGTTGCCCCAGGCAACTCGGTTGAGGTGAGGGTTCCGCCACTAGGCGCAACCCAATGCATAGAAGGCCCACGTCACACTCGTGGCACCCCACCGAACACCGTTGAGATGAGCCCCGAAACCTGGTTTGCCGTTGCCACTGGGCAGCTCACTTGGGCCGAGGCCGTGGCTCAAAATCTAATTGCAGCTTCGGGCACTCGAGCCGATCTTGGCGATATTTTGCCGCTGGGAATTACCCGCCCCACCGGTTTGGTTGAATAGTGGTATGAAAACCGAAAAGGTCACTATTCGTCGCGCCCCTAAGTTTTTGCCGTTCTTGCTCACCGGCGCAATTCTCGGCATTATTTTGGCTTTGATTCTCGATGCGAGCATTCCAGCCGAACAGCGAACAGCCGCACCAATTCTTAGTTATTTGGTTGCGTTTCTGGCTGCACTGGGTGCCGTTGCCGGAATCATCACAGCAACTGTGATCAGCAGCATTACTGCCGCTCGTGCCAAAACAGCCGAGGCCACTAAACTAGAGGGGTAGCCCGCTCTTACCGACAGGAAACTGCCTTGCTCCGTGGCGATGGAAAACTAAATCTCGATATCGCAGTTAGCGATGACGATAAAGCACCACAAGACCAATGCGGCGTATTCGGCGTATGGGCACCGGGTGAAGAAGTAGCCAAGCTAACTTTCTTCGGCCTCTATTCACTTCAGCACCGCGGTCAAGAATCAG
>CAZIFS010000041.1:0-12236 GCA_964539165.1 uncultured Rhodoluna sp. | reverse complement strand
TGCCACGGTAGGTCTTGTACTGCTTGCCACCAACGAAGGTGATGTCGCCAGGAGCTTCATCTGTGCCGGCAAGAAGCGACCCAATCATGACCGCGTTAGCACCAGCTACCAGAGCCTTAGGAATGTCGCCTGAGTACTGCAGACCACCATCGGCGATAACTGGCACACCGGCAGGACGAGCCGCGAGTGAAGCCTGGTAAACGGCGGTGACCTGAGGCACACCAACACCTGCAACAACACGAGTTGTGCAAATTGAGCCTGGACCAACGCCAACCTTGACTGCGTCGGCGCCAGCGTCAACCAGTGCCTGAGCACCCTCGCGAGTAGCGACGTTTCCGCCCATGATGTCAACATTCTTGGCGAATGGTTCAGCCTTTAGCTTGGCAATCATCTCGAGTACGGCACGGTTGTGACCGTGAGCGGTATCGACGATTAGTAGGTCTACGCCGGCCTCAACCAAGGCCATTGAGCGCTCCCAAGCGTCTTGTCCAACGCCAACTGCCGCTGCAACTAGCAGGCGACCGTTTGCATCTTTTGAGGCCAGTGGGTACTTCTCTGATTTGTCGAAGTCTTTTACGGTGATCAATCCGCGAAGCTTTCCGTCAGGGTCGACCAGAGGCAACTTTTCGATGCGGTGCTGAGCAAAAATGCCAATCGCGTCATCTGGGTTGATGCCATATGGTGCGGTGATTAGCGGAGTTGGGGTCATAACATCTTTGACCAAGGTTGTGGTGCGCTGTACGTCAAGCACAAATCGCATGTCACGGTTGGTGACAATGCCAACCAGGATGCCGTTCTCATCGATTACTGGCAGACCTGAAACGCGGTAGCGGCCACAAAGCTCATCGACTTCTTCAATGGTTGCAAGTGGGTTGGTGGTTACCGGGTGAGTAATCATGCCGGCTTCTGAACGCTTAACCAGATCAACTTCGCTGGCCTGACGCTCGAGTGAAAGGTTACGGTGCAAGACACCGATTCCACCCTGTCGAGCCATTGCAATGGCCAGTCTTGCCTCAGTCACGGTATCCATGGCTGATGAAAGCAAAGGCACGTTGATTTCGATGCGCTTGGTGATGCGAGTCTTGGTGTTCACACCTGATGGAACGATGTCTGACTCACCTGGAAGTAGTAGGACGTCATCGTAGGTTAGGCCAACAAAGCCAAAAGGGTCATGAGAAGTCATTTTTCAATTCTACCCACCGTAGTGGGGCTTGTTTAGAGGAAGAGTTTTTGTCTGGCGGTGCTACAACCACCTTGATTTAACGCAAAAGACCCCGACCAAGGCCGGGGTCTTTCAAAGCAATTTAGCGAACGACTACTGCTAGCACGTCGCGGGCTGAAAGCACTAGGTACTCTTCGCCAGCAAACTTTAGCTCGGTGCCGCCGTACTTCGAGAAGATAACTTTGTCGCCAACAGCAACATCAACTGGGATGCGGTTGCCGCGCTCGTCTACACGACCAGGACCAACAGCAATAACCTCAGCCTCTTGTGGCTTCTCTTTTGCGGTGTCTGGAATTACCAGACCCGAAGCGGTGACCTGCTCTGCCTCAACTGGGCGAACAACGATGCGATCTTCAAGTGGCTTAATCGAAACCGACATGATTACCTCTTCTTCTAGAAACGGGTTTGTAGAGCCATATTAGCACTCGATGCAGTTGAGTGCTAAAGGCTGTTCGCTGTCAGCCGATTGGTAGCCTGTCTTTATGGAACGCCAGGACTTCATTCGCTTGCTCTCACCAGAGGGCCAAAAGCTGCTTGAAAAAGTAGGCCCGATTGACGCTAAGGCAGACGTTGTAAAACTGGTCAGCAGCCTGCGTTCCGAAGGAAACGACCCAGCCTTGGTTGCCGCGGTGCTCAGCCAGGCCAAACTTCGCAGGCGAGCCGAATCAAAATTTGGACCATTCACTTCACGGATGCTCTTCACCGAGGCTGGCCTAGAACAGGCATCCAGGCTTTCAGTGGCGGCATTGCACGCCCAACGCTTTAGAGCAGCGGGCTTGAGCGTCATTGCCGATCTTGGCTGCGGAATCGGAGCCGAGAGCTTGGCTATGGCCAGCCTCGACTTGCAAGTTCGCTCCTTTGACATCGATGAAGTAACCGCCGCAGTGGCTACCTATAACCTTGCGCCCTTTGAAAATGCCGTAGTCGAACAGGCTGACGTCACCAAAATAGACCTTGGCCAATTTGATGGGCTCTTTTTTGACCCAGCGAGACGCGAACTTGGTGGGCCATCGCGCGAGCGCGCCTCAAGAAAATTCGACCCAGCCGCCTTCTCACCAACATTTGACTTTGTGGTTGCCGCTGCAGATCGCAAACCTACCGGTGTGAAGTTTGGCCCAGGTCACCCGCACGAAGGAATTCCTGAAACCGCCGAGGCCCAATGGGTTTCAGTAAATGGCGACCTAGTAGAACTTGGCCTCTGGTTTGGTGCTGTTGCGCGGCCAAACATCAAGCGTGCTGCGCTTTTGATTACCCCAGATGCAAAGTTCGAAATCACCAGCGATAGCAGTGCTCGACTAGACGCCCCTTATGGAAAGTTAGGCAATTTTGTGCACGAGCCAGACAACTCGATAATTCGCTCGCACTTGCTGGGTCAGCTTGCAATTGAAGTGGGAGCTCGCATCTTCGCCCCAGAGATCGCCTACCTGACCAGCGATGAACCTATTGATTCGCCTTGGTTGAAGAGCTATCGCGTGATCGAGAACCTAGCTTTCGATCGCAAAAAGTTGAAGGCTTATCTTCGCGAGCGCGAGATAGGCACGCTTGAAATCAAAAAACGTGGTTCAGACATTGTTCCTGAGCAATTGCGCAAAGAGTTGGCACCCAAAGGGAAAGGCGCCGCCACCCTGATTGTTACCAGAGTGGGCGACGCCCATCGTGTTCTTATCTGCGAGAAGTAATCCCTTTATCCTCGTTTTGTTGCAGTAGTAAAACTCTTATTCGATCTGACCCATCATGCCGTTGCCGAAACCGTTCATTCTGGTTCCAAAGCCATCCATGGGCATGACATCGCCATAGCCGAAGCCATAGCGAAGTTTGTAAGCGATTGAAGCAATGCCACCGAGCACCCAAAGCGCTACAACTGCATAACCCACAATGACACCCGCAATGGCAAGACCTCGACCTGACTGACCAGACTTCTTGATCTGAGCCAGTGAGATGTGACCGGTGATGATTGCAGCCACCGCACCGAACCCGGTTACCGCTGTTGCGAGAGATACAACAGCAAGAGTGTTGAGTGAATTCAGGTCAAATTTTGCTGCCGTGTCAGCAGCCGCTGCAGGGGCGGTCTTTGCCTCAGTTTTTGGTGCAGCTTTTGAGTCTGCCTTCGCAGCGGTTTCAATCTTTTCGGTCTTCTCAGCCATTTGGCTTACTCCTAGGTCTCGTTGTCTTTCAACAAAATCAGTTGACCATCCGTGTCTGATAAAACACTGTGAGAAGCCTGAGGTTAGGCAGTGAAACTACAGCGACTGAACAGTGGTCACCGGCAGTGTCGAATCGGCGCCGAAATGCAAGGATGAAGGCTGACGCCCGGCCATTATGAGTTGGGCACCAAGAGCCGCGATCATTGCGCCGTTATCAGTGCAGAGGCTAAGCGCCGGGATACGCAGTTCGATGCCATTTTCGGCGCAGCGTTCGGTTGCAAGCTCGCGAAGTCTGGCATTGGCAACCACGCCCCCGCCGAGCAACAGTCGAGGAACACCATAGGCTAGGCAAGCATTTATTGCCTTGCTCACCAAAACGTCGGCGACTGCCTCTCTGAAGCTAGCTGCCACATCGGCCTTGCTAAAAGTTTCGCCCTTGGCTTCGGCAACCTCCACCCAACGGGCAACCGCGGTTTTTAGCCCTGAGAACGAGAAGTTATAGCGATGCTTCTCCATGTCTTTTGGCAGAGTGAGACCGCGTGGGAACCTGATCGCTTTAGGGTCACCTCCAATCGCAGCTCGGTCGATTTCGGGGCCGCCTGGGTAAGGCAATCCGAGCACTCGCGCAATTTTGTCGAAGGCTTCACCCGCGGCATCGTCAATGGTCTCGCCCAACAACTCAACATCATCTAAAAGGTCGCGAACCAATAGCAACGATGTATGCCCGCCACTCACCAAGAGGGCAATGGTCGGAGTTTCGAGTTTGCCGCGCTCAAGAATGTCTACTCCGACGTGGCCAACCAAGTGATTCACGGCATATATGGGCTTCTCAAGCGCGACGGCCAAGGCTTTGGCTGCGCCAACGCCAACCATTAGGGCGCCACCGAGACCCGGGCCATTCGTGACCGCAATGGCATCGATATCTTGAAGGCTGAGATTTGCCGTAGCCAGCGCCTGATTAAGAGTTGGTTTGAGTGCCTCTAGGTGTGCTCGTGCTGCAATCTCAGGAACAACTCCGCCGAAGCGAGCGTGTTCATCCATGCTGCTTGAAATGACATTCGCCAAAAGCGTGCTGCCACGAACAATGCCAACACCGGTTTCGTCGCAAGATGACTCGATGCCGAGAACCACAGGCTCGCGGCCGAAAGATGATTGCTTGAATTGCAAACGCATAACCCAAGCGTCGACATCATCAGGCTGGTAATAACGCTTTCGGGTGTCGATGTGCTCAAACCCCAACGACTCGTAGAGTTTTTGAGCCGGCTCGTTATCTGCACGAACCTCAAGAAAAACCTCATAGGCAAGCTGGCGACGGGCCTCGCTGAGTAAGTGGTTCATCAGGTCTCGACCCAGGCCCTTGCCTCGCTGAGTTTCAGAAACAGCGATGGTTTGGATGTCGGCTTGATCGTTGCCAGGCACCTTGCTCAGACCAGCAAAGCCAACCAGCTGCTCATCAAGCTGGGCCACCAAATAAACAGTGTGGTGAGCCTGAACTTCAAAGTGCATATTTTCGCGAGACCAGGCATCTGCCGCGAAGCAGGCATTTTCGAGTTGCATTATTGCGTCAAGGTCTGACTCAACCGCATTTCTTATCGACCAGGGTTTCATCCGCTGACCTTCTTGCCTGGGCTCGGCACCGCATCTGGCGCACGCAGATACAAGGCGGTTACATCATCACTTGCGCTGCCATCGACTAGTTGCGCGTCGAGCACCTTAGCCAGTTGGGCTGCCCGAACCGGTGCTTCAGACCTGATTGGTTGCAAAGCTCTTTCAGCGAGCAGCTCTTCAAGAGCGACCGGTTTGATAACTGCTGGGCCGTCAACACAAATTGGTGCACCCGACTTTGAGATTCCGGAATAAAGCGCCCAGTAGAGCTCACTGCGCCTAGCATCTGCGGTGACCAAGAGGGGCTTATCCTCTGAAACCTGGCTGGCAATCTCAGGGTTCATCAATGCATCGCGAGCGACAGCGTCAAGACTGACCACTCCAAATAACCGAGCTCCGACACCTTCAGAGAACATGATGGCGGCGGCGATGCCGATTCTTAGGCCAGTGAATGGGGCTGGCCCTCGACCAACTACAACCGTTTTGATTTGGTTCGTTTTGATCTCGGCAGCTGCAATCACTTGCGAAATCGCATCGCCAATTCCCTCGGCATGTTTCATGTTGTAGTCGTTGTTTAACTCGGCCAACAATTCGCCGCCACGCAAGACCGCCACGGATGTGCCAGCCGACGTATCAATCGCCAGAGTGAACGGCATTAGAAGCTAACTCCTGACCAACGGCTGCCGGTGCCAATAATGGTCACCTTGCGAGTCTCAGATGCACCGGTGTGATCTCGCTCAATTTCCAGTTCTAGCCAATCCTCGGTGATTCCGTCAGTTAGGCCGCGGCCCCATTCAACAACTGTGATTGAGTTACCAAAATCAATGTCTAGGTCATCGAGCTCAGCCGCGCTGGTTAGTCGGTAAGCATCCACGTGAACCAAATCAGGCTTGCCGGTGCCACAAGAATGGGTTCTGGCCAGAACAAAAGTTGGGCTTGAGACGTTTCCGATTGCACCAAGCGCCTCGCCAATTCCGCGAGTTAGCGTGGTCTTTCCTGCCCCGAGTGGGCCGGTAAGCAAAATTAGGTCTCCCGCTTTCAAAGCGTGTGCAAGCTTCAACCCCAAGTCGTGCATTTCTTCAGGGGTATCGATAATCAGGTTGGCCAGAACCTCGGCCACTTATGCCTCTTCGCCCAAATAAGTTCGCTTGAAACGGCCGCCCATGCGAGTGACGATTTCATAGTTGATTGTTTCTGCTGCCGAAGCCAAATCATCCACGGATGGAACGCCAGCGGCAGCATCACCAAAAATAGTCACCAGGTCGCCAGCGCTAACGTCATCGTCACCGACGTCGAGCACAAATTGATCCATTGCAATTCGACTAAGGATCGAATATGTCTTGCCGTTGATCGAGACTTTGGCGCCTGTGCTTGCATTTCGCGGCAAACCCTCAGCGTAGCCAACCGGCACAAGTGCCAAGGTTGTTTCGCCTGCGGTGCGGTGGAGGTAACCATAACTGACCCCATGGTCAGCTGGTACCCGCTTGGTCTGCACAACAACCGAGGTGGCCGTCATCGCTGGAATCAATCCAAAATCTTCTGAGTGATTTTCGGTGAACGGCGAAAGGCCATACAGCGAAACGCCAATACGAACCATTTCGTAGTGAGCCTGCGGGTAGCGAATCGAACCGTCGCTCGCGGTTAGGTGACGCAATTCAAAATCAATTTCGTGCTCGCGCGCGCTGTCGCAGGCAGCCTCGAAACGTTCGATTTGCAATAGGTCGTCGGCCTCGCTGGTGCAAGAAAGGTGACTAAAAATAGCAACTACTTGAATGAAACCTTCGGCTACCAATCCATGGGCAGCCTTCAGAAGTGCCGGCCATTCCAATTCGGTCGAACCATTGCGCCCCAAGCCGGTGTCGACTTTCAAGTGCACTCGGGCAATTCGGCCCAGATGCTCGGCTGCCTTCGCAATTCGCTCCAACTGTTCTAGGTTGGCAACACCCAATTCGATTCCGCTATCAATGGCACGAATAAAGTTTTCGCGTGGGTCATGCAGCCAAGCCAAAATCGGCAGGTCGATTCCGGCATCACGCAACTGCTGGGCTTCATGAACGTCAGCCACACCTAGATAATCGACGCCAGCAGCCTCGAGCTTTTTAGCTACGGGAATCATGCCGTGGCCATAGGCATCTGCCTTGACCACTCCGAGGACCATGGCGGAGCCAACTCGCGCCCGGATTGACTTTAGATTGGTCGCAATCGCGTCAAGATCGATAATCAACTCGCGCATCAGGCACCTCCCTCGGCCACTACAAAAGCAACAGCCATTTGGCCGTCATGAGTAATTGAAACATGGATGTTCTGCACCCCGGCATCAGCAGCTAATTCAGCTGTGCGCCCGGTGAGCGAAAAAGCCGGTTTGCCAGAAGCTTCTTTGATTATCTCCATGCCCTGCCACTCCAAGCCGCCAACTCCGGCGAGCGCCTTAATCAACGCTTCTTTGGCAGCAAATTTGCCGGCCAAAGATTTCAGGGTTGAATTGCGCTCGGCCTCGGTGAAAAGTCGTTCGGCAAGCCTCGGAGTCTCTGAGAGTTTGGTTTCGAAGCGGCTGAGTTCAACCGCGTCTACACCGACACCCACAATCATCGAATTACTCGACCGTTACCGACTTGGCTAGGTTGCGAGGCTGGTCTACATCCAAGCCCTTTGCGGTTGAAAGCTCAAGAGCAAAGCACTGAAGCGGAATCACGGTCAAAATCGAAGAGAAAATGTTTTCGCACTTTGGCACATAGGTGACGTGCTCGGCATAGTTGCCAACCTCAGAGTCGCCCTCTTCAGCAATCGCAATAACCTTGGCTCCGCGAGCGCGAATCTCTTGGATGTTTGAAATCACCTTCGGGTGCAAGCTGTCGACATCGTCTGGGCTTGGCACGATTACGAATACCGGCTGCCCCTCTTCGATTAGAGCAATTGGGCCGTGCTTCAATTCGCCAGCGGCAAAACCTTCAGCATGGATGTAAGCCAGCTCCTTGAGCTTGAGCGCACCCTCCATAGCAACCGGGAAGCCGACGTTGCGACCTAGGAATAGCACTGACTTTGCGTCAGCCATCTTCTTGGCTAGTTCACGAATAGGCTCAAGGCGCTCTAGAACGTGCGTGACATTTGCCGGCATCTTCAAGAGCTCTTGACCCAGACGACGAAGTTCTGCCTGTGCGGTTGCACCGCGACCAGCACCTAGAAACAGTGCCAATAGGTAACCCGCGGTAATTTGTGCCACCAGAGCCTTGGTCGAGGCAACGGCAACCTCTGGGCCAGCGTGGGTGTAGATAACAGCGTCTGACTCACGGGCAAGGGTTGCACCCTGGGTGTTACAGATTGCTAGAACCTTTGCACCTTGCTCTTTGGCATAACGGGTAGCCATCAGGGTATCCATGGTCTCGCCAGACTGGCTGACCGCAACAATTAGAGTGCGCTCGGTCACGATTGGGTCGCGGTAGCGGAACTCGTGTGAGAGCTCTACCTGAACCGGAATGCGAGAGAATTTTTCGATTGCATACTTGGCCACGTCACAGGCATAGCTTGCAGTACCACAGGCAACCATGATGATGCGGTCGATGTTCTTGATGTCGTCTGCGCTAAGGCCATCAATTTCTTGAAGAATTACAGAGCCATCTGATTCAAGGCGACCCATGAGGGTGTCGGCAACCGCCTGAGGCTGGTCGGCGATCTCTTTAGCCATGAAGCTTGACCAACCACCCTTGCTGGCAGCTGAGGCATCCCAGTCAACTTTGAATTCGGTTGGGGTTACCGGTGCACCGTCGAAGGTGCGAACCTCAACTGAACCTGCGCGCAGAATTACGATTTCATCCTGGCCAACAGAGATGGCGCGGTCGGTGTGCTCGACAAATGCTGCAACGTCAGAACCCAAGAAGTTTTCGCCGTCACCCAGACCAATAACCAAAGGTGCGTTGCGACGGGCAGCCAAAACAACGTCAGGCTGAGATTCGTGAATAACCAGGATGGTAAATGCGCCGTGAAGGCGGTTTACCACATTGGCGAAAGCTTTAGGTAGGTCGCCGGTCTTTTCGAACTCGGCTGCAATTAGGTGAGCTGCAACTTCAGAGTCAGTCTCGCTGGCAAATTTGGTGCCAGCGGCAAGCAGCTCAGCTTTAAGTGCACCAAAGTTCTCAATGATGCCGTTGTGAATCAGTGAAAGTTTGCTGGTTGGGCCACCAAGGTGTGGGTGAGCGTTGCCATCAGTTGGCGCGCCGTGTGTTGCCCAGCGGGTGTGGCCGATACCGATGTGTGACTCAGGTAGCGGGTGCGAGGTGATCTCTGAAACCAGGTTGTCAAGCTTTCCAGCCTTCTTACGGGTTTCAAGGTTTCCACCAGCTGAAATAACTGAAACTCCAGCTGAATCGTAGCCACGATATTCCAGTCTGCGAAGGCCGCCAAGTAGCACGTCCAGGGTTGACTTTGGGCCTACATAGCCGATGATTCCACACATGCCTTCAACTTTACGGCAGAATGGCTTTTTGTGAGCGAACTGCTGAGCCCTTTCAACGAGATTTCTCGAGCCGACTGGGCAGACCTAGGAAACACCACTGATATGCCTCTGACCGAGGCTGAAATTCAGCAAATCCGTGGCCTCGGTGACTTTCTAGACCTCAAAGAAGTTCGCGAGGTATACCTGCCGCTCAGTCGCTTGCTCAACCTTTATGTTGCCGAGCACCAGAGCCTTCACCGCGCTGCCGGAAGCTTTCTTGGTAAGTCTTCAGGTCGCACTCCGTTCATCATCGGCGTTGCCGGTTCAGTGGCCGTTGGCAAGTCAACTGTGTCTCGATTGTTGAAAGAGCTGCTTAGTCGCTGGGATGGCACTCCGAGTGTTGAACTAGTGACCACGGATGGGTTTCTGCACCCCAATGCCGAGCTTGAAAAGCGTGGAATCATGCACCGAAAGGGATTCCCAGAGTCTTACGACCGCCTAGCGTTGCTCAAATTTGTAGCCGACATCAAGAGCGGCGCAGCCGAAGTAACCGCCCCGGTCTATTCGCACCTGATTTACGACATCGTACCCGGCGAAGTCATCACCGTTCACAATCCAGACGTTTTGATTATCGAGGGTTTGAATGTGTTGCAATCCCCCGGTGCCGACCAAGACGTTGCGCTTAGCGATTTCTTCGACTTCAAGATTTATGTTGATGCTGACACCCCTAACATCACATCCTGGTTCTTGGATCGCTTCTATAAATTGCGCGAGTCAGCCTTCACGAATCCCGCATCTTATTTTCACCGCTACGCGGAAATGCCAGTTGATAAGGCCTTGGCCCGAGCAAATGAGATATGGTCGACAATCAATTTGCCGAACCTGGTTGAGAATATTTTGCCGACAAGATCAAGGGCTACTTTGGTTTTGCACAAAGGCGACAAGCATGCGGTAGAACGCGTGCTGCTCAGAAAGCTCTAGAGCGCCAGTTCTTTTTCAACTACGCGCGAAATGCGTTCAGCCCAGCTTCTTGCTGTGCCTTCATCAGCGGCCTCGACCATAACTCGAACCAGCGGCTCGGTTCCCGATGCGCGCAATAGCACTCGGCCGGTTCCGTGAAGAGCTGCTTCAGCCTCGGCAACGATAGCTTTAACTGCCGCGTCTGAGTCTGCACGAGAACGGTCAACCTTTGGAACGTTGATCAAAACCTGTGGGTAAACCGTCATTACTTTGGCAAGTTCGGCAAGCGATTTGCCCTTTCGGTTTACTTCGGCTGCCAACTTTAGACCGGTCAAAATTCCGTCACCGGTGGTCGCATACTGGCTAAAAATTACGTGGCCAGACTGCTCGCCACCCAAGGTGTAACCACCAGCGCGAATTTCTTCAAGAACATAGCGGTCGCCAACTTTGGTTTCAAGCATTTCGATGCCGTTTTCGCGCATCGCAATTTTCAGACCCAGGTTGCTCATAACGGTTGCGACCAAGGTGTTTCGTGCCAGTTGCCCGCGCTCTTTCATTGAAAGCGCAAGAATAGCCATGATCTCATCACCGTCAATAATGTGACCGTTGTGATCGACAGCCAAACAGCGGTCGGCATCACCATCGTGAGCTACACCAAGGTCAGCGCCGTGTTCTAGAACCGCCGTCTGCAATGCGCTCAAGTGGGTAGAGCCACATCCGAGGTTAATGTTCATGCCATCTGGGTCAGCACCAATAACGATGACCTGAGCACCAGCATCAGCGAAAACCTGAGGAGAAACACCAGCAGCTGCACCGTGGGCACAGTCGACAACTACCTTCAGGCCATCGAGTCGGTTAGGCAGGCTAGCCAACAGGTGAACGATGTAGCGATCTTCAGCATCAGCAAATCGCTGAACGTGGCCGACATTGCCGCCAACCGGAGCCAGCTTTTCGCCAGTCATCGCTGCTTGAATTGCATCTTCAATTGCGTCGTCAAGTTTGTGACCACCACGCGAGAAGAATTTGATGCCATTATCTGGGGCTGGGTTGTGCGAAGCCGAAATCATGACACCAAAATCGGCATCTAGGTCAGCGGTTAGAAACGCAGTCGCCGGGGTCGGCAAGACTCCAGCGTCAAAAACGTCAACCCCCGAACTCGAGAGCCCGGCTGCAATTGCTGCAGCTAGAAACTCTCCCGAGATACGGGGGTCGCGGCCGATAACGGCTTTAGGTTTGATTCCTCGTGAACGCGCTTCTTCGCCTAGAACGATGGCAGCCGCTTGAGCCAGCTGAATAGCCATTTCAAGGGTGAGGTCTCGGTTAGCAAGACCTCGAACGCCATCGGTTCCAAATAGACGAGCCATGTTTGAAGACTACGCGCTGAACGAGAATCCGAAACGGATTAACGCTTCGAGAACTGAGATGCCTTACGTGCCTTCTTAAGACCAGCCTTCTTGCGCTCGATAACACGTGGGTCGCGCTTTAGGAAGCCTGCCTTCTTTAGTGAAGGACGGTTGTTGTCGCGGTCGATCTCGTTTAGTGCACGAGCGATACCTAGACGAAGTGCACCAGCCTGACCAGCTGAGCCACCACCTGAGATACGAGCGATAACGTCGTAAGCACCCTTTAGGTCAAGGATGGTGAATGGGTCAGTGATTAGCTGCTGGTGAAGCTTGTTTGGGAAGTACTCTGCGAACTCACGGCCGTTGACCTTGATAACGCCGGTGCCTGGCATGATGCGAACGCGAGCGATCGCTTCTTTGCGGCGGCCTAGGCCTGCACCTGGAGTGGTTAGTGGGCCACGTGACTTAGCCGGAGCAGCCTTAGCTGCTGGGGTCTCGGTGGTGTAGCTCTCTGGAGCTGCTACGTCTTCTGC
>CAZIFS010000040.1:0-12274 GCA_964539165.1 uncultured Rhodoluna sp. | reverse complement strand
CACCAGTTGCCACAGATGTTCTAGAGGCTGTTCGCGTAGCCATCGAGGCAGATGTTATGAAGGCTATAGACATCAACGCGTAGTCGTTCCAAAAAATGTTTTGGGCCCCCGATGGATATCGGGGGCCCACATTTTTGGTCGAATAATTCGCTAGCGCCGAGCGCGCGCAAGCGCATCCGTGCCTGCCTGCCAAGTGGCAAAACCGCCATCAAGATTTCGCGCTTGCTTGCCGTGGCCTTTAAGAATCTGAACGGCCGTGTGGCCGCGCTGGCCAACAGCGCAGTGAACAATCACGTCTTTGTCTTGCACCTCGGTTAGGCGCTCGCGTAGTTCATTGACATCAATGTTGATTGCCCCTGGAATGCTGGCAGCGCTATGTTCAGCTTTAGTGCGCACATCAATCAGTTGGGCTCCGTTAGCCAAGGCTTGGTTTAACTCATGCCACTGAATGCTAGGGGTGTTGCCAGTGATTACGTTGTTGCCAACATAGCCAGCCTGATTTATTGCGTCTTTTGCCGAGCCAAACTGCGGGGCATAGGCGAGTTCAAGATCCATTAGGTCGTCAACTGTGAGCCCGGCATAAATAGCGGTGGCAATCACATCGATGCGCTTGTCAACACCGTCTTCACCTGTGGCCTGACCGCCAAGAATTTTGCCTGACTCAGGGTCGAGCACCAGCTTCAACGAAACTCGCTTTGAACCTGGGTAATAGCCGGCATGGTTGCTTGGGTGCAGGTGAATTACCTGGTGCTTGATGCCGGCCTTGACCGCGGCTTTTTCGGTGAGGCCGGTTACCGCTGCAGTGAAGCCAAAGGCGCCGATGATTGCTGTGGCTACAGCCGGGTGAGCCTTGGTTTCGATTCCTGCAATTGCATCGGCCACTAGTCGGCCGTGACGGTTTGCCAAATTGGCTAGTGGAACCAAGATGTTTTGCCCAGTTAGTTGGCCATTCTTCTCAACTGCGTCGCCAGCGGCATAGATGTTTGGGTCGCTGGTGCGCTGTTGCTCGTCAACCCAGAGGCCGCCGGTTGTGCCGATTTTGAGCCCGGCTTCGCGGGCTAAGGCGTTGTCGGGTGAAACTCCAGCGGCTGAAAATACCAACTCCGCTGGCAGGCGTTTTCTGTTGGCTAGAACCACTTCATTTGCGGTTATCTCATTTGGTTCGTTGCCTAATTCAAGCTGCACGCCGTTGGCCACCAGTCTGGCTTGCAGAGGCTCAATCACTTCGGCGTCAAATTGGCCCAACACCGTGGTTGAGCGTTGAACGATAGTGGTGTTGATTCCCATGTGCTGCAAGTTTTCGGCCAGTTCGATGCCGATGAACCCGGCACCCAAGATCACGGCATTCTTGCCGATGTTTGCCTGGGCAGCAGCCTTGACTTGGTCGGCATCTAGAACATTGCGCAAAACCATGGCCCGCTCAATGCCTGCAATTTCAGGTTTGCGAGGCTTGGCACCGGTTGAAATAACCAACTTGTCATAGTTGTCGATGGTGGTTTCGCCAGTCGCAAAGTTTTGCACCGTCACAGTTTTTGCAGCTTTATCAATGGCGGTGACCATGCTGTTCACGCGAACATCAATACGGAATCTATCCCAGAGTGATTTTGGGGTTTGAAGCAGCAGCAGCTCTCGCTTGGCAATTACATCACTGACGAAATATGGCAGGCCGCAGTTTGCATAACTTACGTGCTCACCCATTTCATAAACCACAATCTCGGCGTCTTCTTTTAGTCGACGCAAACGAGTGGCAGCCGACATTCCGCCGGCGACTCCGCCAATGATGATGATCTTCAAGGTGAATTGACCCTTCGAGTTACTTAGAGATGTTGAGGCCGGCGTTGCGCCAACCGTTGGTGCCACCTGAAACGTTGATTACTTTGTAGCCTTTGCCAGCAAGAAAGTTTGCAGCCTGGGCTGAACGCGCGCCACTCTGGCAGATCACCAAAATTTCGCGTTCGATTGGTAGGTCGCGCAGTCGATTGGCAATTGAGCCGAGAGCAATATGTTTTGCGCCTGATGCGTGGCCAGATTTGTATTCGTGGCTTTCGCGAACATCAATCAAGAGAGCGCCGGCGTTCTGCAGTTCTTTTGCTTTTGCTGGTGAGACGGTTTCGTACTTCTTCTTGAACAGGTTGCCGAATAGGCCCATGAGAGATCCTTTTTAGTTGAGTTGGTTAGGCAAGCGACATGAATGCTTTTTCGAGGGTCTCGCGGTTTGCGGTGCCCTCAGGGTCATTGCCACACTTGGCCATGCCAGTCGAAATAATGGTGAACCCGGCTCGGGTTAGCGCAGTGCTGGCGGCTGAAAGTTGGGTAAGCAGCTCGGTGCAGTCGCGACCCTCATCAAGCATTTTTACGATGCCGCCAATTTGACCCTGAACGCGAACGAGTCGGTCGCGGGCCTTTTTGAGTTCTGCAGGTTCAATTTGCATTAGTTGCTCCTTTGAGATTGCTGCTATAGTTCTAGCATACCCTAGGGGGTATAACAAACAACAATTTTTTCGAGAGGTTTTGCAATGAAGAAGAATTTTTTCAAGCTAGTGGCTACCCTTGCAGTAGCGCTATTCGCTACTTTCTCACTTTCGGCTTGCAGCAATCAAGGATCAATCGACATGGCATCAGTATCAGCAGTAATTGACGTTCGCACCCCCGCAGAGACCGCAGACGGTTATCTAGAGGGCGCTCTACTAATCGACTGGCAAGGCCCAGATTTCGCAACCGAAATCGACAAACTCGACAAGGCAGCTAACTACGTTGTTTATTGCCGCTCAGGCAACCGCGCCGGCCAGGCAATCGAACTTATGAAGACCATGGGCTTCACCGGCACTCTAACTAACGCTGGTGGGCTTGATGACGCGGCTGCGTCAACCGGCTTGCCAATCGTTTTCTAAACGAAAGGTTTTGCCCAATGCTTGACGCAGAATACTGGAACAAAAAGTTCGAGGTAGATGAATACATCTATACCAAGGATGTAAACCGCTTCGTCAAAGAGTTCGGCACCGATATCATTGCCAACCGACCAGTGGGCAAAATGATTGACCTTGCCGGGGGTGAGGGGCGAAACTCAGTTTGGTTTGCCGAGCAGGGTTGGCAGGCCGAGATTATTGATTTCTCTAAAGCTGCGCTAACCAAGGCATTAGCCTTGGCCGAAGAGCGAGGCGTTGCAGACAAGTATTTTGCACACATCGCCGACGCAACCGGTTTTGAATCAGTGCTTACTCCAGTTGATGTTGGCTTGATTGCCTATCTTCAGGTGTCAAACGAAGATTTATTCGATGCACTAGACACCCTGATTGAAAACATCAAGCCTGGGGGATACCTGCTTGGCGTTTGGCACGCGCGCGAAAACCTGACCGAAGGTTTTGGTGGGCCACAAGACCCAAACATTTTGCCAACTGCCAGTGAAGTTCGCGAGTTTTTAGAATCACAAGCGGTTGAGATTGAAGTGCTCGAAAACCGAGAGGGGCAAATTCAGACTCGCGAAGGTTTGAAGCCTTCAACCACCTTGGTTCTTCGGGCCAAGCACCTCTAAAGCGTCGGTCAAAGAGAGTAAACTCAGGAACATAAACATCCCTGGGAGCATCAATTGACGCGTGAATACAAGATTGCCGTTATCGGCGGCGATGGCATTGGGCCAGAAGTTACCAAAATTGCACTTGAGGCAATGACTCGTGCAACCGCAGACTCTGGCGTGAGCTTTAAGACCACCGAATTTGATCTTGGCGCGCGCCGCTATTTGGCAAACGGTGAGACACTCACCGATGCCGACATGGATTCACTAAAGCAAAACGATGCAATTCTGCTTGGCGCCATCGGTGACCCAAAGGTTCCATCAGGCGTGCTTGAGCGCCAGTTGCTATTGAAGCTTCGCTTCTCTTTTGATCACTTTGTAAATCTTCGCCCAACCAAGTTGTATCCAGGTGTGGTTAGCCCACTCGCAAACCCGGGCGAGGTTGACTTTGTGGTAGTTCGCGAAGGAACCGAAGGCCCTTATGTTGGCAACGGTGGTGCAATTCGCGTTGGCACCCCAGCCGAAGTTGCCAACGAGGTTTCAGTCAACACCGCCTATGGTGTTGAGCGCTTGGTTCGCTATGCCTTCGAACTTGCCCAGACCCGTGACCGCAAAAAGGTATCGCTGGTTCACAAGCACAACGTTTTGGTTCACGCCGGTTGGCTGTGGCAGCGCACTGTGAACAAGGTTGCTGAGGAGTTTCCTGGCATCAGCCACGACTACCTGCACATTGACGCCGCCACCATTTTTATGGTTACCGACCCGCAGCGTTTTGATGTAATCGTGACCGACAACCTGTTTGGCGACATCATCACCGACCTAGCCGCTGCTATCGGCGGCGGAATCGGCCTAGGAGCATCGGGCAACATCAACCCAACCGGTGAGTTCCCAAGCATGTTCGAGCCGGTTCACGGTTCGGCCCCAGATATTGCCGGCAAAAACCTTGCCGACCCAACCGCAGCTATTCTCTCGGCTGCACTGCTGCTAAGCCACCTCAACCACCCGGTGGCTGCTGCGCGAATTGAAAAAGCCGTTGCGGCCGACCTCGCAACTCGCGGCGACCAGAAGCGTTCAACCACTGAGGTAGCTGAGAGCATTTTTGCTCTTCTCTAAACCAAAGATTCAAGAAAGTAGCAGATCATGGCTGATCTAAAGTTTGCAGTAACCCGCAACCCGAACCCAACCTCAGAGGCTGAGCGCGAGGCTATCCTTGCTGCACCGGTTTTTGGTGCCAAACTGACCGATCACCAGGTGGTTATCGTTTGGGAGAAAGACAAGGGTTGGCACAGTGCTGAGGTCATTCCCTATGGCCCAATCATGATGGACCCATCTGCTGCGGTTCTGCACTACGGCCAAGAGATCTTCGAGGGCATCAAGGCCTATCGTCACGCTGATGGCTCAATCTGGACCTTTCGCCCAGAGGCCAACGGCGCTCGCTTGCAAAAGTCAGCACACCGCATGGCCTTGCCTGAACTTCCGGTAGAACTTTTTGTTGAATCGCTGCGTCAGTTGATCGCAGTTGATGGCGCTTGGGTTCCGCAGCCTGTTGATGAGAAGACGCTATACATTCGCCCGTTTGAGATTGCTGCTGAAAACTTCTTGGGTGTTCGCGCGGCACATCGAGCCGAATATCGCGTGATTGCATCACCGGTTGGCCCGTATTTCACCGGTGGTCTAAAGCCAGTTTCAATCTGGATCGCTCTAGATTCAGCTCGAGCTGGTCGCCACGGAACCGGTGAGGCTAAGACCGGCGGCAACTATGCCGCATCACTTTTGGCTCAGACCGAAGGCTATGAAAACGGCTGCTCGCAGGTAATGTTCCTCGACGCCGAGTCAGCAACCTACATCGAAGAGCTCGGTGGTATGAACCTGTTCTTTGTCTACAAAGACGGTCACGTGGTTACCCCGGCACTAGATGGCACGATTCTTCACGGCATCACCCGGGCATCGGTTATTCAGTTGATCAAAGACCGCGGGCTTGAAGTTCAAGAGCGCAAAATCACCCTGGATGAAGTTCGCACCGGCATCGACTCTGGCGAAATCGTTGAGGTTTTTGCCTGCGGAACTGCTGCCGTTATCACCCCAATTGGCCAGTTCAAGTCTCGCGAAGAGACCATTGGTTCAGCCGAAACTGAGCCGGGCGAGCTAACCGCCAGCCTTCGTGCCGAGCTAACCGGTATTCAGTATGGAACCGTCGCTGACCGCCACGGCTGGATGGTAAAGCTAGCCGACTAACCGGCTCAACAGAAAGCAGTGCAACATGCGCGTAGCGCGCTTTAGCCTCAATGGTGAACCAAAGTTTGGTGTACTCGACGGCCCAGAGTTAGTTGTGCTGGCTGGGCACCCGCTGGTTAGTGGTTATGAAACCACCGGTCAGAGAGTGCCGCTCAAAGAGGTCAAGTTGCTTGCTCCCACCATTCCATCCAAAGTGGTTTGTGTTGGCAAAAACTATGCCGATCACGCAAGTGAATTGGGTCTCGAACTGAACGGGGACCCAACCATTTTCTTCAAACCATCGAGTTCAATTATTGGCCCTGGCGACCCGATTGTTATTCCGGTTCAAAGCGACCGCATTGAGCTTGAGGTTGAGCTAACCGTTGTTATTGGTCAGCTGGCTAAAAACGTTAGTCAAGAAGACGCCCTCGACTATGTTTGGGGCTTCACCATCGCAAACGATGTCACCGCGCGCGATTTGCAGTTCAGCGATGACCAGTGGGCTAGGTCAAAAGCTTTCGACAGTTTTTGCCCGCTTGGCCCATGGATCGAAACCGAGTTTGTGCCCGACGGCCAGCTGCTCGAAAGCCGAATTGATGGTGAAACCAAGCAGTCAGCCTCGATTGATCTGATGCTTCACGATGTTCCTAAAATCATCTCGTTTGTGAGCCAAAACATGACTTTGCTGCCTGGCGATGTGATTCTCACCGGAACCCCGGCTGGCATAGCTCAGATTCGTAGCGGTGAGATTGTTGAATGCGAGATCGAGGGCATCGGAACCCTTCTCAACCCAGTCATTTAGACTTGAGGCATTATGTCTTCAGTGATCACAGCACCTTTTACCGACGCAACCGGCCCCGATGTTAAGGTTCGTTTTTGCCCATCACCAACCGGCTTGCCGCACGTTGGTTTGATTCGAACCGCACTTTTCAACTGGGCCTATGCGCGCCACACCGGCGGTTCATTCTTGTTCCGCATTGAAGACACCGATGCCGAGCGCGACAGTGAAGAATCTTTCGAGATGATTCTCGATGCCCTCAACTGGCTTGGTTTGAACTGGGATGAAGGCGTGAACGTTGGCGGCCCAGCCGAGCCTTATCGCCAAAGCGAGCGTAGCCACATCTATCTAGATGTAATCGAAAAGTTGAAGGCCTCTGGCCACATTTATGAAAGCTACCTCACGGGTGAAGAGCTTGATGAGCGCAACAAAGCCAACGGCCGCGCAGTTCAGCTGGGTTATGACAACTCAGAGCGTGAGCTGAGTGAAGAGGCTAAGGCTGCTTATCGCGCCGAGGGCCGCAGCCCAGCCTTGCGTTTACGGGTGCCAGACGTTGACATAACTTTCAATGACCTAGTTCGTGGCGAAATTACTTTTCCGGCGGGTTCGTTCCCCGACTTTGTTGTGGTTCGCCCAAACGGCCAGCCGCTCTACACCTTGGTCAACCCGGTTGACGACGCTCTGATGGGTGTTACTCATGTTCTTCGCGGCGAAGACCTGCTGTCTTCTACCGGTCGTCAGATTGCCCTTTACAACGCGCTCTATGAAGCTGGCGTAACCAAGTTCATTCCACAGTTTGGCCACTTGCCTTATGTAATGGGCGAAGGCACCAAGAAGCTTTCAAAGCGCGACCCTGAAGCAAACCTCTTTCACCACCGTGACCGCGGTTTTATTCCAGAGGGTCTGCTCAACTACCTAGCCTTGTTGGGTTGGGGCCTTAGCGCTGACCAAGACATTTTCACCATGGATGAACTCGCTGCTGCCTTCGATGTGACCAACGTGAACCCGAACCCCGCTCGCTTCGATCAGAAGAAGGCCGATGCAATCAACTCGGCACACATTCGACGCCTTGATGTAAACGACTTCAAGTCACGCCTAATGCCATACCTTCAGAGCGCAGGAATCGTTGGTTCAGAACTATCAGCTGCCGAGGAAAGCATTTTGACTGCGGTTGCTCCGCTGATTCAAGAGCGCCTGGTTGTTTTGAGCGAAGCCCCTGATTTGATCAGCTTCTTGTTCAAGACCGCAGACCAAATTGTTGTTGAAGAAGACGCCAAGGCTGGTCTGCCAGAAAACACCGTTGAGGTTCTAAACGCAGGTGTGGCTGCGCTTGAATCTATGGAAGAAAGCGACTTCAAAACTGAGGCAATTCAGGCTGCTCTTCAGGCTGCCCTGATTGATGGCTTGGGCCTAAAACCTCGCGTAGCTTTTGGGCCACTGCGCACCGCGATCTCAGGTCGACGCATCTCGCCACCGCTCTTTGAATCAATGGAAATTCTTGGAAAATCTGAAACAATTGCTCGCCTGAGCGCGTTTGCTCGCATCGCCTAAAAAGGCTAAGATTGGAACTCGAGCCTCGGCTCGGTTTCATACTCTGGGGTATGGTGTAATTGGCAACACGGAGGTTTCTGGTACCTTTGTTCTTGGTTCGAGTCCAGGTACCCCAGCTTTAGAAAATGGCTCTTCTCTAAACGAGAAGGGTCATTTTTCTTTAAACTCGAAGCATGACTGCTCTTCAAATCTCAGCCCTAATTTTGGTCGGTATTCAGGTATGCGTGGCTATGTTCCAGCTGGCTCTTGCACTTGGTGCGCCGATGGGTGAGTATGCCTGGGGTGGCCAGAATGCGGGTGTGTTGCCACGCCGCTTGCGTATTGCCAGCGCTGTGAACCTGTTGATCTATGCCGCTATCGGTGGGCACTACCTGGCCCAAAGTGGAATCTTGAAGCCGCTGCTAGAGCCAAACTTGAACACCATAGCTAACTGGGTTTTGGTCGGTTTTATGGCTTTGGGTCTATTGATGAATGGCATTTCAAAGAGTAAAAAAGAGCGCCAAATGTGGGTGCCGGTGCTGTTGCTGAGTGTAGTTTGCTCGGTAGTCGTAGCCCTCGGCTAAGCTCGCTAAATTTGGGTTGAATCACCTGGCAGCAAATATTCAAAGCTACCGCCGCCGGCTTCGGTAACCGCCTGAATGCGGCCGTTGTTTAGCGCGTGCCCGTTGTCGCTGAGCAGTGAGTTGTGAGTGGCAAAACTGCGCTTTGGCCTAACGGCTTGAACAAAATCAATCACATCGCCAATCTTTAACCACGGCGCAGACGCTGGGCAGGCCAGCAATTCAACTGGGCGGTCAGGTTGCGTGTAGCTATCACCTGGGTAATAAAGCTTGTCGTTGATCATGACTCCGCAATTTTGAAGCAGCGGAATCGACCGGTGAATCTCGGCATGCAAATCGCCGAAGAACTCAAGCGTGAATGGGACCTCGACATAAAAGTCGCCGTGGTGAACCGCTTTTACTTTGAGGTTTGGTCGCGAGGCTGCGAGGCGCGTGCGCACTTCATCCGTGCCATAAATCACCACGGATGGGTTGTCTGCGCTGATTCGATCGAGCTGCTCTTCATAGCAGTGGTCGTCGTGCATGTGGGTGATCACAACTGCTCGAACCTTGGTGAACCCGCTCATTTCGCGAGTGTAGAAACCCGGGTCGATGATTAGTTTTTCTCCGTCTTGCTCAAGCACTAGGCATGCGTGTTCGAATTTTGTGATCTGCATGCTCTCATTGTGCCAAGTATTGTTCGGCTCGGCATAAGATTTGGAGGTGAATCAGAATCAACCGGCGCATCAACACCTGCAGGCTCTTGCCCCAGGAGTAACCCCGGCGTTGACTCTGCAGCCGAGGGTTTATCGCAACAACTTTTTTGTGGCTCTTGGTCTGACTGTGGCTGGGTTAGTTATTGGCTTTCTAAGCGCGGATGCTTGGGCTCAACTGGTTGCGCCAGCGTTTTATGCCTCGGCCGTAGTAATTGCCGGTCGCGTTTTCTTTATTCGCGCGTTTCGTGAAATTCGCGACGGCCTAATTGCCTCGCATGCTTTGGTGTCGCTGGCAATTTTGTTGTTGTTGGCAACCGCGGTTGATTCTGGGCTAGCTGCCTGGTGGCAGGCTAGCGCCACTGTCACGATTGCCTTGTTGGTCAACTGGTTGGCCGGGCGGCAGATTCAGCAGGTTACCCAAGTTCGTGGTCAATTGCGAAAGCTGCTGCCTTCTGAAGCACTGAAGTTAGTCGGTGAGGGCGAAGACCAGCACGAAGAAATTGTTCTTGTTGCCAATTTGCAACAGGGTGATGTGATTGCGGTGAAGCCTGGTCAGCGAATTGCCGTAGACGGTGTGGTGATTTCTGGTTCAACTGACGTTGATGAGTCGGCAGTTGATGGTGTTGCCAAATTTATTTATAAAGATGTTGGCGACGATGTTGTAGCTGGTTCGTTAACCAAGGGCGATTTGCCGGTTGGTCAAGGCACCCTGACTGTTCGGGTTACTGGCATCGGTGCACAAACCAAGCTCGGAATGCACCTCGAAATTCTTGACCGGGTTGAATCTCAGATTTCTCCGGGGCAGGTTGGCGCATCGCACATTGCCAAATTTGTAGCCCTCGGCTTGTTGATCTTGGCAGGAATTGCAGCGGTTCTATGGGGCTTGGCCCCTGAGTTTTCACTTAGCCAAGTTCTTGCGCTGGCCGCGGCGGTGTTGTTGATTTTTGCACCAGAGAGCTTGGCTCAGATTATTCCGTTGAGCATCGCTGCAGCAGTGCAAAAAGCAAACCGCGAGGGTGTGTTGGTGCATGACCGGGCGGCCTTCGCTCTGCTGGCCAAAGCCGATGTGCTTGCCTTTGAAAAGACCGGAACACTAACTACTGCTGAACGCACTTTTGAAGGCGCTTTTCTGGCAGTTAACTCGCCGCTTTCGTCGGTTGATCAGCTCTTGGCTCTTGCTGCTGGTCTTGAAGCTCATGCCAAGCACTCGGTGGCCACTCGAATTGTTCTCGAAGCTTCGATGCGAAATCTCGAGTTGCCAGAAGTGCTCGACTTTAGGGCAATTCCGGGCCAAGGCGTTACCGGAATCATCGAGGGTGACAACCTGAGTATTGGCTCTGCTGCACTCTTGACCGCTAGAAATATCGACATACACGTTACCGATTTGGTTCGGGCAGATGCAGCAAATCAAAAGGGAAACACCGTTGTTTTTGTGTTGCGAAACAGTGAAATTTTGGGTTATTTCGAGCTTGGTGACTCACTTCGTGATTCTGCCAAAACCGCCGTTTATCAGCTGCACTCCAACCGCAGGCGAGTTGCTCTGCTAACCGGTGATGCCAAAGGTGTTGCCGACTGGATATCGTCAAAACTAGGCATCGTTGAGGTTCATTCTGAGCTTTCGCCGCTGCAGCGACCGGCAACCATTCAAAAGCTGAAGGCTGATGGCTCGATTGTTGCCGTGGTTGGCGATGCCCAGAATGACGCAGCCGCCCTTGCAGAGGCGCAAATTGCGATTGCAGTTGGTGATGAAACTGTGTCGAACTTTGGCCTTCAATTGCTTTCACTCGACCCATTGGCTATTGCGCAGACCGTTCGCCTTGCTCAAAAAACAAGCCGTCGCATTTTCTGGTCTTTTGTTTTGGTGGTGGCCATCGGAGTGATTTCAATTGCCCTGCTCGGGGTATTCAGCGCATTTGCGTTTAGCGCTGCACTGGCAGTAATTGCAGCTGCACTGGGATTAGCGCCTTCATTATTGGTTGCTACTCGCGCCAAAGAATTGGGCCGTTAGTGAAACGCATCGGGCTGATCATCAACCCAACCGCGGGCAATGGCCAGGGGAGAGTCGATGGTTCTGTTGCGAATGCGCAACTTGCTAAGCATGCTGAAGTAATTGACTTGTCTGGCTCTAGCCGAGCTGAGGCTGAGGCCAATGGCAAACGCGCAATTGCTGAGCACCAAATAGACGGTCTTGTGGTGGTCGGTGGCGATGGCACGGTGAACCTAGGTGTCAATCTTTGTGCCCAGACCGATGTGCCGCTAGGAATCATTGCTTCGGGCACCGGTAATGATGCAGCGCGCTCATTAGATTTAGTTGTCGGCGATGCCGAGGATGCCGCCTGCCAGGTGATTGCATGCTTAGATAAATCGCGAATTGTTGATCTGGTCCAGGCTCAAACCAGCAACCAGTCGTTTTGGTATTTCTGCACAATCTCGGCTGGTTTTGATGCTCTGGTAAACCAAACTGCCAACCGCTGGAAGTGGCCAAAAGGCCCAAGCCGCTACAAGCTTGCGATGCTCGCCGAGCTAGCCAAATTTAAACCGGTTCACTACCGTGCTGTGATCGATGGGGTTTCTCGAGAGTTCGATGCCATGCTCTGCACCGTAAACAACTCGAAGGCGTTTGGCGGTGGAATGCTGGTTACGCCGGATGCAAAGGTTGATGATGGCTGGCTAGATGTTTTCATCGTGCATAAGATAAGTCGCCTTGAGTTGATCAAGGTGTTCCCAAAGGTATACACCGGCGAGCACGTTAGTCACCCGGCGGTTGAAATCATCCGAGCTAAAAAAGTGTCAATTGAATCGGGCAACATGCCAGCATTCTCTGATGGCGAGGCCCGCGGGCATTCGCCAATTTCAGCGCAAATCGTGCCCGGTGCCCTCAAGGTTTATGCTCCAAACTAGGCTCTGAGCCAAGTGGCGAAGCAGGCTCACTTATGGCATAATTGTCAGGTTGCACAAAACGGTC
>CAZIFS010000039.1:0-12811 GCA_964539165.1 uncultured Rhodoluna sp. | reverse complement strand
GGTGCCCTTGTCTTTTGCAGACACGTGCACGATGCCGTTGGCGTCGATGTCGAAAGTTACTTCGATCTGTGGCACACCGCGTGGTGCTGGTGCAATGCCGGCTAGGTCAAAGTTGCCGAGTGACTTGTTGTCGCGAACAAACTCACGCTCACCCTGGTAAACCTGGATGCTTACCTGTGGCTGGTTGTCGTCTGCGGTGGTGAAAGTCTCTGAACGCTTGGTCGGAATCGCTGTGTTGCGCTCGATTAGCTTGGTCATGATTCCACCCTTGGTCTCGATACCAAGTGATAGTGGTGTCACGTCGATCAGCAGAACGTCTTTACGTTCACCCTTTAGAACACCAGCCTGTAGCGATGCACCAACAGCAACAACCTCGTCAGGGTTTACACCCTTGTTTGGCTCTTTGCCACCGGTTAGCTTCTTGACTAGGTCAGAAACTGCAGGCATGCGAGTTGAACCACCAACCAGCACAACGTGCGCAATGTCGGCAACCTTTACGCCGGCCTCTTTGATGACGTCTTCGAATGGCTTCTTGGTGCGAAGCAATAGATCTTCAGTCATCTGCTCGAACTGAGCGCGAGTTAGAGTTTCATCCAAGTTTGCTGGGCCATTCTCGGTTAGAGAAAGGTAAGGCAGCTGAATGTTGGCGCTCATCGACTGTGAAAGCTCTTTCTTAGCTTGCTCAGCAGCCTCCTTTAGGCGCTGAAGAGCAATCTTGTCTTTCGAAACGTCAACACCGGTGGTCTCTTTGAACTTCTTTACCAGGTGGTCAACAATGCGCTGGTCCCAGTCGTCTCCACCTAGGCGGTTGTCACCAGAGGTGGCACGAACCTGAATGGTTGAGAAGCCTTCATCCTTGCCAACTTCTAGCAATGAGACGTCGAAAGTACCGCCACCAAGGTCGAATACCAGGATGAGCTCGTCTTCTTTACCCTTGTCTAGGCCGTATGCCAAGGCAGCAGCGGTTGGCTCGTTGATGATGCGAAGCACGTTTAGGCCCGCGATCTCACCGGCATCCTTGGTTGCTTGACGCTCGGCGTCGTTGAAGTAGGCCGGAACAGTAATTACGGCGTCGGTAACTGCTTCACCCAGGTAGGTCTCGGCGTCGCGCTTTAGCTTGGCCAGGGTGCGAGCTGAAATCTCTTGAGGGGTGTACTTCTTGCCGTCAACATCGAAGGTCCAGTCGGTGCCCATGTGGCGCTTGACTGAAGCGATGGTGCGGTCAACGTTGGTTACGGCCTGGCGCTTAGCGGTCTCGCCCACTAGAACTTCGCCATCCTTGGTGAATGCAACGATAGACGGAGTGGTGCGGAAACCCTCAGCGTTAGCGATAACGGTTGGTTCGCCACCCTCAAGCACAGAAACTGCGCTGTTGGTGGTACCTAGGTCAATACCTACTGCACGTGCCATTTATTGTTTCTCCTCTTTTGTGTGGGCTTTTGGCCCGGTTTCTCGTTCTGCGGGCCCAAACCTGAGCCGCTTTGACTCAAGTTTCACATGGGGTCAAACTCTTGTCAAGCATTCACAGCAAAATCTAAGTCTTCTCGACTCAAGTTTGTCTCTGAGCGACATTCTCGCCTCATTCACAGGCAAAAATGCGATGCTGGGTTAATGAAACTTTGGTTGGTTCGAGCGTCAAGCATCATGCTCGCTGGTTTGGTTGCGATCGTAACCATCGGCGCCGCCAGCCCCGCTCAGGCTATCGAGCTGGGTTCTGGTTATGACGTTTCGTATCCACAGTGCGGCGTAACCTTGCCAACTGACGGCGCTTTTGAAATCGTGGGCGTTAACGGAGGCCTGGTTTTTTCAGAAAACACTTGCCTCGATGAACAACTCACCTGGGCCGGCGGCGCCTCAGCTCAGCTCTACATCAACACCGGCAATCTTGGCCCAACCTCCAGTTACTGGCCTACCGATCAGTCCAGCCCTCGAGTTTGCGCAGCCGAGACCCCAGATAGCACCGGTTGCGCTTTTAACTACGGCTACAACGCGGCGAAAGATTCCTATCTGCGAGTGCAAGCAGCCTATGCCCGATTGGGTCTAACTAAATCTCCCGCTCAAACCACCTGGTGGCTCGATGTTGAAACCTCAAACAGCTGGCGCGGCTCACTCTGGGTCGAAAGCACACCGGCGCTAACCGGCACGGATGCAACTAAACGGAACACGGCTTCGATCGCCGGGGCAGTTCACTTTTTGCAAAATGTCGCCAAAATTTCCAAACTAGGCATCTACTCAACCCCCTATCAATGGGGTCAGATCACCGGTTCATCCAAGGCATTTTCAGACCTGGTGAGCTGGCACGCCCTGGGGCAAACCAATTCGGCGAGCGCACTGGCAGCTTGCACAGGTTTCTCTGGATTCACCGGAGCACCAATTGTGATGACTCAGTACATCGATGCCGGTTTGAACCTCGACGTGAATGTCAGGTGTAATCCTGCGGTCAAGGTAATTACCGATCTGCGCTATACCGGCCGAACCACCGCGCGCGCTGGCAGTTATGGTTACCTCATAGCAAACCTAAAGACCGAGTCGGGTGCAACCATGGCAAATCGTCAGGTCAGTTTCAAACTTGCTGGGCGCTCTTATGTAGCAACGACCAACGAGTTTGGCACTGCTTCGATAAAGATAAAGATGCCTTCGACTAAGCAGAAATATTCGGTAAGCGTCAGCTTTTTCTCTAATTACTATCTGAACTCAGATGTAGCCAAGAGCACCCTCACTATTTACTAGCCACAAGCCCCGATTTTTGGGCTAGCGTTGCAGTTATGACTTTCGAAGATGCAAGATCACGCAAGCGCGCTACTTGGGCATGGGCACTCTGGGACTGGGCCGAGCAGCCTTTTCCGACCATCATGCAAACCTTCATTTTTCCGGTATACCTTGCGGGTGCGGTTGCCGCAGTTGGTACCGACTCAGACTCACTTCTGGGCATCACCACCGGAATCGCCGGTGTGATTGTTGCACTCATGGCACCGGTATTTGGTCGTCGTTCCGACGAAAGCGGCAAGCGAAAATTTTGGCTGATGGTAAACACCTACATCTTGGTGGCCATCATGATCGCTGCGTTTTTTGTTCAGCCAAAACCTGAGTTCTTGTTATTCGGTCTCGTGCTGTATGGCTTGGGTTCCATTGTTCAAGAGTCGGCCTTCATCAACTACTACGCGATGCTTCGTCAGGTTTCTACCCCAACCAGCATCGGAAAAGTCTCTGGCTACGCCTGGGGTCTCGGTTATGCCGGCGGAATCATTTTGCTCTGCATCTCTCTGTTCGGTTTCATCTTGCCTGGCACAGTCTTTGGCTTGGCAATAGGCGAGTCGATGCCTGTTCGAATCACATTCTTGTTCTCGGCTGTTTGGTTTGCCCTGTTCTCAATTCCATTGTTTAGACGAGTGCCTGAAATCGAGCCAAAAGAGAACCGCAAAAAAGAAAGCCTGTGGGCTAGCTACATCAAACTTTGGGGCCAGCTTCAGTCACTTCGCCGTCAGGCACCAGACACCTTCAAATTCTTGATCTCATCAGCCATTTATCGCGACGGCCTAGCTGGCGTCTTCACCTTCGGTGCGGTTCTGGGCACGCTTGCTTTTGGCTTCTCGCAAACTGAAGTAATTTTGTTCGGCATTGCTGCCAATATTGTTGCGGGCATCGGCGCTGCGATTGGTGGCCGCTTAGATGACAAACTCGGCTCTCGCGCTGTGATCATCGGCTCACTTATCGGCTTGATCATTGCAGGTTCAGCGGTGTTTGCCTTTGCCGGTTTTGGTGTCATCACCTATTGGATTGGCGGTCTTGCGCTTTGCCTATTTGTTGGGCCAGCTCAAGCTGCTAGCCGCACTTTCGTTTCTCGCTTTACCCCGGTTGGTCGAGAGGGCGAAGTTTTCGGTCTCTACCAAACCACTGGCCGTGCTGTCTCTTTCTTGTCAGGCTTTATGTGGGCCGGCTCAATCACTATTGCTTCTCTCTTGTTTGGGCTCGAGAGTGCAACTATTTATGGAATCATCGGAATCATCGTGATTTTGGTAGTTGGCCTCGTGCTCTTGCTTCGGGTAAACCCAAACCCAAGCGTTGCTTATTCAAAATAAACCAGCTCGTTCGACAATCTGTAGAATTAGTGCATGTCTAAATCTGGTCGTCAGCAGGGTGAACTCGAAGCCCTAATTCTTGACGCCTTGTGGAGCTCAAATGGTGAATCGCTGACATCCCAGCAGATTCTTGAATTGGTTAGCCCTGATGGCTCACTTGCTCTAACCACGATTTTGACAGTGCTTTCTCGATTGGTCGAAAAAGAGTTGGTTGCGCGCAGGCCGGGTGCCGGTCGGTCGCTGCTTTTCAGTGCGGCCCAAAGCCGTGAGCAGCACACTGCCGGGCTGATGCTTCGTTTAGTCTCGGGTGCCGAAAACCCTGCTCTGGCATTTTCACACTTTGCCGACGGTCTCACCCCGGCCCAGCTCGAAGCGCTGCGCAACACGCTTAGTTAGTCCGTTGAACGCACCGATTCTGCTGATTCCCATAGCCATCGAATGGGCTTTGCTAATCACCACACTTGCGCCGGTTGCATTCATTCACCGATTTGATCGCCACCCGCGACTAGGTCTGATTATTTGGTTCGGTTCGCTTTTGTCTGCCGGCATCGCCACCCTAACCGCCTTGCTGGTTGCAGCCTGGTCTTACTTCGACACAGTTGCTGCACTTGAATCAAACGAATTCGGTGGCACCAAATGGCTGGCGGCTCTCGCGGTAAGTTTTGGCCCCTGGGTAGTTTTGCTGCTAAGTGCAATCTCACTGGTTTTGGTGCAAACCCGACTCGAGCCACTGGTGGTTGCAGCCAGAGAGGTTCAGCCCGCGATCTCTCAAGCCAAGAAGCAACTCATGAATTTTATGGGCGTCGAAGTTTTCAGCATCGACCTGCCATTTGCATACGCTGTTGCCGGTCGCAATCAAATTCTGGTGTCAGCTCAGTTGCAAAACCAATTAGGCTCGGATGAATTTGAAGCAGTGCTTTGGCACGAGCTCGGGCACATCCGAGGCAAGCATTTCGCTCTCAAACGATTGGCTCGATTCGTTCGACTGCTTTCACCCGGTTTGGCAGCCTCAAAGGCACTGGTTTCAGAAGTGGAACGCCTTTGCGAGATTGCAGCCGACCGGTTTGCCCTCGAGCATAAAGAAGCCCCCGCACTGTTGGGCGCGAGGGCTGCTTTTAAAGATTCGAGTTTTTAGTTCTCTAGCGGCTCGTTGCCAACATCGGTGATGTGAAAGTTCAGGTGGCTGCGTGAGGCGGTAGGCCCGCGCTGGCCCTGGTAACGAGATAGGTACTTAGCTGAGCCGTAAGGGGTCTCGCTAGGTGATGAAAGCTGGAAGAAGCAAAGCTGACCAACCTTCATTCCAGGCCACAACTTGATTGGCAAGCTTGAAACGTTAGCTAGTTCTAGGGTCACGTGACCCTTGAAACCTGGGTCAACGAATCCTGCGGTTGAGTGGGTCAAAAGACCAAGGCGGCCAAGTGAGCTCTTGCCCTCAAGGCGAGCGGCGATGTTGTCTGGCAGGGTTACAAACTCATAGGTCGAACCAAGCACAAACTCACCTGGGTGAAGAACGAATGCTTCGTCAGAGGCAACCTCAACAAAGCGAGTCATGTCGCTCTGCTCTTCGCGAGGGTCGATGTAAGCGTGCTTGTGGTTGTCGAATAGACGAAAGAATCGGTCTAGTCGAACATCGATGCTCGAAGGTTGCAGCAAGTCGATGTTAAGCGGGTCAAGGCCAATTCGGCCGGCTTCAATTTCTGCGCGGATATCGCGGTCTGACATAAGCATGTTGCCAGTTTATCGGTTGCCTGGCCATAAAAGCCGTCAGTTGATTAGTGCTCTAGCCCGACCTTTTTGTAGATGCGTTTCATCCACTTTGGCGCCCACCAGTTGGCATCGCCAAAGAGTCGCATTAGTGCTGGCACCAGCAAAGCTCGCACCACGGTTGCATCCAAGAGAATTGCAAACGCAATGCCAAGCCCAAGCATCTTCATGATGGTCACGCCGCTGGTCACGAACGCGACAAAGCTGAATGCCAAAACCAAGGCGGCCGCAGTGATAATTCGGCCCGAGCGCTGAAGACCAATGGCAACCGATTCATTAGTGCCCAAACCGGCATCGTGTTGCTCTTTGATGCGGCTTAGCAAGAACAGTTCGTAGTCCATCGAGAGCCCAAAAGCCACGACCACAATCATCACCGATGAGCTGGTGTCGATGGTTCCGGTCACAAAGAAATCACCGATCAGCCACTTTAGGTTTCCTTCGGCAAATACCCAAGTTACGAAGCCAAAAGTCGCGCCCAGAGACAGCACGTTGAGAAGAACAGCTTTGATCGGCAACAAAATCGAACCGGTAAAGAAGAACAAAAGAATTAGGGTCCAGATCACAATCCAGCCAGCTGCAAGTGGCAACTGACGCTCAATTCCCTGTTGCGAATCGGTATAAATTGCCGCTGAGCCACCGACCAAAACCTCGGCTCCATCGATTTTGATGGTGCGTATCGCATCGGTCAATGTCATACCTGCCGGCGATCGCGACTCAATCTCATGAATGGCAACGATTTGAGTCCAGCCATCCGCTTTAGTCGGAATCACCTGCACACGAGTGATGTTGTCTAGCACTGCAATGCTGCTGACATAATCGGCAATCTCTTGGTCGTCAGCATCTCTAACCAAAATCTCTACCGGGCTGCCCTCGCGAGCGGTGAAATTATCACGGATGAAATTGCTCGCAACAACAACGCGATCGTCTTGCTTGAGCACTCGGTCGTCAACCTGACCAAACTCAACACCAACCGCGAGGGAGGTAAGCGAGCCCAATCCAATGAGAGTTACTAGCAGCACTGATACCGGTCGCTTCATCACGAAGCGAGCGAGCGAACCCCAGGCTTTGGAATCTTGTGGGGTCAGGTTTTTGCGAATCTTCACTGAGTTGACTTTGTCGCCAATCAGATTGAGCAATGCTGGCAGGGCAATCAGGGCGCCAGCCACGGCAATGAGAACTACAACAACACCGCCCAGGGCGAATGACTGCAAGAAGTACTGCGGAAAGAACCCTAGTGAACCCAAAACAATTGCAACTGTGAGGCCCGAGAACAGCACGGTTCGGCCGGCAGTTTCGAGAGTACGAATCGAAGAGTCGGCAACTGCGTTGCCGCCGGCTCTCTCTTCTCTGAATCGATTCACCATTAGTAGCGCATAGTCAATGCCGAGACCGAGCCCTAGGCCAGAAACCAGGTTCACCGAGAAGATTGATGTGTCGGTGAACTGGGCCGATAGCCAGATGAAGAAGAAGGTTCCCACGATTGATAGCCCGGCAATCAACATTGGCAAGCCCGCTGCAACCAGAGAACCAAAGACAAAAACTAGCAACAGAAGCACCAGTGGAACCGCAACCATCTCTGCAGTCTTTAGATCACTCTCGATGGCGTGGTTAATCGAAGAAGTTACTGCTGCAAAACCAGCCACATAAAGCTGAGCGCCTTCATAGTCACCGGTAAACCTATTGGCAATGTTTCGCGCCACCGCTGACTGGGTTACATCCTCACTCACATCAACAAAAAAGTAGACTGCCGTGCCATCGTCACTTGCCAATGTTGGGGTCAAGCCCAGTGAGAAATAGCTAGTAACCAAATCGACTCCGGCGATGCCCTCGAGATCTTTGGTTAGGTTCTTTCCGGTGTTGATGTTGGCAGGGTCATTGGCTGCCGAACCGAAATCAGCAATCAGCACAACCTCGGCCGTTGATTTGTCGAAAGAGTCGGCAAGAATTTGGGCCACTTTGGCAGAATCTGAACCGGGGTCGTCATAGCCCCCGCCTTTGAGCAAGCCAAAGGCTTGAAAACCCCAAATGCCCGAGATTGCAACGAGTGCAATAAAGCCAAAAAGGGCAGCCTTACTATGCCTGACTAAGAATTGACCAAGTCGGTTCATCTGCCACCCCTTTTCTTTATTGCTGTCATTTCGAAAACAACATCCCCCGATGTTTGCGTGTTCCCATCTTGGCAGGTATTAACTGCCGATGGTTGTGTAGCTTCTGCTAAAAAAGCTTTTCGATTGGCGCCTGCTTCACGCCGTTCATGAATCTAAGAACATCTGGGTCAACCATGATGTCGCTCATCAAGATTGCTCGAGTCAGATAAAGGCCGTCTAGCGACCTGACTCGGCTGAGAGCAACATAGGTTTGACCAGGGCTGAAAGCTCCGCGACCCATGTCGATCACAACTTCGTCATAAGTTTGCCCTTGCGACTTGTGAACCGTAACCGCCCAAGCTAGGCGCAGCGGAATTTGCTGGAACTCGGCTAGTGGAACGGCAATCAGAACTTCTTTGACTTTTCCGGTTTCTTCGTCAAATTGTTCGTCAATTTCATAGCGAACTTTCTCCCAGGTAGAACGCCCTACCTCGAGTCGCTCTTTATCAACCTCAACAATTACTCCGCCAGAACTAGGCAATTCAACGACTCGGCCAATGGTGCCGTTGACCCATCGCTTGACCGGACCAGTTGGCCCTTTCTTAGTGCTCGAATCATCGTTCTTGATGAACATCACCTGTGCGCCAACTTTTAGTTCAACAACTGGTTCGGCCGGAAGAGTTCTACCAAATGCCTTTTCGTCAGCTGCGCTAAAAACAGCATCGAAGCGCTTGGCGGGTGTCTCGATTCGCGCCATCCGAGAGGCATTCACGCTATTCACCGAGGCGTTGATGGTTGCAAGCCTGATCACATCGTCGTGCGGAGGAAATCGGTTGCCGCATTTATTGATGTAATCGAGCATTTCTTGGGTGCACGAACCATCACGAATTGCGTTGAGAATCTCTTTGAAATATTCGTCGTGCTGTCTAAAAATCTCAGTGAGTTCATAACGCTCGAGGCTGTCTTCTCGCCAAACGTGCGCGTCAAAGAACCAACCGCTTTGATAGTTTTCGGCCATATAGGCACGATCTTGCGGGTCACTAGGCGGCACCGGTGCTAACTGATATGGGTCACCGAACATGACCACCTGTGCTCCACCAAAAGGCAGTTTGCGGCGACCTCGGGCAATTCCCATGGCGCGGCTCATGGTGTCCATCAGGTCGGCATTCACCATGGATACTTCGTCAATCACCAACATGTCGATGGCTGCCAAAACCTCGCGGGTGCGGCGATTCATATGTCTGGCGATATCCTCGGTGCCTAGAATTCCGAACGGAAAACCAAAGAGCGAGTGGATGGTCACGCCGCCAACGTTCAAAGCTGCAACACCGGTTGGGGCGCAAATCGCAGTTTTCTTTTTGGTGTTTTCAATCAGGTAGGTCAGCAGGGTCGACTTACCGGTTCCGGCACGGCCGGTCACAAAAATATTGTTCTCAGACTCTTCGATGTATTCGAATAGCGCCTGTTGTTCACTCGAGAGAGTTACTTGTTCCATTAATTCTGCTTCTCTCGATCTGTGTTGCCCTGGGCGTTCGCCCGTGATTCTCTAGCCGCCAGTTTGGCCAACATTTGGTTATAGGCCTCAACATCTTGGTTACCCGAACGGTCACTGGCTCGGTCGGTTCGGCGTTGCTCACGGGTGTCTGCCTTGAACCATTGCATCGAAACAATGATGGTCAGCGCTGCTGTCGGTAGCTCGCCGATTCCCCAGGCAATCGCACCACCGGTGTGTTGATCGTCAATCGGCGCTTCACCCCAGGTGCGACCCATAGCGCCATACCAATCGGCAAGCAGCAAGCCGTTTCCATCCATCAAGCTAAGACCAAAGAAAGCGTGAAAGGCCATCGTGCCAATAAGCAACAGAAGTCGAATTGGGTATGAAAGTCGATTTGGACCTGGGTCGATTCCGATGAGCGCCTGAGCAAAAAGATAACCGGTAATCAAGAAGTGAACCACCATCCACTCGTGACCGATGTGCTCGTGAGTGGCCCAGGCAAACAGCGGGGTGTAATAGAAAGTCACCAGCGAGCTGGCAAACAGAACAGCGGCAATCAGCGGGTGCGAGATGAATTTCGCATACTTGGTGTGCACAGCCCAAAGCACCCATTCACGAACTCCGCGTGATTCATCCTTGCGTTTCTCGGTCGCTCGAAGCAGAAGTGTGACCGGTGCACCCGGCACCAAAAGAACAGGAATACCCATGGCCAAAATCATGTGGCCGATCATGTGCATGCTGAATAGATATTCTTGGTAGGCATTCAAAGCGCCGCTGGTCACATAAATGAGGGTGAGCAGACCGGTGATCCAAGAGATGGTTCTGGCAATCGGCCAGTTGTCACCTCGCTTGCGCAGGCGACGAACCCCAGCCAGATAGAACCAGATTGCTCCAACGCAAATCACCAACCAGAGCAGGTCTGGCTTCCACTGCGTGAAAAGAGTTTCAAAAGTTAGCGCGGGTGGCAAAGGTTCGCCGGTCAAAATCTGTGCGGGAGTCACGACAATTTCTTGATCGGTAACCGGAGGCGCAGTTCTAGCTAAGCCGGTGGCCATGCCAATCGCTATTCCCATAATTGCGAATTCAACGGCAACCAGTTTGTAAAGCGCTTTGGCGTTGAAGGCAAAACGAGTCAGCAAGCGACGGCGATAAAGTGCGCCGAGCACACCGAGTAGAGCGAGCGCCGCAACCTTGATGCTTAGCAACAGCCCATATGCCGAGAAAAAATCATCGATTTTTGTAATTCGAATTGCGGCTGAACCAATACCCGAAACTACGACCAGCAGAAAAGACACAAGTGCAAGGCTTGAGTATCGTTTTGCATGATCTGCCGCCTGCTCGACATTTTCACCACGGATAACAAACAGTGCAATTAGCCCACCAACCCAGATGACAACAGCCACCAAATGTAGCCCAATCGAATTGACCGCCATCGAGTGATTTGCTGTGCCAGCCGCGTGACCAATTAGAGCTAGTGGAATAAGTGCACCTAGGCCGAGAGCAGCCATAATCGCTGTTGCGGTCAAACCACGGATAGCCGGAATCAACATGCTCAACCCAAGAGCGATGGCCAAGTTGATTGAAAGCGAGATGCCTAATTCAATCTGGGTGGCGAAAAGCCAAACGCTCTGGCCAAAAGATTCGGAGTTCGAGAATGCGCTGCCAGTAACCGAAAGATAAGTGAACAGCAGATTGAAAACGGCTGAAACAGACCAAAGGGCTGAACCAAAAGTGGCCAGGCTCAGTGCTTTTTCAAGCAGGGGGTTGTCTGCAGAAATTGCGAATGCTGCAAAAACCAAAGTGCCAATCGCGGTGGCCATCGAAAAGTTCATCACGAGCTTTGCGGTTGGTAGCCCCCAGCGCACGATCTCGCCGGGGTCTGCCAGCGCCTGAACGGCTGCGCCACCACCTAGAACTAGGCCAATAGTCAGTGCGAGAATTCCGGTGCCAAGAATTAGACCAGTCGCTGCAGAAATGCGCTTGGTAATGGCTTGGGTTGAGGCTGATTTCACTTATTTAGACTAATCGCGGACTATGCTCGCGGCGCCTTTCGCAATCTAGGAATGAAGCGGCCGGTCTTTGCTTTGTATGAGTCGTATTCAGGGTGCTTAGCCGACAAGAGCATTTCTTCGTAGGCAGCTTTAACTGACAGCACTGATACCAGCGCGAACCAAATCAAAAGGTGGGGAATCAGCCCTCCCCAGATTGCCGCGCCCAAGGTTGCAAGCAACAGGCCTGAATAGATAGGGTGGCGCATTTTTTCATAAAGACCGGTGGTTACCAGAGGGGCATTGGACTTAGGAACCGGATTCACCGAAATTGATTTGCCGAGCGATATCAGGGCGATAACCAACAACACCAAGCCTGCGACCATAATTGCGGCACCCAAGGCAAACAGGGTCTCCGGAAAAACGCCAGCCTCACGGGTTGATGGCATGGTGATCAAAAATCCCAGCAGCACAAACTGCATCAAAACGAATAAATAGCCTTTTACTTTGTCACCCATGAGTTAAGGCTATCGGCAAGATGCTGCATCCATGCCCCTGATTTTGTATCTGGGCAAAAGAAAACGCCCCGACCGAAGTCGAGGCGTTTTCGATGTAACTAAGACTTACTTAACTGCAGCCTTTAGCTTTGAGCCTGCTGAAACCTTTACGGTGTTAGCTGCTGCGATCTGGATGGTTGCACCAGTCTGAGGGTTGCGACCGGTGCGAGCTGCACGGTGGCCCTTCTCAACTGATAGCCAGCCTGGGATGGTAACCTTGCCGCCGCCTGCAACGGTCTTTGCAATGGTCTCGAACAGTGCGTCAACAACGCGGTTAACTGCTGCCTGTGACTCACCGGTGGTTGCAGCAACTGCTGCTACTAGTTCGCTCTTGTTTAGAGACATTGGGTCCTCCTGGACATTTGTACGTTTGACGTTCTGTCGTGATTTACGCTACACGGATTCCAAAACTTGTGATTCTTATGTTTCGGCGTGTCTGAATCGATTTTTACAACGATTTCTCGCGTATTTACTGGCATATCGGCTTATCCGGGTGAAAAAGAAACCCGCTGCTCTCGAAAGAGCAACGGGTTCTTTGTGAAAACTTGTGATTACCAGCTTGACTTGGTAACGCCTGGCAACTCGCCACGGTGTGCCATGTCGCGGAAGCGAACACGTGAAACACCGAACTTAGCAAGCACACCACGTGGGCGACCGTCGATAGCATCGCGGTTACGTAGACGTACCGGTGATGCGTTGCGAGGAAGCTTCTGAAGACCTAGACGGGCCTCTTCACGCTGTGCGTCGGTTGAGTTTGGGTCAACCAAAGCCTTCTTTAGTGCGAGACGCTTTTCTGCGTAACGCTCAACGATTACTTTGCGCTGCTCGTTCTTAGCGATCT
>CAZIFS010000038.1:0-13066 GCA_964539165.1 uncultured Rhodoluna sp. | reverse complement strand
TCGGGGCCACTAAATCTCAGGTTCAACGCACAGGCTCAAACGACTGACGTCGTTATCGGGGCCACTAATCTAGGCAGCGAGCATTTCGAGGTAGGCGTTCCATTCGGGTTCAACCCGCTCGGCTCCGCGAACTGTCCAACCCCCGCCCGAAGGCATCCGTGGCGTAAAGCCCAAAGACCAGCCGATCTCACTGAGGGTTTTATCGCTCTTTTTGTTATTGCACTTTAAGCAACAGGCAACCAGGTTCTCCCAAGAGTCGCGACCGCCCCGAGATTTGGGTTGCACATGATCGATGGTGTTTGCGGGTCTTCCACAATATGCGCATTGGTGGCCGTCTCGCCTCAAAACGCCTCTTCGTGAAACTGGGATGTTCCGGTTGCTCGGCACGCGAACGTAGCGCGATAACAGAATGACCGATGGCAGATCAAAAACTTTGCTGGCACTGTGAACTGTCTTGTTGCTAGCCCCAGCCAGAATCACGGCTTTGTCATTCAAAACCAGCATCAGCGCTCGTTTGAAAGACACCACAGCTAGTGGCTCATAACCAGCATTTAAAACCAAAGTGTGCATGAAACCCTTTCGAATAATCCCAGACGGCTTCTGGGTTTTCGTTTGGTTCTTAACTCTTCGAACTTATTGTCAGGTTACGCCCGAGCTCGCGAAACATCCATGCAATTAATGCAGTGTTTCGGTAAAGGTTTGGTGAAGAAATTAGTTGGTAGCTAGGCGAATGTAATAAACATTGCTGGTGTAAATCGGGGCAAGTTTCACTGAGTCACCCGGGCGGGGTGCGTGATAGAACTGACCGTTACCGGCGTAGATGCCATCGTGGCTGTGGTCGTTCATAATCACTAGGTCACCAGGCAAAGCATCTTCTGCCTTGATCGGAATTCCCAAACGAGCCTGCCCGTGCACTGAGTGAGGCAGGGCAACGCCAAATTGTGCGAATACGAAGGCTACGTAACCAGAGCAGTCAAACCCGCGAGGGGTTTCGCCGCCAAACACATAAGGTGTACCGACATACTTTTGAGCAACCTTCAGGATGGTTGCACCATCAAGGCGACTGTATGGCGGGTTAGCCAAGTAGTCAGAGGCGGTTGGGCCGTTGTAGGTGCGATAGCTGTTTAGAGTTTCTTGACGAGCAATCTCCGCGGCATCGGCAGACTTGTAGTTTCCGCGGCTGTACTTGACCACGTTCACAGCTGCAACCGTAAGGTTCTGAGTGCCTTCGCCTGAAGCCAATGCTTGGGCATCGGTTGTGGTGAAGCGTGACATGGCTGCAACGTCTGGGTCATATGCGTAGGCAGGCAATGCAAAAGTTGCAAATAGACCAGAGGCAACCGACATGGTGATTGCGTTGCGAACCGGGCGTCGCTGATAAAAACGAACTTTTCGAACCGCGGATGGAACGGTTAAGCCGAAAGCAGGTTGCTTTGAAGTTTGTTGCTGCTTGGCAAAATATTCGCGGTCGAGCTTCGCCTGCTTTTTTTCAAGGCGGCGTGTACGGCGTGACTGGCGAGCCTTCTCGGCTTCGCGAACTGAACGACGAGAACGAAGTTCAAACGATTCCAAGACGTTGATTTCAACGTCGGCGCGGTGCTTGCCTGCGGCTTTATTGGCCAAAACTAAACCTCCGAGTCTCATTCACGAGGTGAATCCTGCAGCGAAACTATTCGTTCTAAAGACTTGGATTGCAGGCAAAGGAAACCATCCGAGTCCGATTGAGTTCCAGGTTTATGGAACGCAACTTTTATAGTTTACCAACTGTTTCCTGAGAAATCACCCAGAGAGTAAGGCAATCGGGGCTTGCCTAACCCTCGACAAATAGGTGTCGAGCCAGATCCTCGGCGATCTCAAGGCCTTCATCGAGCTGGTGATTACTCACAAAAACCACACCCGGGCGGTGCTCGATCTCAATACGTTGACCAGGAACAATTTGCAGCGTCTGCAGCTGTGTCAGAAGCGACACGTCAACCTGGAGGGGTTCACCGATGCGACGGAGAATAAATGAGTTTTGCCCAGCAAAAGCTCTAGGTACATCGGCGACAGAAACCACACCTTCACCAAAGCTCGGGTTGGTTTTCTTGCCAAGGCCTTCAAGCCCCGGAATCGGGTTTCCGTAAGGCGATACATCCGGAGTGTTGATAAGTTCAATAATTTTGCGCTCGACTCGCTCGCTGATCACGTGTTCCCAGCGGCACGCTTCTTCGTGAACAAATTCCCATTCAAGACCAAGGATGTCAGCCAATAGGCGCTCGGCAAGTCGATGCTTTCGCATGACTGAAATTGCCTGTTCACGACCAAGGTTGGTCAGCTCGAGGTGGCGATCGCCTGAAACCACTAGCAGACCATCGCGCTCCATTCGGGCAACAGTTTGAGAAACAGTTGGTCCTGACTGGTCGAGGCGTTCTGCTATTCGCGCTCGTAGCGGAATTTGGCCCTCTTCTTCAAGCTCGAGGATCGTGCGCAGGTACATTTCAGTCGTGTCGATTAGATCGTGACTCATCTTGCTTTTCTCCCCTCGTTTGATTTAACACAAGATTACCCTTTGGTTTGCCCCAGCTCATCGAGGCTCGGCCATAGCAAAGTAAACTTGAGGCATGTCTGAAATCAACATTCCTACTGAGTTTTTGCCACTTGACGGTCGCTTTGGTTGCGGCCCTTCTCGCCTTCGTCACGAACAGATCGCCGCATTTGCTTCAGAAGGCGCAAAACTTATGGGAACCTCGCACCGCCAAGCGCCGGTAAAGAACCTGGTCAAGCGCGTGCAAGAGGGCTTGATGGATCTTTTTCACAACCCTGAGGGCTACGAGATTGTTCTAGGTAATGGTGGGTCAACCGCGTTCTGGGATGCCGCCGCATTCTCGCTTGTAGAGAAGAAGGCTCAGAACCTGGTTCACGGTGAATTTGGCAGCAAATTTGCCTCAGCACTTACCAACCCTTGGCTAGACAAGCCGACAGTAATCAACGGAAACCCAGGCTCACGCCTAGAACTAAAGGCCGAAGCCGGAGTTGATTCTTATGCTTATGCGCAGAACGAGACCTCGACCGGTGTAGTCACTCCGGTTCGCCGCGTTACCGGTGCTGACCATGGTGCTCTTATGTTCACGGATGCTACTTCAGCAGCCGGAGGCATTGACTTCGATGCAACTGAAACAGATGTCTACTACTTTGCACCTCAGAAGAACTTTGCATCTGATGGCGGTCTTTGGTTTGCACTTATGTCACCAGCAGCAATTGAACGCGCTGAGAAAATTGCTGCGAGCGATCGCTACATCCCAGAATTCTTGAGCGTTAAGACCGCGATTGACAACTCACGACTTAACCAAACTCTAAACACACCCGCGATCTCAACCCTGTTCTTGCTAGGTGAGCAAATCAACTGGATGAACGAAAATGGCGGCCTTGCCTGGGCAGATGCTCGAACCAAGGCAGCATCGGCACATCTTTACAATTGGGCAGATGCTTCTGAGTTTGCCACCCCATTCGTGAACAACCCTGAACACCGCTCACAGGTTGTTGTGACCATTGACTTCAATGACTCAATCGACGCGGCTGCCATCGCTAAGGTTTTGCGAGCAAATGGAATCGTAGATGTTGAGCCTTATCGCAAGTTGGGTCGCAACCAGCTTCGAGTAGCTACCTTCACCGCTACCGAGCTGGCTGACGTACAAAAACTTACTCAAGCAATCGATTTTGTGGTTGGCAAGCTAGCCTAAACAAATGCGCCTTTACGTCAAAGACTCTGAGCGAAAGCCAGACCCGGCACCGGTTAAAACCAATGCCCGACTAGCAATTGCCGTCGGGCTGGTTTTGTGGGTTGTTGCTTTGGCTCTATGCCTCGTCTTTGCGCCCGCGCTTGCGGCGGCCGAAAAATCGTGGTGGCTTTCTACGTGCCTTTTTGGCATTGCTCTCGGAATCTTCGCCTTCTTCAAGGTTCGTCGCCGCTAGTTCTGAACTCACAGGTTCTGCTTCAGCAGGTTCATCAGGCTGAGCTTCGTCAAGTGCATATTCTTCGGGTTCAATTTCAGACCCGTCAAAGATTGACTCGGCGGCATCTTGATCAGCAACTTCATCTTCATCGAGCTGATCATCTGAGTCTTCATCATCATCACCGGCAGCATCGAGTGCAGCCTGAGCTTCAAGTTCGAGTTGAAGAGCCTTGTAGTCGGCAAGACGCTCAGACCATGGGATCCACTTTGGAGCAACCAATGAATCTGAGCCAGGCATCAACAAAACTTCAGAAACCGTTGGTGCCGATTCACCCTGAAAAATCGTGACCGACCAACGCCAGCCGACATAACCCTTTTGTTTCGATTCAAAAAGAAAGGTAAGGGTGTTGTCACCCTCGTCGATTACCTCGACAAAATCACCAACGGTTTTTTTAGGCGCAGCGGCAATAGCAGCTTCTCGCGCAAAAGCGAGGTTGGTTAGGTCAGTGTTATTAGGCATCCAGCTCTTCTGCCAATTTACGTAGCAGAGCGGCAATCTTCTTGCCGTTTGATGACTCTGGGTACTTGCCGTGCTTTAGGCCACCACCAAGGTGGTCAAGAAGACGAATCAGGTCTTCAACAATTACTGCCATTTCGTCGGCCGGCTTGCGGCCCATCTTGGCAAGGCTTGGCGGCGCATCTAGCACTCGCACTGAAAGCGCTTGGGCTCCACGCTTGCCCTCGGCAACGCTGAATTCGATTCGGCTACCAGGGCGAATTGAGGTAGTGCCTGCGGGCAGCGCGCTTGCGTGAAGGAAGACTTCGGCACCCTCGTCAGATGCGATGAAACCAAAACCTTTTTCTTCGTCGAAGAACTTGACTTTGCCGGTTGGCATGGAAACCTCTTTCGTAAATCCAAACCCTTATTTTAGCCGAGTTATCCTGCGATTCCCACGGGTATCCTAGAAGGATGGCTAAACAGACTTCATCACCCAAAGAATCACCTGCTCCGAGAATCGAAACCATCCTTGCCTACATGGCAGCTGGATTGATCGGTACCTCGGTCTTGGTAATGATCATCACCTTGATTATGGCCGCTTCAAGCGCAGCAACCCCAACGGTTGGCGCCACCAACCTGCTGCCGCTAATGGTTTTCTACCCGCAGTTCGGCTTGGCGGCCGGCGCGCTCTGCATCATTTTGCTGCTGGTCTTCAACGTTCGACGCCGCAGTCGCGAAAACCGCAGCAACTAGTTTTGCGAATGCGGGGGCATCATGAGTGAGTTATTGCAAGTCGCAGCATCCTTGCGCAAACTCACAGATGACCAACTTGAAACGCTGATAACTGAGCGCATGATTAATGCGTCAGGCGCGGTTGACTTCTTTGACTTGGCAGAAGCACTAACCAAGCCAAGCTCAGTTTCAGCCGCGATTTCTGCGCTGCCGTTTAGCCAGGCCCGTGCACTCGAGACCCTAGTAGCAGGTTCTACGAACCAAACCGAAGCCGCAACCGAACTGACCAAATTGATGTTGGTAGACAGCGAGTTCAAGCCGTTTGAATCCACCCGCGAAGCCTTTAAACAGTTCCCTGCAATCCGTGAAAATTTAACGACGGTAGCTGAAGAAAGTTCAATTGATCAGGTCACGGTAGACCGAGATGCCGGTCTCGAAATTTTTGAAACTTTGCAAGCGATTAATGAGCTGATTCTTGATCTTGAGCTGCGCTATGTGCGCGAGGTTGGCAAGCGCAATGTTGGCCTGCCCGACCTCAAGCGCTTGGCAAATCACCTGCGCAAAACCAATGATTATGCCCGCGAGATTTACGACTTAGCCAGGTTTGCAAACTTGATCACCCTCTCAGACGGCCGCTGGCAGCTGACACCACAGTCTGATTTTTGGCTCAACTGGAGCCCGGCTGAACGCTATTTGCACCTTTGCTTGGTCTGGCGGCAAATGCTTGGCGACACCTCTGCGCGAGAGCTAAACGCGACTATCTCGAACTTCACACTGCCGATTTCGCTTAGTGAAAAATTACCTGCCGTTTATCCTTTTGCCGACAACTCGGTGTCGTCGAAAATAACTAAGTTGAGCAATTTTGCGGCCATGCTGGGCCTTTCTGCAAACGGCTGGATGAGCTCGTGGTGCAGCAAGGTACTGGTTTGTCAACACGAAGCAGCTTCTGAGTTAGCTACTCAGCATCTACCAGCGAATCAAAATCGCATCATTGTTCAAGCCGATCTTTCGATCATTGCTCCGGGCCCACTGCCTACCAAACTCGAGATTCAACTTCGGCGCTTTGTTAGCACCGAGCAAATTGGTGTCGCTTCTACCTATCGCCTTTCAGCGCTCAGCTTGAGCCACGGTCTTGAAACCGGCATGGATGAAAACCAGATTCGCGAGCTGCTCGCTGAAATGTCTGGAACTAAACTCCCCCAGCCGGTTGACTACCTCATTCGCGAGGCTGCGAATCGCTTCAAAAAGCTCACGGTTTCTGCTGGGACCGATGGCACTCGCTCAGTCATTAGGTCGAGTGACGTGGTGCAACTTGCGTCAATCATGAACGATTCCCGACTCAAGCCATTTGCAATCCAGGCGTTGCCGAACGGTGACTTGGTTTCAAGGTTTGAACCCGAGGTCGTCTATTTTGGTCTGCGTGAAATCGGTCTTGCAGCCGTGCGCGTAGATGCCTCAGGAGAGGTAATCTCACCGCACCAGGTTAATTCCCAGGCTGAAGGTGTTAGCGCCACGAAATCAGTGCGTGAAGACATTGCTAGATTGCGCGAGCAAGATGCAAAGGTAGGCGATTCACCCGATGGCGATGACCTTACCCGTCAAATCGAACTTGCCATAAAAAACAAGGGCAAGGTACTGGTGACCGTAAAATCTGCGGCCGGAGATGAGATTGATTTCCTTCTCGAACCAATCGGCATTGCAAACGGCCGCCTTCGTGCCAAAGACCGCAAGGCAGACATTGAGCGAACTCTTCCAGTAGCCAACATCATCCGAGTAGTTATTCAATAGGCTAGAAGGATGACTACTGGGCCACTGATCGTTCAAAGCGACAAGACTGCTCTGCTTGAGGTTGACCACCCGCAGGCCGCTGATGCCCGTCATGACCTTGCGATTTTCGCCGAGCTCGAGCGTGCGCCAGAGCACATTCACACCTATCGAATCACGCGTCTAGGGCTTTGGAACGCGCGAGCGGCCGGACACGATTCTGAATTTGTGCTGGGCGTACTCGACAAATATGCAAAGTTTGCGGTGCCAAGTTCAGTGCGTGCCGACATCACCGAAACCATGTCTAGGTATGGTCGCCTGCTTATTCAGCGGGGTGCAGATGGTGAACTCGAATTGTTTTCGACCGACCGCGCCATTTTGCTCGAGGCAAGTCGACACCGAAAAATTTCTGAACTTCTCGATGGCCCAATTTCGAACGAGGCCTTCAAGATTCAACCTTGGGCACGTGGCCAGGTAAAGCAAGAGCTTTTGAAACTGGGCTGGCCAGCCGAAGACTTTGCTGGCTATACCGAGGGCACCCCGCACGAAATTGCAATGCAGCAATCCAGTGAGTGGAAAGTGCGTGACTACCAAAACCAGGCAGTCGAGAAATTCTGGGATGGCGGCTCTGGCGTCGTGGTTCTGCCATGCGGCGCTGGTAAAACCATCGTAGGTGCCGCTGCTATGGCAGTAGCCAAGACCAACACCCTGATTTTGGTCACCAACACTGTTTCGGCTCGTCAGTGGAAGTCTGAATTGATTCGTCGAACCACGCTCACCGAAGATGAAATCGGCGAGTACTCGGGTTCTTTGAAAGAAATCAAGCCAGTAACTATTGCGACTTACCAAATTTTGACCACTAAGCGAAAGAGTGAATACGCTCACCTGGCACTGTTGAATGCCAACGACTGGGGGCTAATCGTTTATGACGAAGTTCATCTTTTGCCAGCCCCAATTTTTAAGATGACTGCCGATTTGCAGGCTCGACGACGCCTTGGCCTAACAGCAACCCTGGTTCGCGAAGATGGTAAAGAGGGCGAGGTTTTCTCTCTAATTGGGCCAAAACGATTCGATGCACCTTGGAAGGAAATCGAGGCCCAGGGATACATCGCGCCGGCAGCGTGCTTCGAGGTTCGTATTGACCTACCCGACGAAGAGCGTCTCAACTACGCAGTCTCTAACCAAGAGGATCGTTATCGAATTGCGGCTACCTCTTCGAGCAAAATTCCGGTAATCAAGCAATTGATGGCTAGACACCAAGGTGAGCCAACTCTGATTATTGGGCAATATCTAGATCAAATTCACGAAGTATCTGCGGCTCTAAAAGTTGATGAGATCACGGGTGAAACTCCGATTGCAGACCGAGAGCGACTTTTCGATGACTTCAGAAATGGTCGAATCACCACGCTTGTGGTTTCTAAGGTTGCCAACTTCTCAATTGACCTGCCTGAAGCATCTGTCGCGATTCAAATTTCAGGTTCCTACGGAAGCCGTCAAGAAGAAGCCCAACGCCTCGGTCGCCTTTTGCGCCCGAAAGCTGATGGTCGCGCTGCGAATTTCTACACTCTGATTGCCCGCGACACCATTGATCAAGACTTTGCTCAAAACCGCCAAAGATTCTTAGCCGAACAAGGTTATAGCTACGAAATTATGGACTCCTTCGAGCTCTAAGCATCCAGCAGACTCACAGGAATCTCCCAGATAAACCTGTGAAACTCTAGCTATGGAAAACATCAAGGTACTCATCGTCGATGACGAGCCAAACATCCGTGATCTTCTTTCAACCAGCCTTCGCTTTGCCGGGTTTAGCGTTCACGCTGTAGCCAACGGCGCCGATGCGGTTAACGCCGCTGAAAAAGGCAACCCAGACATCATCTTGCTTGACGTAATGTTGCCCGACATGAACGGATTCAGCGTTACCAAGAAAATTCGCTCGATGGGCATCAACGCCCCGGTTTTATTCTTGACCGCTCGCGACGAAACTGAAGACAAAATCACTGGCCTTACAGTTGGTGGCGATGACTACATGACGAAGCCATTTAGTTTGGATGAAATTGTCGCCCGCATTAACGCAATTCTTCGTCGCACCAAAGCAGCCGAGGTCGAAGAGTCGGTTCTAGAGGTTGGCGAGATTCGAATCAACCAGGATGCTCACGAAGTTTTCGTGAATGACAGTGTGGTTGACTTGAGCCCAACCGAATACAAACTTCTGCGCTTCTTGATGTCGAACCCAAACCGAGTTTTGACCAAGGCCCAGATTCTCGATCACGTGTGGGAGTATGACTTCAACGGTGAAATGGGGATCGTGGAGTCTTATGTTTCTTATCTGAGAAAGAAACTTGACCCGCTAACTTCTGAGCCGCTAATTCAAACCAAGCGCGGCGTTGGTTACATGTATAAGTCAGTCAAGAACGGCAAGTAGTGTCTGAAAAGTTCGGCAACATCTGGGAGCGCATTTCTCTGCGTTCTAAGTTGACCGCACTATCAGTTGCCCTCATCGGTCTGTTGCTGATGGTGTCGAGCATGGGTACCATCTCACTGCTGCGCACTTATTTGTTAGCCAACACCGACACCCTCTTGACTTCAACCGCGGCTGCGCTGAACCATGAAGACCCGATGATGATCGAGTCACACCTGGCGAACGGCGAACTTACCCTTCCTAGCTTGCCTAGCGATTTTTACATCGGTTATGTGAGCACCGAGGGAAAGCTAATCATCGGTTTAGTCTCGAGCGCTAGCGACCAAGACGAAGTCCCGAACCTAACTGGCTTTACCTCTGCCGTGGTTGCCGCCAGCGGTGGTGTTCCGTTCGAGGTTGACATCAATGGAAAAATTTCTGAAGAAGTTCGCGGCGAGGGTTGGCGAATGGTCGCAGTACCCCTCACCACGCGCCCTGGCTCGCTAATCGTTGCGCTGCCTACAAATGCGAATGGTGCTTTGCTCACCATGTATGGCTCAATCGGTTTGGGGTTTGGTTTACTCTTGCTTTTCTTTAGCGGCTTCAGCATTTGGTTCACAATATCTTCGGCACTTCGGCCGCTGAATGAGGTTGAGCGCACTGCCAAGTTGGTGAGCGCCGGCGATACATCTCAGCGACTCATTGAACGCCCCGGAAACACAGAAATCGCTCGTCTAAATCGTGCACTAAACAGCATGCTCAATGGCATTGACAACGCCATGCAAAATCGCAACTCTACTCTTGATCAGATGCGCCGTTTTGTGTCTGACGCCAGCCACGAACTGCGCACTCCCCTGGTCTCTGTTCGAGGTTATGCCGAGCTTTATCGAATGGGCGCGCTGAAGAAGCCCGAGCAAATTGCTGAGGCCATGGGGCGAATCGAAAGCGAAGCCGTTCGAATGACTGGCTTGGTCGAGAGCCTGTTGACTCTCACACGCATGGATGAAGGCGCTGCTCCAACAAAGACGCCAACCAATTTGGTGTCCCTTGCCCGCGACAGCGCCATGGATGCAAGTGTTGCAGCGGCAGGGCAGAGCATCCGAGTGATTCATGCTTCGGGTGAAGATTTTGCAGCCGATGAATCACTCATGGCTAATGTAGACGCGAATGCAATTCGTCAGGTTTTCACTAATCTTCTGGCAAATGCCTCACGTTTTTCACCAGCTGATGGTTCTATTGAAATCGTGCTTGATGGCAGCGCCAAAGTCGACGGCAAAAAGTTTGTAATTATCGATGTTCGTGATCATGGCGAGGGAATTCCTGAGCAGCTGCGCGACAAAGTTTTTGAACGCTTCTATCGGGTCGACAACTCTCGCAACAGCGAAACTGGTGGATCGGGACTCGGATTGGCTATTGTTTCGAGCATCGTAAAGCGCCATGGCGGCAACATCGTCGCAATCGAAACTGAAGGCGGCGGCGCTACATTCCGAGTGTCGCTTCCGGCCTAGTTATTCACAGTTTCGCGAACGAAAATCCAAACTGTCATTGCCTTAAGCAAACTTTTGGCATGACTCAATTCACAGTAGATAGCGACCAGGTTCTGGTCGCCAACAGCGCCGTTCAAATCAGCATTCAAGTACTAAACCAAGAGGCAAACGCGCTTCTAGGCCAACTCAACGCTCTGCAATCCTCATGGACAGGCCTCGCTGCTAATAGCTTTCAAGAACTAGCTAGTCGGTGGCGAGTAACTGCAAGTCAAGTTGAAAACCAACTCAACGAAATTGGTCAGGCGCTTGCGCTGGCTGCAAACCAATACAGCGAGATTGAGCTTGCTAATCAGCGGTTATTTTTGTAATTTCTTCGGCGCGATCAGCTAGGCGACTGAGCACGTTGGCTTCAATGTCTGAGTAAAGATCGGCAGCGGTTTTCGAAAGTGCCACGCGACGCTCACGCGCGTCTGCCAGGGCATCGCGGCGCTCAACGTAACCAAGCTTTTCGAGCGGCTGTAGCGCTCTCGTGAGGCCAGAGACACTAAGACCAACGGTCGCAGCAAGGTCACTTCTGCGCATGCCTTCAGCATCGGCCGCTACTAAGGCCCTCATGATCACAAATTCGTTGAAACTTACACCGTAGACCAAACCGCTATCGAGGCGTGACTCGACTTGGTTTACAAATGAGCGAAGTTTTAGAAACTTGTCGAGATTCTGCATGATGCCTTTCAAATATAGTTGCGAACGCAACTAAATCAATTATGCACCCGCCTAGGCCAGGCATAAAAAACGGGCAGCTGCGAAAGGCTGCCCGTTTTTTATGAATCGACTTAGAAGTCCATGCCGCCCTGTGGTGCAGCAGCCGGAGCAGCAGGCTCTGGCTTCTCTGCAACAACTGCTTCGGTAGTCAAGAACAAACCAGCAATCGAAGCTGCGTTCTGCAGTGCTGAACGAGTCACCTTCACTGGGTCGTTGATGCCAGCCTTTAGCATGTCAACATATTCTCCAGTTGCTGCGTTTAGACCCTCACCGGAAGGCAGGCCTGCAACGCGCTCTGCTACAACACCAGGCTCTAGGCCAGCGTTGATTGCGATCTGCTTTAGCGGAGCTGAGATAGCAACACGAACAATGTTTGCACCAGTAGCTTCGTCTCCGGTTAGCTCAAGCTTCTCGAATGCAGTCTTGCCAGCCTGAAGCAACGCAACGCCACCACCGGCGACGATGCCTTCTTCAACAGCAGCCTTGGCGTTGCGAACTGCATCTTCGATGCGGTGCTTGCGCTCTTTAAGCTCAACCTCGGTAGCGGCACCAGCCTTGATAACTGCTACACCGCCGGCAAGCTTGGCTAGACGCTCCTGTAGCTTCTCGCGGTCATAGTCGCTGTCAGAGTTGTCGATTTCGCGACGGATCTGCTCAACACGACCAGCGATCATGTCCTGGTCGCCAGCACCTTCGACGATGGTGGTTTCATCCTTGGTGATAACAACCTTGCGCGCACGACCTAGTAGGTCAAGGGTGGTTGCATCTAGCTTTAGGCCAACCTCTTCAGAGATAACCTGACCACCAGTCAAGATTGCGATGTCCTGAAGCATTGCCTTGCGGCGATCGCCAAAGCCAGGTGCCTTAACAGCGACTGACTTGAAGATGCCACGGATCTTGTTGACGATCAGGGTAGCGAGGGCCTCACCCTCGATGTCTTCAGCAATGATCAGAAGCGGCTTGTTAGCCTGAATAACCTTGTCAACGATTGGAAGAAGATCTTTGATGCTTGAGATTTTTGAGTTTGCAATCAAAACATATGCATCTTCAAGAACTGCTTCTTGACGCTCTGGGTCGGTAACCATGTAAGCCGAGATGTAGCCCTTGTCGAAGCGCATACCCTCGGTTAGTTCTAGCTCAATGCCGAAGGTGTTTGACTCTTCAACGGTCACTACGCCTTCGCGACCAACCTTGTCGATTGCCTCAGCAATAAGCTCACCAATCTGGGTGTCGCCTGCAGAGATAGACGCGGTTGCCGCGATCTGCTCTTTGGTCTCGACTGGCTTTGCGTTTGCAATTAGTTCTACGGTTACAGCTGCGACAGCCTTCTCGATGCCGCGCTTGAGGCTGATTGGGTCAGCACCCGCAGCAACGTTGCGAAGACCTTCGCGAACCAATGCCTGAGCTAGAACGGTTGCGGTAGTGGTTCCGTCGCCTGCTACGTCGTCAGTCTTCTTGGCAACTTCTTTAACCAGTTCTGCACCAATGCGCT